>JADFNR010000028.1 GCA_022563275.1 Chloroflexota bacterium | reverse complement strand
TCCACCAGTTTGGTGTTGTCCATGACGTTGCGCACGTAGCTCAGGGCGAACAGGGGCTCGATGCCGCTGGAGGCCCCGGCGATGATGCTGATGGTGCCGGTGGGCGCGATGGTGGTCGGGGCTGAATTGCGCATGGGGCGCACGCCGCCGCTCGTTCCAGGCCGGTTGTAGATGCTGCCATCCCAGGCCGGGAACGATCCACGGAGTTGGGCCAGTTCCGAAGACGCATGATTGGTCCGCTCTTGGATGTGTTGCATCAGGTCTTCCGCCATCTGCAACGCCTCGGCCGAGTCGTACCGGACCCCCATCTGTATGAGCAAGTCGGAGAAACCCATGACGCCGAGTCCGATCCGCCGGGTCTTCTTGCTCATCTCCGCGATCTCGGGTATGGGATAGTTGTTCATGTCGATGACGTTGTCCAACAAATGCACGGCGATATCGATGGTCTCGTCCAGCCGTTCCCAGTTCATCACGGTGTCGCCGTCGGCGATGGTCACCATCCGGGCGACATTGATCGATGCCAGGTTGCAGGACTCGTGGGGCAGCAGGGGCTGCTCGCCGCACGGATTGGTGCTTTCAATCTCGCCCAACTGGGGATTAGGGTTGTCCCGGTTGATCAGGTCCAGGAAGATCAGCCCCGGATCGCCGGTCTTCCAGGCCATGTTGGTCAGCAGGTCGAATATCTCTTTGGCGTTGCGCTGGCCGGTGACCTTCTTGGTGCGTGGGTTGATCAGGTCATACTCCTGATTGGCCTTGACCCGTTCCATGAAGTCGCTGTTCACGGCGACCGATATATTGAAGTTGCTCAGGTTCTTGCCGTCTTCCTTGGCCGTGATGAACTTCTCCACGTCCGGATGATCGACGTTTAAGATGCCCATGTTGGCGCCGCGGCGGGTGCCGCCCTGTTTCACCACGTCGGTGGCGGCGTCGAAGGCGCGTATGAAGCTGACCGGGCCGCTGGCGATGCCGCCGGTGGACCCGACCACGTCACCCTCCGGCCGGAGACGGTTGAAGGAGAACCCGGTCCCGCCGCCGCTCTTGTGGATCAGGGCGGTCTGCTTAACCTTGTCGAAGATGGAGTCCAGGGCATCATCAATGGGCAGCACGAAGCACGCCGACAACTGCTGGAGCTCCCGTCCGGCGTTCATCAGGGTGGGGGAGTTGGGCAGGAGTTCCAAGCGCTGCATCGCCAGGAAGAACTTGTCCTCGGTGGCTTGCCGCTCATCTTCGCTGGCGCCGTAGTTCTCGTCCGCCAGGGAAAGGTTCTTGGCTACCCGGCGGAACATGCCCACCGAGTCTTCCAGGATATTGCCCTCCCGGTCCTTGGAGAGATACCGCCGCTCCAGCACTACATTGGCGTTGGCGGTCAACTCCGTGGTCCGTTCGTTGGTCTGTTGGGCTATCCCAGCGGCCTCCAGGGCCGTTGCTATGCGCCGGCGTCTTTCCTGAGTGTCTGGGTCCGTCCCAGTCTGTGTTCCTGTTCCTCGATGAGTGGCGGTCATTTCGATGTTCCTCTTTAGTGTCGCTCCGGCGAAAGCCGGAATCCCGGCGCCCTCGCTGGCCCTTATTTGTAGCATCCTATGTCCGGATTTTCGCCACCGAAATGTCACCCCTAACAGGGTAGTGACAATGCTCTCAGGTGGGGGATTCCCGGTGCGGAAAACTTCCTGAATTATACCATATATAGGGGTCTAGGTTATGTCCTATACCACAACATGATGTGGTTGGTGTTTCCCGAACTACAAAAGGTGGTAGGCGAATTCTACTTCCGGCATTTGGGGGAAGTCAATAGAATTTCGGGGAAAAATAGGGGCCGAAAACATCAATTATCCTGAGTTTGGTCTGGCGTTTTTGGGAGCGGAATGTGCGGAGAAGATGGCCGAAAATCGGAGGCCAGGTTTTTCTGAAATCTGGGGGAGAAGGGGGAAGATTGCCGATTTTCCGGTGGGGTCCGGGCCGGTAGACGGTTGTCCGACGGGCCTGTAACAAAAGGGAGGGGCGTCCCGGTCATCGGAACGCCCCTAAATCATCACACTATCCTAAACACAACCAATCGCCGATCCTTTCAATGCTCGCACCAGTGAAATGACGCCAATTTTTTTAAAGATAAACTCAAGACGGACAGAATTGGAAGTCTGGGTCGCAGCAGAGCCTAAAGCTCGTATTCTTCGTCTTCGGTGTCCGTGTTGCCCAACCAGCAAGTAGCCAGGCTGGCCCGGGCGAACCGGTCGATCTCCTCTTGGATCTCGGCGATGCGGCTGCCCGAAGCCATCTGTGCCGAAATCATTGCGCCCCTGGCGCCGATGGGGACCGTCTCCGCCAACATCCGATTCTCAAGGTCATGCACCTTGTTGTTTAGGGTCAGGAGTCTGGTCAGGGCTGAATACTGCAAACTGCCATTCATGTCGGGGTCTCCTTGGTTGAGTGATCGAATAGTGCATCCGGTCTTGCTGTTCTTCTCTTAGGAATTGTCCGCACCTGGAATCATTCCTGATTGATCAGGCCCTGTTGGGGGCTGCCGCTTTGCCGGCCGCCCTGATTTTTCTTTTTGGGGCCTCTCTTTTGTGCCGGACGGAACTCGGCATCCGGTCCCACCGAGCGCCGGCGCCCTTTCTTGGGCAGGGCCGGTGGCATCTCCAGAAGGGGCAATTGGGCCTCGTCTCGCAAGTCCCGGACCGCTTCTTCAAAACTCTCTATGTCCTGGAAGGACCGGTAGACGCTGGCGTAGCGGATGTACGCCACCCGGTCCAATTTCCGGAGCCGCTCCATCACCATGGTGCCGAGCACGGTGGTCGAAACCTCCATGTTGCCCATGTGTTGTAATTCGGCTTCTATGTCTTCAACCATCTTGTCGATCGTCCTAGAGGCGACGGGCCTCTTGGCGCACGCTTTCCTGATCCCCGATATAAGTTTTTCACGGTTGAACTCCTCTCTACGGTTGTCTTGTTTGGACACCATCAGAGGAGCAGCCTGGACTCGTTCGTAGGTTGTGAACCGGAGTTCGCAGCTCTGGCATTCACGCCGTCGCCGGATCCCGCTCGCCACCACCCGCGAGTCGGTGACCTTGGAATGGGGATGGCCGCAAAATGGACAGTGCATTTCTTGGTTGTTTTTTTAAACTTTTCTTAAATTCGTTTTAGATACTATATATAGTGTTATTGTTAACTAAACCTACTATCTATAGTGTCTTTAGTGTAAATAACGATAATTAACTTGTCAATCCCCATCGTTTTTCGTAATAGACGTGTGGTTGGAGGCAGTCGAGAAATCAGGACACAAAAAAAGACCGCCCTCCGATTAGGAAGGGCGGTCGAAAGATGATTCCCGGCGCCTGATTGGGGTGCTTTGATAAGGGGGGATTAGTGCGCTTAGGCCTCCGAGAACATTACTCTGTTTTTAAAGGGCTCCCGGCCCGGTGCGGTCTTGCCACTGACGTAGCGTTTCCGCCAATTTACCCTAACATGTCCGGTGATTCCGGGAGCCTTTGCGCTGATTACGGATTTTAACGGAAAAAGCCCCGGTTTTTGTTCCCTGACTGGCGGCGCAGGAAACTGGGCACGTCCAGTTCTTCTTCCGACTGGGGAATCACGTCCTGGAGCAACCGCTCTAGTTCGTCCTCGCGGAGCTGCTGGTTCTCAGCCACCACCGGGAATGAAGCGGCCACCATGGTGATCTTGACCTCATCGTCCAGTTTGGCGTCACGGCAGGTGCCGAATATGATGTTGGCATCGGGGTCGGACAGGTCCTGAATGACCCGGGCGGCATCCTGGACTTCCTGAAGCGTCAGGGTTGGGCCGCCGGTGATAACGAACAGTATCCGCTTGGCGCCGTCCATGGAGATGTCCAAGAGCGGGCTCTTGGTCGCCTGGCGCGCCGCGTCCACCGCCCGATTCTCGCCTTTGCCCCGGCCGATGGCCAGCCAGGCCTGTCCGGCGTTGCTCAAGATGGTGCGCACGTCGGCGAAGTCCACGTTGATCTCACCGGGGACCGTCACCACTTCAGCTATCGCTTGGATCCCCTGCTGCAGGACCGAGTCGGCCATCTTCAATGCGTCTTCCCAGGTGTAGGTCTGCTCACCCTGGTTGTTTAACTGCAGCAAACGGTCATTGTCGATAACGATCAAGGTATCAACGTTGTCCTTAAGCCTGGCGATACCCTCTTCCGCGTTCTTCTTGCGGATATTGGCCTCAAAGGAGAAGGGCCGGCTCACCACGGCCACGGTAAGTGCGCCCGACTCCTTGGCGATCTGAGCGATCACCGGAGAGGCTCCCGTGCCGGTGCCGCCGCCCATCCCCACGGCTAAGAAGACCATGTCAGCGCCTTCCAGCGCTTTTTCGATGTCGTGGCGGCTCTCTTCGGCCGCTTGCCGTCCCAGATCTGGATTGGCGCCGGCGCCCAGGCCCCGGGTCAGGTTCTGGCCGATGGCCAGCCGGTGGGACACATCGCAGCGAAACAGGTGCTGGGCGTCGGTGTTAACGCTGTAATACTCGACCACGGGCAGTTTGTCTTTGAACATCCGGCTGACGGCGTTGCTGCCGCCGCCGCCGATGCCCATCACCTTGATATTTGGCGCGGCGGCATTGATCTCCTGCACCATCTCAAAGGTGTTGTCTACGTCTTTGCTGGGCTCCCAGGCTGCTGAGTTGTCTTGTACCATATCAGGTCCTCCACATCATCATCATCGATTTAAGGTCTCGGGCCCGCTGCCGGGCCTCCTTCGGTCTCCTAAAGATCTGGCTGGTCTTGCTGGGTCCGTTGTCCGGGCGGTTCCCGGAGCGCCGGCGCGAGTATTTGGCGTCGGCGGCTAAATTATTGTCACCTCGCTGCGGCCGCTTTTTTCCTGCCCAACCCCCATCGCCAAGATTTGCTTCCCATTATCGATCGGCCTCCATTCAAGGAAGACCGTGTTTCGCCCTGGTGTTTTATCCCCCAGAGGAGCAGCCCAACGGCGGCCGAGAAGGCCGGCTTTCTGAGTTGCGCCGGCAGACCGGCGATACCCTCAGGGAAGGCGATACGGACCTGTCCTCCCAGGGTTTTCTGGACCAGTTCCGTCAGTCCGGTCATCTCGGCTCCTCCTCCGGTCAGCACGATGCCGCCGGGAGGGAATTCTCTGAGTCCGGACTGTCTCACCTTTAGAACGATCAACTTGATGAGTTCCACCATCCTGTCATGCAGCGGTTCGCACAGGATGCGCCGCGACAGTGAATGCTTTGGCTGCCCTTGGAAACTGGGTATCATCACTTCTTGGTCGGCCGGAACGGTTTCGGGCATCACGCTGCCCCATTTGATCTTCATCTCTTCCGTCATGTACACCGGCGTCTTGAGCGCCACCGAGAGGTCGCGGGTCAACTGGCTTCCGCCCACTGGGATGACCGCTGAGTACCACGGTTGGCCCTGCCGGTAGATGGCGATGTCGGTGGTGCCGCCGCCGATGTCGACCAAGACGACGCCCATCTCGCGCTCGTCACCGCTCAAGGTGGCCTCTGCGGACGCCAGAGAGTGGAGCACCATGCTCTTCACCGAAGCCTTGTTGGCCTCGATCACCTTTACGGTGTTCTTCAGAATGACGGCGTCGCCGATAACCACGTGGGCTTCCACCTCCACCAGGTTGCCGTGGAGACCCACCGGATTGCGGATGCCGGACATGCCATCGACGTGGTACCCGATGGGAATAACGTGGAGAACCTCTTGTCCTGGGCCGACATCTGGGAAAGACCCCCGCAGCAGACGGTCCAGCAATTTACCGGTGATGTCGCCCACGTCATCGGGGTTGTCCACCACCTCTCTGGTGTTCAGTGAACTCAGATGGGTCCCGGTGACGCTGGTGTATACGCCGGTGGGCGTCCCGTTGCCGATGTAGCGCTGGGCTTCTTCCAACGAGGTGTGGACCGCCTCTTTGACCTCGTCGATATTCTCGATCCGGCCTTTTTGCACTCCTTGGGAGGTTACAACTCCGGTGCCCAGCACTTTCAGTTCGCCCTCGGACCCCACGCGGGCCATGATGGAGGTAACTTTATCGGTGCCGATGTCAACCGCTGTATAGAATGTGTCTCTTGCCAACCTGTCACCTTCCTTAATGGTGCCGTATTTGGGCCTTGGTCTCGTCCAACGCCGGCGGCCCGGCTAGATCCGCTGGACCGCCCGCAGTTTGGCGCTGCGGCTCCTCGGATTGGACTGGACCTCTTCATTGGATGGTTTGATCACCCGCCGGTTGATGATCTTTAGGCGCGGCGTTTTACCGCAGACGCATACCGGCAAACCGGGAGGACAGACACAGGTGGCCGCTTCCCGGTTGAAGAACGACTTTACGATCCGGTCTTCCAGACTGTGGTAGCTGATCACCACCAGGCGGCCTCCGGGGACGAGCAGGCCCACGGCCGCATCCAATCCTCGCTCTACGTTCGAGAGCTCGTCATTGACCGCGATGCGCAGGGCTTGGAAGGTCCTGGTGGCCGGGTTTACCCGCTGACCGCGGCGGCGCCCCAGGACTCCGCCTACTATGGAAGCCAACTGGGCGGTGGTCGCAACCGGCCTCTCTTTGATGATGGCCCTGGCGATGCTCATGCCCCGCGGCTCTTCCCCGTAACGCCGGATCAGCTGACCCAATTCCCTTTCGCCGTAGGTGTTGACGATCTCTTCGGCGGTCAGGTCCCCATCAGGGTCGTAGCGCATGTCCAGAGGTTCATCCATCTGGAAACTCAGGCCGTAACCGGGACTTTCCACCTGGCGGGAGGAGAACCCCAGGTCCAACAGCACGCCGTTAACCTCGGTGATCCCCCGCTCCGCCGCCAGACCGGCCATCTCGGCGTAGTTGCCCGGAACGGGCAGAAAGCGGCCGCCGAACCCGGACAACCGGGACTGGGCCGTTTCCAGAGACCGGGGGTCCCAGTCGATGCCCAGCACCGCTTTTACCTGGGGCCCGGTCTGGAGGATGGCCTGGGAATGGCCTCCTTCTCCGGTAGTGCCGTCCACATAGACTCCGCCCTCTTGCAGCATCAACTGATGGAGGGTCTCCGTCAGAAGTACCGGCTGGTGAGAGACAACGAATTCGCCGTCGGATGCATGACCAGTTCGGCCCATAAGCTCCGTTAGCCAAGGGACTGATGATTCCGCTGTTCTTGTCAGGGTTGCCAGTGCCACCGCCGCTCCCATCCGCCAGGATCGATCTGGCGGCCACATCACTTCTTGCCGGCAACTTCTCTTATCGGCGATTTCGTATCAGGGACTCCCAGCAATAATCCAGCGAAAATCCGTGAAAAACCAAAGAAATATCCATTGGACCCGGTCGTCCGACCACTTTTGCGCCGATGCGATTGCAACTGACAGTACCAACTTGTAAACATAACCGTCAATGAAAATTGGGGTGAGTTTTAATAATTTCTTAAACTTATGCCAATTTTGGTCGAAATCTAAGAAATTGATAAGGAACCATGCCCGTCAGATACTGGAATTGTCCACCGGCAACGGGCCCGAAAGTTTCCCATCCCGGAAACCACCAGAGCCACCGGGAACAAAGAGACCCCTCGCTGCGTCCGATTTCATCGAGACTCTCGACCACCGGTCGGAGCTCGGGGTGACAAGGGGAAGCACACATGAAACCCGGAGTCCATCGGGGCGCCGGGACTTTAACTTTTGAGACACCCGCAAATGTAGAGGGTTATCCCGTGGGCGTTTAATCGACTGGTTATGGAAAGTGCCGCAAGGAAGGTATGTTATAATCGTGGCTACCCGAACTCACGATTAAGCCACACCTGCGCCCGTCGTTTGGACCGTCGTTTGGGCCGATGGTTCGCTCATCCTTATGTCGGTAGATCAGCTACTCGATTCTGATGGCCATTCACCCCCGGCCATGGCAGGTTACAGAGAGGAAAGGCGTTGAACGTCACAAAGGACTCGGTCACAACCACAGAGATAACCCTTACCATATCCATGGATGCCGATGATGAGGAGCCATTTCTCAACCGGTCTTACAAAAGGGTTGCCAGCCGCGTCCGCATCCCTGGATTTCGTCCCGGCAAAGCCCCCCGATCGGTGATCGAAAACCACCTTGGCCGGGAAGCGCTGGTCCAAGAAGCGCTGGAATTCATGATTCCGGAGTCATTGGACAAGGTATTGAAGGACGAAGACATCAAGGCTTTCATGGAACCCCAGTTGGAAGTCATCGACATGGCTCCCGTGTCGTTCAAGGCCGTGGTGCCCCTTGAGCCCATCGTCGACCTGGGAGAGTTCCAGTCGATCCGGCTGAGGCGGGAGGCGGTGGAAGTCACCGACGAACAGGTGGAACACGTACTGGAAGACCTGCGGTTTGAGGCGGCTCCCTGGGAACCGGTGGAACGCCCGTTGGCCTTTGGTGACCTGGTGTCCATGAACGTCAAAGGGACGATCGAAGGTGATGGGGTCATCGATGACCAAGGGATAGACTTCGTTCCCCAGGTAGACAACAACCTCCCCTTTCCGGGCTTCTCCGTTTATCTGGAGGGCATGACCGAGGGACAGACCAAGGAATTCACGCTGCCCGTTCCTGACGATTACCCCCAGGAGAACTACGCCGGCAAAGAGTGCCGGTTCAACGTGGAAATCCTTGCCGTCAAGGAGAAGATACTGCCGGAACTGGACGACGAATTCGCAAAGGGAGTGCGGGAGGGATTCGAGACCTTGGAGGCCCTCTCCGACCACGTAAGACAGCGTCTCAACGACGAAGGTGAGGCGGCCGAGACCCGCCGTTTGGAGCAGTCCAGTCTCGAAGAGCTCAAAAAACTGGCCAAAATTGAGGCCTCAGAACTAGTCTACCAGCGCGAATTAGACTTAATGTACGAGGAGCGCCAAAGGTCCTTACGCAACCAGCGCATGGACATGGAACACTACCTTAGTCATGTAGGCCAGACCGAAGAGGAACTTAGGGAGCAGATGAAGCCACAAGCGGAAGAACGGCTTAACACCATGCTGCTCCTGCGGAAATTGGCCGATGTGGAGAATATCGACGTCTCCGACGAGGACGTGGACGCCGAGATCGGCAATCTGATCTCCACCACCGGCGGCGATTCGGAAGCGTCCATGAAGCAGGCCCTGAATTCGGAGAACGCTAAAGAGTCCATCCGGTCGTCTTTGATGAACCGGAAGATCATGGCCAGGTTGGTGGAGATAGTTCAAGGAGAGGGATCCGCCAGCCCTGCCGCTGAAGAATCCGATTCGAACCAAGATTCCGATTTAAACCAAGAAACCGCGCCGGAAGAAGATTCTTCGCCGGCCGATGAAGCAACAGAATAAGGAGCCCACGTCGATGCAAGACCTTCCTAACTCCAGCGGATTATTCGTACCACAGGCCATGATTCCCATGGTCATCGAGACCGGCCCGAGGGGCGAGCGGGCATTCGATATATATTCCCTTCTCCTGAAAGAGCGGATCATATTTCTGGGCACACCGATAAACGACCAGGTGGCCAACCTGATCATCGCCCAGTTGCTGTTCCTTGAGCGGGAGGACCCGGACAAGGGCATCAATCTCTATATCAACAGCCCCGGCGGCGTGATCAGCGCCGGCATGGCGATCTACGACACCATGCATCTGATCAATTCCGAAGTCTCGACTATCTGTATCGGCATGGCGGCCAGCATGGCCACCATCCTGCTTTCGGGCGGGCAAAAGGGCAAACGCTACGTACTGCCCAATTCCACCGTCCACATGCACCAGCCCATGGGCGGCGCCCAGGGCCAGGCCACCGACATCGAGATCGCGGCACGGGAGATCATCCGGTTGCAAGATAAGATCCGCACCATATTGTCGGAAAACACCGGCCAGACCTACGACAAGATCGCCCGAGACACCGACCGGGACTACTACCTCACCGCCGAGCAGGCGGTTGAGTATTCCTTGGTGGACGAGATTCTTAGCTCAAAGCAGTCCGAGAAAAAAGATTCATAAACAGTTCACAAACTGGATCAGTGCAGGGTTAGAGGGGTGAGTGTGGCTAACGGTAAAAGTGGAACCAGGCTTTCTCGATGTTCATTTTGTGAGAAACCGCAACCCCGGTCAGACATGGTGATCGCCGGGGAGGGCAAGGCATCCATCTGTTACGACTGCGTCCGGGTGCTGGGTCAGGTGGTGGAAGAGGAAGCCCCCGCCCCGGCCAAGAAATTCGAACCGGCCAAACCGCTGGCTCCGCGGGATATCTATTCCGACCTGGACACCTACGTGGTGGGCCAGGACAAGGCGAAAAAAGTCCTCAGCGTCGCGGTCTACAATCACTTCAAGCGCATCTGGAACGGACACCAGCGCTCCGCTTCGGATGTCGAACTCCAAAAGACCAACATCTTGCTCGTCGGCCCCACCGGCTGCGGCAAGACGCTCTTGGCCGAAACCTTGGCGCGTACCTTGGATGTCCCCTTCGCGGTGTGTGACGCCACCTCGCTCACCGAATCCGGATACGTTGGCGAGGACGTGGAAAATATCCTCCTCAGGCTTATCCAGGCCGCCGACTGGGATGTGAACCGCGCGGAGAAAGGCATCATTTACATCGACGAACTGGATAAAATCGCCCGCAAAGAGGGCCTGAACCGGTCCATCACCCGGGACGTCTCCGGCGAGGGCGTGCAGCAAGAACTGCTGAAGATAATCGAGGGATGCGTCGCCAACGTACCGCCCCAGGGCGGCCGCAAACACCCCCACCAGGAATTCCTCCAGATCAACACACGCGACATCCTATTCATCTGCGGCGGCTCGTTCGACGGACTGGAAGAGATCATAACCAGGCGGCTTGGGTCGGGATCATCCCAGATGGGATTCCTAGCCGGAGGCCGCGACGGTTCCAAGCTGGAAGGCAGCGCTCTGACTCAGGTTGCCCCCGAAGACCTATTGCAATTCGGCTTTATTCCGGAGATGGTCGGACGATTGCCGGTGACCGTGGCCCTGGAGTCTCTGGACAAAGATTCCTTGGTCCGCGTGCTTACCGAGCCCAAGAACGCAATCGTAAAACAGTATCAACAACTCTTCAGCATGGACGGCGTCGAACTGGTGTTCACCAAAGAAGCCCTCGAGGCCGCGGCGGAGCGGGCCCTGGACCACAAGACCGGCGCCCGCTGCTTGCGGTATGTGATCGAGGATACACTCCTGGACGTGATGTACCATCTGCCGTCATTGGATGATGTTGTCCGCTGCCTGGTGGACCGTGACGCGATCGAAGGCGACGCTCTGCCGGGCTTATTCAGTAAAGATGGCGGAAAGGTCGATCTGCCGCCCCATCCCATCCAAAAGTCGGCTTAATCCGCGTTTTTCGCCGGGTCTTCCAGCATAGCTTGGGCGATCCGCCGGTCGAGACAGAGGCCATTGGACATCGGACCGGTTAAGGGCGCTCCGGAAGCATCCACGACCTGTCCTCCCATGACGCCAATCTCCCCTTGGCTCACGGCCCGCAGGGTCTCAAACAACAGATACGGCTCCCTCTGGTATTGCTCGCTGCGGATGGCCTGAAATAGGGCGAATTCCTCTCCCTCGGTTTTCTTTATCCGGTCCAGGTCTTTGTCCTGCAGCTCAGCCCAGTGCTGGTCGAACCCGGGCCCGGTGATGGGCACCGTGACGTACGATACAACGGGCCCCCGGTCCACCTCTTCGGTGGCCAGGTGGACCATGGCGCCAGTTTTGGCCGCCCTCGTCCTTATCAATTCCCAAACGACTTCCTGCCAGGTGCCAGTGGGTCCATCGGGAAGGGCGGGGTGCAGGTTCAGCAGTGGATATTGGCGGCACATCTTTCCACTCACGATCAGCATGTACCCAGCCAGCACACAAATGTCCACTTCAAGGCCAGCCAGCTTGTCCATCACCTGCTGGTCAAACTCCTCTCGGTGATCGGAGAAGCGGCCCCCCGAAGCCTTCCGGAAGACTGTGGAGGAATGAGTGATCAGGGGGATATCGTAACCGTCAACGAGCTTGAAAAATTCGTCCGAACCCTCGGCCTCGCCCCGCTCCCGGTTGCTGAAAACGAAGCTGATGCGGGCGTCGGCGCCAGTCTCGATCAAGCGCTTCCGCACAAAGCTGAGGAGCCCTCGCGAACCTTCTCCACGGCCGGTGGAGAACCATCCGATATTCAACATCCTCAGGTCGACACCCTCCCCAACACTATTATCCGTCCGTTGGCCGAGTTTTACTCGTCAGAATCTTCTTCTTCTAGGACGTCGAAACCGGACTGAGCCCCCGCGGACCGATATGACTCTTTCAATTCGGTAATCTTCAACTCGGCGTTGTTCAGAAGTTCGTTGCAGAATTGCACCAACTTCATTCCCTCTTCAAAACGGGAGGTTGCCTCGGCCAAGGTCAGCCCGCCGGCCTCCAACTGTTCAGCCATCTCACTCAGTCGATGGAAGGAGTCCTCGAAGCTGGTGCCCCGATGCATCGGGGTAGCATCCTCTTTGGGCGGAGAATTCTTGGTTTTGGCCATGGTCCAGCCTCCTGGGGCAGTTGGTCAGAGACATTTTCCACGCGGCACAAGCATGCCAGCGGGAAGCGGATTCCGCAAGGGGCCGGCGTTACAAAAGAGGGGCCATTCCGCTGGGCTGGCCCGATCTGGATCGCGCTTTTGTTTTCGGCTTTAATGCCTGGGGCACCGCACTCGGGGTCTTTGCCCCCTTGCCCAAGGCCCCCGGTCCCGCTACCGCCGGAAGCGATCCGTCGGCCACCGTGATCTCCAGGGAGTCGCCCTCCGAGACCTGCTTGGCGCTGGACACCACTTTTCCGGTGTCCGTCAACCGGACTATGGAGAACCCCCGGCCCAACGTGGCCACCGGGTCCAGGGCCCGCAGGCGCAGACCGAGTCCCTCCACCTGCATCTTGTTCTCCAGCAGCAACCTTGACGACGCCGACTGCACCACCCGTCCGACATCATCGACCCTGCGGCGCATGGTCTGCGTGTCCGGCAGGGCCATCTCCATGCGGTGTATCACCGCCGTTAGCTCGAAGCGGCGCCGCCCATTCTGATCGAGCATCAACCGGTATAGTGTGGAACCAAGTATCCCCAAGTCCCGCCGGAGCACATAGGCGTCGGGAACGGCAAGCTCGGCGGCAGCCGAGGGCGTTGGAGCCCTGACGTCGGCCACGTAGTCGGCGATGGTCTCGTCGGTCTCGTGGCCGACGGCGCTGATCACCGGCGTCTTGCAGGCGTAGATGGCCCGGGCCACCACTTCTTCATTGAAGGGCCACAGGTCTTCCATGGACCCGCCGCCACGCCCAACGATGATCACGTCGCAGCCGCCCTCCCGGTCCAACAATTCCAGCGCCGCGGCAATCTTGGGAGCGGCGTCCGGCCCCTGGACCACGGTCGGGGAAAGGACCAACTCAGTCAGGGGATACCGGCGCTGCAGAACGTTCCGGATATCGTGGAATACCGCCCCGGTGGGGGAGGTGACCACTCCCACTTTTTGGGGAAATCGGGGAAGTTGACGCTTGCGGCTGGTCTCGAACAGTCCTTCCGCGGCCAGCTTCTGTTTCAGCCGCTCCAACTCCAGGGCCAGTTCTCCCACGCCCTCGGGCATGGCCAGGTCCACCATGAAATCGGTGGTGCCTCCCCTGGTGTAGAAGGTGATCTTACCGTGGGCCGAGATGGAATCGCCTTCGGCAAGGAGCTCCGCCCCCTTCTGGCCCTTGAACATAACACAGCGCAGCAGGCTTTCCCGGTCTTTCAGGCCGAAATAGGTATGTCCGGCGGAGGATGAACGGAGGCCGGAGACCTCGCCGACGACCCACAAATCCATCAGCAACGGATCGGACTCCAGCGACTCCTTGATGTGTGACGAAACTTGGCTGACGGTATAGACAGCCACGGTCTAACTCACACGCTCGCTGTACTCTCCGGTACGGGTATCCACTCGGATAGTCGTCCCGGGGGTGATGAACATGGGGACATTGACCCGGAGGCCGGTCTCCAGAGTCGCCGGTTTGTTGCCGCCCTGGGCAGTGTCTCCCCGGAATGCCGGAGGTGTATCGGTGACTTCAAGCTCGACGTGGGTCGGCAGCTTAACGCTGATGGGCGATCCGTTGTACAAGACCACTTCCACCATTGCCTGCTCTTTCAGGTAATCCAGCGATTCCCCAAGAATCTCCTTGGTCAGGTCATACTGGTCGAATGTTTCCTGGTCCATGAAATAATAGAAATGGCCATCGGTGTAGAGGTACTGGGTGGGCCGGCTATCCACGTCGGCCACGGTAAACCCGGTGTGGTACTGCTGAAAAGTGCGCTCCACCACCGTCCCGCTCAATAGGTTCTTCATCTTTATGCGGGTAACCGGCGCCCTCTGCTGCATCTTGTGACGCTCGTAGTCCATGACCTCCCACGGCTGGCCGTCCAATTCGATGACGAGCCCGCGGCTAAGGTCGCCGAAATTGATGGTCATCTAGAAGTCCTCCGGGTTTCTGGGGAAAAGCGCGCCGGCGGCCTTCGGGTTTCTAAGGAAGACCTGCCATCGGATAGAGGCGGCCCGTCAACAAAACACGCCCGCCAATACGCAACTAAAGTGTATCACTAAGCGTGACGCAAACGCCGAAGTCAGGTGTGCGGACCGCTGCTTACTTCTTCGCCTTGCTCAGTGGCACGGCCCCGTCTTCCCGAAGTATCACGATGTCTTCGATGCGGATGCCGCCCCAGCCGCTGAGATAGATGCCCGGCTCCACGGTGAACACCGTGTTCAGTTCCAGGACGTCCGGAGACCGCGGGCCGACCCTGGGGTTCTCGTGGACCTCCAAGCCGACGCCGTGGCCCAGGCTGTGGCCAAAGTTATCCCCGTAGCCGGCTTTGGCTATGACATCCCGGGACAGGTTGTCGGTCTCCTCTCCGGTCATTCCCGCCTTCACGGTGTTTATGGCGGTGAGTTGGGCGCCCAGAACCGTGTCATAGATCTTGTTGAAGGTCTCGTCGGGCTCCCCCACCGCTATGGACCTGGATAGGTCGGAACAGTAACCGCCCACCTTGGCGCCCATGTCGATCACGATGGGGTCGCCCTGTTTGATCACGTAATCGGTGGGTTGATGATGGGCCATCGCCCCATTGGGGCCGGCGGCGACGATGGTGTCGAAGCTGATGGCGTCGGACCCGGCATCGCGCATGGCTGATTCCATCTTCCAAGCCACTTCCCGCTCGGTCATGCCGGGGGTGATGGCGGGACAAACCAGGTCCATGGCCTTGTCGGCGGCGTCGATGGCCAGTTGCAGCATCACCAGTTCTTCTTGGTCTTTGATGATGCGCTGGTTCTCGGCCAGTCCGGGCGCCGGCACCATCGAGACACCCCCCAAAGCGGAATCCCCCTTGATGGCGTCGATCAGGCTGTTGTACGAGGCGACCGTCATGTTTTGGCTCTCGAAACCCACCTTCTTGACTCCCGAAGCCTTCAACTCGTCGATCAACCAGCCCCAGCCACCACGGACCTGCCTAACCTCAAAATAAGGAGATTGGTTGGTGGCCTGCTCGGTGTACCGGGAATCGGTGACCAAGATCGCGTTGGCTTTGGTGATGAACAGGTAACCAGCGGAGCCGCTGAACCCAGATAGGTAACGCCGGTTCTCCGGCGCTGAGATCAACACGCCGTCCAGTTCTTTCTCGTCGAACTGAGCAACGAGCCCCTCCACTCTGCCTTTCATCTAGATTCCTCTTTTATTTGGATTCTTCCTCGACGAGTGCGGCCAATACCTGAAGGGCCGATGTATAACTTCTCCAACCGAAGCCGGCGATCTGGCCACGGGCTATGTCGGAGATCACCGAGACCCTGCGCCACGGCTCCCTGGCCCAGGGGTTGCCGAGGTGCACCTCGACCACCGGCAGCCGGCAGTCGATCAGCGCGTCTTTCAAACTGAGTCCGTAGTGGGTCAGAGCGCCGGGATTAAGGACGATGCCCTGAATCTTACCCCAATGTTCCTGGATGCAGTCGACCAGTTCCCCTTCCAGGTTGGACTGGTAGAAGAACACCTCGACCCCAAGTTCCTTGGCCACACGGCTGATCTCCTGGTTCACTTCATCCAGGGTCTTGGAACCGTAGATCGACGTGTCCCGGCGTCCCAGCATGTTGATGTTGGGGCCGTTCAGTATCAAGAAGCTGGCCATGGTTCTAGGCGTCCTTCCCGGTGGGGACTGGTCCGTCTGCTTTTGAGTCTTCGCTGGGCGTCCTGCCGGCCGGTTCATCGGCCCTGGGATGATGGGACAGGTAGGCCGTCAGGGCTTCCTGCTTCGTTATATGGGTATAGACCTGGGTGGTGGTGGGGCTGGAATGGCCCAGCAGTTCTTGAATCACCCGGAGGTCGGCGCCGCCCTCCAGCATATGGGTGGCGAAGGTATGCCTTAGGGTATGCGGGTGGACGTCGGCCCTGGTCCCGGCCTGTTCCGAATACCGGCGCACCAGTTTCTCGAAACTGCGCCGTGATAGGCGTTCACCATAGCGGTTCAAGAACAGCGCCTGGGTTGGCCTGGACACCAATTCGTGCCGGGATTCATTGATGTAACGCCGCAATGCTTGCTCGGTCGGCTTTCCAAACAGCACCAACCGCTCTTTAGACCCTTTGCCCCGGACCAATATCTCACGCCGGGAGAAACGGATGTCAGCCAGGTTGAGCCCGTGGATCTCCGCCAGCCGGACGCCGCAGGCGTACAACGTCTCCAAGATCGCTTTATCACGGATGCCGTGGACCGTCGATTCGTCGGGCGCGTCCATCAACCTGGCGACCTCGCGCTGGCCTAAGAAATCGGGGAGCGATTTGGCGACCTTAACTTTGAAGCTTTGGCCGGAGGGCACCGGCGTGGAGCGGAACAGCCCTTCTTGGACCAAGAACCGGTAGAAAGCTCTCACCACGGTCAACTTTCGGGCAACGCTAACACGGGCATAGCCGCGTTGGCCGCCTCTCCCTTCCGTAGCCAACCAGGCCAGGTAGCCGCGGAGGGTCTGCCGGTCCATGTCGGCCAGTCCCAGCTCTTCATCGGCCAGGTACTGCCGGAAGGATCGGAGGTCGTCCAGATAGACCCGTTCGGTGTTCTCCGACAGACCGCGCTGGCCGCGGAGGTAGCGGGGGAACGCCTTGATGAAATGGTCGAACTGCGCCAACCCTTCAAGACCGAGGTGGTCAAACTGGGTCAAGCCCTCATGACTGGGGTTGTTAAGGCTAGTCGCCAACCGGCGCCAGCTCTTCCGAGTTGTCTGCGTTTTCCGCATCTTCCGGATTTTCCATTATGGCTTCCTGCCAAGAACAGGAGGTGCACGCCCCGTTGTTCCGGCCCTTTTGGACCATCAAACTGCCGCACTCAGGGCAGGGAGTGGCCAACGGACGTTGATTCAACAACAGGTCGCATTCCGGGTAATTGGAGCAACCGAAGAAAGAGCGGCCCCGGCCCTTGGCGCGGCGCTCGACGATCTCTCCGCCACAACCAGCCTTGGGACAGCTTACGCCAACCTTCTTCAAGATCGGTTTGGTGTTCCGGCAGTCAGGGAAACCGGTGCAGGCCATGAAACGCCCAAACCGCCCGGTCTTGATCACCATGGGTTTTCCGCATACCGCCGTGTGTTCGCACCTGGCGCTGCCGGTGCAGTCACAGACCTCGTCGGTCTCCTCTTCCATGCGGACCTTGGGCATCATCTCATTGGCGTTATCCAAGGCCTTCTGAAAAGGCCCGTAGAACTCGTCCAACATGGGCACCCACTCGCGTTCGCCCCGGGACACGTCATCCAGTTCCTCTTCCATCTTGGCCGTGAAATCCAGGTCCATGATGTCGGTGAAATACTCGATGAGCAGGTCGGTCACCGTGATCCCCAGCTTCGTGGGGGTCAGCCGGTTCCGCTCCCGCTCCACGTAGTTCCGGTCCACCAGGGTGCCGATGGTCGGAGCATAGGTGCTGGGCCGGCCGATGCCCTTCTCTTCCATGGCCTTGATAAGCGTGGCCTCAGTGAAGCGGGGAGGCGGCTCGGTGAAGTGCTGGTTTGCCTCGATCTTGGAGCAATCTAGGGCGTCGCCTTCCGACAGCGCCGGCAGGGAATTCTTGCCGTCGCTCTCGTCACTGCCGGACCCATCGTCCCGGCCTTCCATATATACAGAGCGGAACCCCGCGAATTTGAGGACCGAGCCGGTGGCACGGAAGTTGTACACCTTGCCCGTGTTTTTGCAGGCGGCGTCGATGTTCAACGTGGTCGCCTCGGACCGGGCGTCCTCCATCTGGCTGGCCAGCATCCGCGACCAGATCAAGGTGTAGAGGTTCAACTGGTCACGCGACAGATAATCCTTCAATGAAGCTGGGTCCCTTCTGATGGACGTGGGCCGAACAGCCTCGTGGGCTTCCTGGGCGCCTTTCGATGCCTTTGTGTAAAGCCTGGGCTTGGCCGGCAGATGGTCTTTGCCGTACCGGCCCTGGATGTATTCCCGAACCTCGGCGAGGGCGGAACTCGCCACCTGGGTGGAGTCCGTGCGCATGTAGGTGATCAGGCCGATGGGTCCGCCGCTTCCCACGCCGAGGCCCTCATAAAGCTGCTGGGCCACCGACATGGTGCGTTGGGCGGTGAAGCGCAGTTTGCGTCCGGACTCCTGCTGCATGGTGCTGGTGATGAAAGGAGGGGAAGGCCGCTGGCGGACGTCACGTTTTCGGACTTCGGCGACCTGATAGTCGGCGTTGGCCAACTCGGACTCATAACGCCGGGCGCCTTCTTCTTTGGGGATGCTGATCCGCTCCCGCTCGCCCTTCACCGAATGCAGGGAGGCTGAGAACTGGTTCTTTTCGATGGCGTCCGCGCCGGCCTTGCGCAGCAGGCTATCAATGGTCCACGACTCCACGGGGATAAAGGCTTCGATCTCCCGCTCCCGGTCGACGACCATGCGCAGGGACACCGACTGCACCCGGCCCGCGGAAGTGCCGCGTTGGACCCGCCGCCAGAGCAGTGGGCTGATCTGGTAACCCACCAGGCGGTCTAGGATGCGCCGCGCCTGCTGGGCGTTGACAAGCTGCATGTCGATCTCGCGCGGATTGCGAAAGGCCTCTTCCACGGCCTCTTTGGTGATCTCGTGAAACACCACCCGTTTGGGCGGCGTGGCCAAGTCTTGCCAGCCCGCCGCATTCTGAAGGTGCCAGGATATGGCTTCCCCCTCCCGGTCCGGGTCGGTTGCCAAGAAGACCTCTTTGGCTTCGTTGCCTGCTTTCTTGATCTGGGTCAGCAGGGACTGCTTGTCTTTCATGATGACGTAAGAAGGCTCAAAGTCCTGCTCCACGTCAACGCCGATCTTATTCTTGGGCAGATCGCGGACGTGACCCATGGATGCCGTAACGACGTAATTACGGCCCAGTATCTGTGCGACAGTCCTAGCCTTGGCCGGAGATTCGACGATCACCAGGCTCTTCCCGGCGGAACTGGGCAGTTTGACGGCGGTCGACCGAGTCTTAGAGCCCTTGGCCTTGGTGGACTTTCGCCTGGCTGTATTTTTCTTCGCCGCTGTTTTGCCCGCCGCTTTAGACGATGTCTTAGTCGATGTGCGGTTATTAGTTGTCATATACCGCCGTGGATTCTCGTATCCTGATGTAGTGCATGCAACCGACCTGTTTTATTTTTCCCTTTAACTCTAACATTGTGAGGGTGCTACTAACCGAGGGGATGGGAAGACCAGATAACCGCTGAATGTCGTCGATATGTACCGGTTCATCATTCAGGTGACTGAGCAACGCCAGCTCCACCGGTTCATCCTCATCGGCAGTCACGAACGGCAATTGCTCCGGAACATTCGCCAATTTTTTCGATGCGATCGATGCCGTTTGGGGCATCTGCGCCCTTGGGGCAAACTCCGCGATATTCAATTCTTCCAATATATCGGTGATTCCCATCACCAGCTTGGCGCCTTCTTTTATCATCCGGTTGGTGAAATCGCTGGCGGGGGAGAAGATACTCCCCGGTACACAGAACACCTCCCGGTCTTGCTCCAAGGCATGGTAGACCGTATGACGGGCCCCACTGCCCTCAGCTGCTTCAACCACCACCGATCCCAGGGACAGGCCGCTGATGAGGCGGTTGCGCCGTGGAAAGCTCCGTGAGTCGGGTCTTACGCCCAAAGGTTGCTCGCTAACAACGGCGCCTTGTTCCTGCACCTGCCCGCACAGGCCGGTATGATCTTTCGGGTATACCCGGTCCAGGCCGCCGGCCAGCACGGCGATGGTCCGGCCCCCGTTTTCCAGAGCGGCCCGGTGGGCCACGCCGTCGATGCCCAAGGCCAACCCGCTGACCACTGTGATTCCAGCTTCCGCCAGCCCACGGCTCAAAACAGCGGCCGCTTCCCGCCCGTAGGTAGTCGGGCTTCTGGTGCCGACAATGGCCACAGAGCGGTCATCCTCGGGCAACAGTGTGCCCTTATAGAAAAGAACCGGCGGCGGGTCGGCGATCTCTTTAAGCCGCGACGGGTATCCCGAATGATTCCAGGTTACAGCCGTTACCCCTGCACGTTCAAGGGCAGCCATCTCATCGTCAGGAGAGGAATTGTTCCTGGCGGCCACGGTCTCTCGGGCCGGCCGGTCTTCAAGTCCGGCAGCCTTGAGTTCCCTGAAACTGGCGTTCCAGACGTTTTCAAGTTTGCCAAAGTAAGATTCCAAACGGCGGAACCGCACGGTCCCCAGCTGCGGGACCCTGCTCAAAGCAACCCAGAACTTGGTATCGCCGGACATGATCTCTTCCATATTCGGGATTCTAGCACACGCTAAATTCAGCAAACAACGGCTTACGGTCTCTGCCGGCGGCGACAATGGGCCGCGGACCTGTGGAGGAATCCAGCGATTCGCAGGTAGGTTGCGTAGTGGTTTAGGCATGCGAAACAGGCTGGAAATTAAGCGCCGTTTGATTGACAATGGAAGTCGGCAGATGATATATTCGACAAGCTGTTTCACGCGTGTAACCACGACCAAAATAGGTTGTAATCATACCGGCGTTCTCGGGGAATTTACTCTGATAATGAGAACGTTGGGCCGCATCAGAGGACACTTCCGACAATCCTCATGACATCTACGGCTACATTCTCACGTCCGCGGCACGCCCAGTCCCCCTATTCACCATCTATATCTACCTCCTCCGTATGGCGTTGCGCCATTTCAGCCCGGTCCATCATCTCGCACCGGCCCACCCGCAGAGCTATGAGGATTTTTTAATATGCAGATGCGCGACTTCGTAGTACGGTTTGCGGGCGAAGGCGGCCAAGGAGTCGTCACCTCGGCGGAGGGTCTAGCTCAGACGGCGACCCTGGTTGGCTACCACGCCATGACTTTCGCCACCTTCCCGTCCCAGATCCTGGGCGGTCCTACCTGGACCCAGGCACGGATCTCCGTAGACCCCGTTCTTGCCCCCGGCGACGATGTCAATGTCCTAGTGGCGTTCAACAAGGACGCCTATGATGCCCACCACCAAGATGTCCGCGAAGACGGCGTGGTGATCTTCGATTCCACCGAGTTTCAATTGGAGGACGACGGCCGCAGTTTTGGCTTGCCCTTCGAAGAACTGGCTAAATCCACCGGCAACAACCGAGCCGCCAACATGGTGATCATGGGGGCATTGGCACACCTGATCGACATGCCCCATGAGCACCTGGTGAGCTTCGTTGAAGAGCGGTTCAACCGTGGGCGGGACGGAGACGCCGAGATTATCAGGTCCAACATCGAGGCCTTGACATTGGGCCGCGACCACATAGCGGAAAGCGGGTTTTCCCTTGGCGAATTGGCTCCCCCGGAGAAGCCAAAATACGAGCAACTGATGATCAAGGGCAACGATGCCATCTCCATCGGCGCGCTTGCCGCCGGTCTCGACTTCTACGTTGGCTACCCTATCTCGCCCGCCACTACGATCCTACTTTATATGGAACGTAATTTGGTCGGGAAAGACCGGTTCGCCTACCAGGTTAGCTCCGAGATTGAATCGATCACCACCATTCTAGGCGCGGGCTACGCCGGTAAACGGGCCATGACCGCCACCGCTGGCCCTGGAATTTCCCTTATGAGCGAGGGTCTGGGCCTGGCATGGATGGCCGAGATCCCCCTGGTGGTGGTGGACGTACAGCGCGGCGGTCCGGCCACCGGCCTGCCCACCAAGACCGAGCAGTCCGACCTTATGAGCTGCATGTATCCGGCCCACGGCGACGTTAAAATGCCCATCATCGCGGTCGGCACCGTGGAAGAGTGTTTCTACGGCGCCATCAAAGCCTTGGAGTGGGCGGAGAAATACCAGGGCCCAGTTATATTGATGACCGAGATGGCTTTAGCCGAACGGTCTCAGAATATCCCCAAACCCGATCTTTCCAAGGTCAAACAATCCAAACGGCTGGTATATACCGGCTCCAACGGCTACCACCGCTACGCCGGAAGCGAGCTTTCACCGATGCCCATCCCCGGGTCTCCGGGCGCCTACGTGGCCAACGGCAGCGAGCACGACCCCATGGGCGATACCACCCACTTGGGAGAGCACCATGTGCAGATGACCGAGCGGCGGTTCAATAAGATCAAGCTGCTGGAAGAAGACGAATACGAACGCGACCAGCCGGAGCATTCCATCGCGGTAATGCCTTGGGGCGGCAGCAAAGGCCCAGCCCAGGAAGCCTATATCACTCTTAAAGAGAATGGCGTCCCGGTGAGTTGGTATTACACGATGTTCCTGAATCCCCTGCCGCCAAAATTGCTCGAAGAGTTGAAACAGAAGGACTTGGTGATCGTTCCT
This sequence comes from Chloroflexota bacterium, assembly GCA_022563275.1. The sequence continues at coordinate 7,211 of JADFNR010000028.1, read as the reverse complement.
GAGTTGAATTACCAGGGCCAATTCTCCAACATCTTACGCTCATTGGGCGTGAAGGCGGAGTCAATAACCCAATACACCGGCCTTCCATTCAAGGGCCGCACACTGGTCCAAAAGATAACGGAGATGACCAACGCTCATCTGAAGGAGACAGTCAGGGTATGAGCAAGAAGAACCCTGAATACGATTTCAAGTGGTGCCCCGGCTGTGGCGACTTTGGAGTGCGGCGCGCCCTTGAGTTAGCCATGATCAACCGGATGGAAGAGACCGGTAAACCCATGGAGAACAACGTGATCGTGGCCGGAATCGGCTGTTCCGGAAACATGGTCCACCTGTTGGAAGGTGACCAGCCTTACGGGATCCACGGTATCCACGGCCGTTCACTGCCCATCGCGCTGGGCGTAAAGATGGCCCAGCCCAATCTGAACGTGGTGGTAGTGGCCGGCGACGGCGACTTCCTCAGCATCGGCGGGGAGCATATCGGGCCGCAGGCGTCCAGGAACCTAAATATCTGCGCCGTGATCATGGACAACGGCGTATACGGCTTGACCAAGGGACAGAGCTCTCCGACCACCCCTGAAGGCGCCATCACAAGCAGCACACCATTCGGCAAGCTGGAGTCCAGGACCCATCCGCTGGAACTGTACCTCACCATGGGCGTTTCCTTCATCGCCTCCGGGTTCTCCGGTCAGCCACGGCCCCTCGCTCAACTGATCCAGCAAGGAATGGACCACCAAGGATTCTCTATCGTCCACATTCAATCTCCTTGCACTGCCTATAACGACACGTTCTTAGAGTTGAAAGGCGACCTCAAGAAAGGGATCCAGCCCACCCTTTGGGATATTCCAGAGGACCATGACACATCAGACCGGGCGGCCGCCCATACCCTGCTGCAACAGGGAGGCGTGCCCGTGGGAGTGATCTACAACGACACCGACCGGCTCTCGTTGGACCAAAGCGTCGAAGAAACCTGGGAAAAAGCCAAACCCAAAACCGTCGAACAGTTGATGGGCGCCTTCGAATTCTAGCCCGTTGATAATCAAGGGAACCAAAACGCCCCGCTGGACAGCGGGGCGTTTTTGCGTCTAGCATCGAGGCCCAAAATCCGTGCAACCTAATGTGGGGGATAGTGCATCTAAGTTATTGAGAAGAGCGCCAATCCGGCGAATTGACGACATCTCCCGACAGTTGGTGTTGCCCATCAGCGTGCTGCTGGCTTAGAATGGAACGGGGGCGAATATTGTGTTTAGGGCGATAAAAAGATACTTCAGACAGGGAGAGTTCGACTGCGAGGACGTAGCCGATCAATCTTCCGCCTACATCGAAAACGATCTCAAGGATGCCAAACGGTCGGCGTTCCAGGCCCATTTGAGCAAATGCGGGCCCTGCCAGGCGTTCGTCGAGACCTTGTCTTCCACCATCAGCGCGTTGGGGAGGTTGCCAGGCATAAATGCCCCATCCGCGTTAAAGAAATCGCTATTGGACCGGATGCAACGGGGGAGTTAGCTTCGGATTTTGCGATTCCGCGGTCCCAGCCCATGAAAAGAAAAGTCCCCTGGATTCTTCCAGGGGACTTTATTTTAGCCAGATTTGTCTCTGGATCAACTATTCGCTGGGTTCTGTGCCGAGTTTAGTTCATCTTCGAGATCAACATACTTAGATGGGCATTTCACCAGGATGTTATTTGCGTTGAAGACCCGGTCGGTGCCGTAACTCCCCTCCAAGATGAGCTCGGAATGGGGGTTGAAGAACAGGTCTGGAAGGACGCCGGTGTAACTGGCCTGCAACGTTATACCGGAAGAATCTCCGTTGTTGTCGGTGATCTGAAAGAGGGAGTCGATGGAGTTCTCCAATCGGCCGAACGTCCCCTCCACCAGTTTTCCGGACACCCGCAGCAAACGGCCGTCCTGGACCTCGGAATTGCTATTGAACTCGCTGACGGTCAGAAAATAAAGGGCGTTTCCGGGGAAAGCCGCGTAGATCATGTAGGCCAGGGCAAGGACTACAACAGCGCTTAGGACCAAGAATCTGGTCCGGTTGGAGCGGGCCGGGGCCTCGTCTCCAAATGGGTCCAAGGGTTCCATTTCTCTGTCGATCAAGACCGGATTTCCTTTCCCCCAGTTGCGGCTTTAAATGATGGCGGCTAACGGGCGCCGCTCCCCGTTCAACCGAGCCTATCATATCATGGGGCCAAGCTCCCCGCCAGAGTGAAGCAGCCTCGTCGCGTTGGGTTACCCGCAACCGGACCGCCTTGCTATTCGATAGCCCGTTAAGTAGAATTTCGGTTGTCTAAGACTCTCCAAAACGGCCCCACGTGACCCCCCAGTGGAAACCACCTCAAACCGAGCGGAAACCGGTGTTCATCCAGTTTCTTTCCATCCGGCCCATCTGGTTCCATCCGGCTTAGATTTGAATCCGATCATCCCCCCCAAACGAATCATTCTGCGACGTTTCGCGGCGCCCGGGTTTTCCCTGTCCGGTATTGATGCCGGCGCTGAGGCGTTGCCATGACCACACCGGTTGCCAATGCCGTGGAGGCTCGTTCGTTGGAGAAGAGCTTCGGCGAGTGGCCCGTACTCTGGGACCTTGACCTATCCGTGCCATGGGGCCAGACGCTGGTCCTGTTCGGCGCCAACGGCTCGGGAAAGACCACGCTGCTCCGGATCTTGGCCACCCACGTCCGTCCCGACCATGGCTCGGTGGCGGTGGCTGGTTACAGCCTGCGCACCAGCCCAGAGGCGGTCCGGCGCCGCATCGGGGTCGTCGGCCACCGCAGCCTCCTCTATGACGATCTGACCTGCCGGGAGAACCTGATCTATTACGGCCGGTTGTATGGTCTAAAGGACCATAAACCAAGGGTCGATGAGGTGTTGGAAAAGGTAAAACTGACCAGCCGGGCCGACCACCGCGTGCGCACGCTGTCCAACGGCATGCAGAAGCGGGCAGCCATCGCCAGGGCCATCCTGCACCAGCCCGACGTTCTGCTCTTGGATGAGCCGGAAGCGGGCCTGGACCGGGAATCAGTGTCCATCCTGGGCGGGCTGTTGGAGGAATGGACGGACTCGGGCCGCTCTGTGATCATGACCACCCACGACCTGGACTTGGGACTGTCTTGGGGGCACCGGGTCGGGGTGTTGCGCGGCGGCAAGGTAAAATTCCTTGATTCCGAATCCCCGGACGGGGCGGAAAGAGGGATGGGAGACAGTGATATTCGACAGGCGGTGGCCGATGCCATGGAGGCCGGACGGTGAAGGGGCTATTGGGTCCGGTCATGGTCATCGTCTGGAAGGACTTGCTGCTGGAATTACGTTCCAGGGAACTGGTGGTCTCCGTTATCGTCTTTGGCTTGCTGGTGGTGGTGGTCTTCAACTTCGCGTTGAACAACACTCCGGGCAGGTCCGAGGAACTGGCTCCGGGAATCCTGTGGGCCGCATTCGCCTTCGCCGCCATCTTGGCCATGAACCGGGCTTTCGTTAGGGACCAAGAGCAAGGGGGGCTGGAAGGGCTGCTGATATCCCCGGTGAGCCGGGACGCCATCTTCCTGGGCAAGGCGCTGACGAGCCTGATATTCATGCTGTTGGTGGAAGCAGCGCTTTTGCCTATCTACGCGGTGATGCTCGATTTTTCGGCCCTGTCTTTCGGTCTGATGCTGACCATCTTCTTGGGCACATTGGGATTCGCCGTGGTGGGCACCCTGTTCTCGGCCATCGCGGTGCAGACCCGGTCGCGGGAGATCATGCTGCCGGTGTTGTTCTTCCCGGTGTTGCTGCCGGTGATCATCGCGGCGGTGGAGGCTTCCACCCGCGCGGTGGGCGGGGAGACCTTCGTCGGCATGGGCCGCTGGCTGCCGCTGATCGCAGTGTTCGACGCATTATTTTTGGTAATATGTCCATGGGTTTTCGCATTCGTAGTGGAGGAGTGATCTAGGTTGGCAACCACCCAAAGCATGGAGCGTACCGGGAGCCTGGGCCGGTTCCCAAGTGTCAAGACATCGTTGGCGTTGGTCACCGGCGTCATGATGCTGGTGGACCTCTACCTTATCTTCATGGTCGCCCCCACGGATGCGGTCCTGGGTCACGTGCAGCGGGTCTTCTACTTCCACGTGCCCGTCGCCATCATGTCCTTCCTGGGTTTCTTCATCGTGTTCATCGGCAGCTTGATGTACCTGATGAAACGGACACCCAAGTGGGACGCCATCGCCAACGCATCGGCCGAGGTTGGCGTCATATTCGTCACCCTAGCCCTGATCACCGGTATCATCTGGGCCAAGCCGGTCTGGAACACCTGGTGGACCTGGGAGCCCCGTCTGACCACCACCATGATCCTGTGGCTGATCTACGTCGCCTATCTGATGGTCAGGTCCTACGCGCCCAGCCAGTCCAAAGGCGCCATCTACGCCGCGGTGGTGGGCATCGTGGGATTCGTCGATGTTCCCATCGTTTATTACTCGGTTGTTTGGTGGCGGTCGATACACCCCTCGCCGGTGGTGGGACCCTTCGCCCAATCGGACGCCCTTGACAGCACCATGGCGTGGATCCTGCTGTATTCGTTTATCACGTTCTTGTTCTTCTTCGCCTACATGGTGATGGAGCGGATGGAACTCCGAAGAACGGAAGAGGCGCTTGCCCACGTCCGTTTCACGCTGCGGCGGAGAGAACGCTAGTGCCGCATCTAGGTGAGATCGACGAATACCATTTTGCCCCCATCCTAACCTTCCCCCGCGCCGGGGGAGGGGATTTATTCTCTCCCCGTGACTTAGAGTGGGGGCGCTATCTCAAGGAGATGGCTTGCTAGATTTCATACTGCTGAGTTCCCACCTTCCATCATCCAATCTGCCCTACCTCTTCGCCGTATTCGCCATCAGTTGGGTGGTCTTATTCGGTTACCTTTTCTACGTGAACCGCCGTCAGCACGAGATGCGAAAAGAGATCGCCAGACTGCAGAGGGTGTTGGACGATGACCAGACCCAAGAGTAGCCGCGTTTGGTTGGCTTATAAACCCAGCCTCAATCGCATGACCGTTAACAGTTCGTCTCCTGGAACCTTGTTGCATTGAATAGTCTCTGTAGAATCCATTTTTTGGCAGGCGCTGTCGTCCTGTTTTTGGCACTCGCCGTTGGATGCGGCGGTGATTCGGGTCTACCGGTCTACTCAAGTTCCACGATATATCCCGACGAACGGAACGGCCGCCCCGTGCTGGTCTACGAAATCATGATCAGCGATGGAGACGGTAACCCCTACACCAAAGGGCTCCTGGTAACGGGAACCGCTTTTACGCCTGGCTCCGTATTCCCGATCATCGCGGCCAATCAGCGCGGCCAGGTCACGTTTGTCCTTGAAGCGTCAACCGCCGGTGATTACAGGGTGGCGATCGAAACTTTCACGGACCCCAAGGGCCGGGAATATCAACCGCAACCCGCCAACACGGACCTGAACGGCAAGGTCCTGTTGACCCAGACCTACGACCCATCGGCTGGTAGCGCCGTTCCTGACCCTGCCCTCCCAACGCCCGTTAGGTAAGGCCCGGCTGGCACCGCGGGGTGGTAGAATTCCCATGTCCCGCGCCGCAATGGATGGAGACTCCGAAATGGTCGATCAGAAGCTAGGTTTTTGCACCACAGCCGATGGCGTGCGCATCTGCTACGCCACCGTGGGAGAAGGGCCTCCGCTGGTAAAAGCTCCAAACTGGCTGACTCACCTCGAATACGAGTGGCAGAGCCCTATCTGGAGTCACTGGTGGGTGGAACTGGCGTCGCATCACACGGTGATCAGGTTCGACCAGCGCGGTTCCGGCCTCTCTGACCGGAATGTGGCGGACCTCTCCTTCGACGCCTGGGTAAGTGACCTCGAAGCGGTGGTGGAAGCCCTTCAACTTGAGAGTTTCGTCCTATTGGGCATGTCCCAGGGAGGATCAGTGGCCATCGAGTACACGGCCCGCCACCCGGAGAAAGTGGAGAAGTTACTGTTGTACGGCGCCTACGCCAGGGGCCGCCTTAAGAGGGGCGGACCTGCGGAGATCGAAGAAGAAGAAACAGCCCGAATCACGTTGACGAGGCTATGGTGGGGGCGTGACGACCCCTCTTACCGGCAGATGTTCACCTCGGGGTTCATGCCCGAAGCAACCACTGAGCAGGCAAATTGGTTCAACGAACTACAACGGGTTTCCACCTCACCCGAAAACGCAGCCAAGGTGCAAGTAACCACGGCCAATATCGATGTCCTAGACCGGCTGCCCGAAATAAAGGCTCCAACACTGGTCCTCCATGCCGTTGGTGACCGGCGAGTCCCCTACGAGCAGGGCCGCCAACTCGCTTCGTTGATCTCTGGGGCCAAGATGGTGGACCTTGACAGCCAAAACCACCTGCTGATCGCAAGTGAACCGGCTTGGAAGGTATGCCAGGCCGCCGTGCGTGAGTTTCTCGGCACGGGGCCGGCAGTCAGCGCGGAAACCGTCGCCGATGCCAAGAGTGAACCTCGGCCCGACGGCCTCACGCCCCGCGAGGTGGAGGTGCTCCGCCTGATCGCCAACGGCAGGAGCAACCAAGACATCGCCGACGAATTGGTGATCAGCTTCAATACCGTCACCAACCACGTGAAGAGCATCTTCGGCAAGACCGGCTGCGCCAACCGGACGGAGGCTGCGGCCTACGCCATCCCCCGGGGCTTAACTTAGGCCTCATCCCTGTTTCTCCTTCCCGTTAGCCTCTTTTAGCGATCACCAATAGCCCCATTGGCCAGTAGTGGCTATGCCATAGCCAATTATCGCCGTTACGCCCGAATCCAAAAATCCCTAGATGTGGCGATGTGTCCGGCCGCCCACGACCCTAGACTTGGTCCATCAGGAATTTGAGTCGAGGGTATCGATGATGGCAGCGATCACGGCAGTAAGACAGCACTCAGGCGCGGGAATCTCGTTTCCCCGGATCACCAGGCCGTCAGTCTCAGCCGGAACCACCGTATTTTTTGCCTATATCTTTGTGGGCCTGACCGTGCAGGTCGGCGTGCTGACCCAGCTAGGGATAGGCGCACCGGAGGCCAGCAGTTGGTTCTTCATCACCTGGATGACCACGGGCCTGTTCTCCTTGGTTCTGTCCCTCGTCACCAAGCAGCCGGTGTCCATCAATCTCTCCATAGCGGCGATGGTCTTCATCGCCGGGTCGGCCAGCGGATTCAGCCTAGCTCAGATACTGGGTGCTAACTTGGCGGTCGGAGTGG
>JADFNR010000027.1 GCA_022563275.1 Chloroflexota bacterium | reverse complement strand
TCGAAACCGAAATGTTGTTTATCCGGAAGTCGTGGCCCTTTAGTTCCACGCAACGTTCAATGAATTCTCTCGCGTCAACCGTTGTGATCTTCGGAGAGGACTTCCTCGCGAATTGCAGTAGGTTCCGCACGATGGTTGCCGCCCGTTTACCCTGGGCCGAGATCACCTTCAGGTCCTCGGTCACCGATATGGGAAGATCTTGGTCCATCAACATTTCAGCGTAAAGATTGATGACAGCCAATGGATTGTTGATCTCATGGGCCACTCCAGATGCCAGTTCTCCGACGGAAAGCAGGCGGCCGGCTTCGGTGATTCTTTCGAGTTCCAATTTTCGATCGGTTATGTCCTCGGCGATCCCACTCATTCTGTACAATTTCCCGCTGCTGTCCTTGATCGGGAAGCCGCGGCTATGGATCCACCGCACTGAGCCGTCGCGTTTGATGATTCTATATTCAATATCAAGATCGCCGATCCGGTCCGCACCAGCGCTGTCCTGCTGGATTCTTGTCCGGTCTTCGGGATGAATATTGTCGAATATCACACTAAAGTCATCGTAAATATCGGTTAATGACCGGTCCCATACTTCTTCAGCATTCGGACTCGCATAGATCAATCGATGGGGGTCTAATTCAACAAGCCAGAAGACGCCGCGGATGCTATCCGCGATCTGCCTAAAACGCCCGTCACTCTCCGAGAGGGCAGATTGGGCCCGGTCCCTCTCGGCGGTTATCTTGAAGGTCGCGAGTGCGCCAGCCAGCAGATTTCCTATTCGGTCGGCGATGGCCAGGTCTTTTTCGCCGTACTCTTTTTCGCGCCGGGACAAGAGGACCAGTGTGCCGATGATTTTTCCCTCGAACACCAGTGGGGCGGCCATCATTGTTTTGTAACCCTGATCGAACATCCTTTTGGCGCGGGGCAACTGTCCGGACACCAACCTCGGATCGTCAGAATAGATGATCTGACCCGTTCCGCATCTTACGACCTCCCCGGTGATCGACCCCGCATAAGGATTGCCGGTAATATTCAGCAGCATCAATCTCGGGTCGTGCAAGAATTCGATGAAATCTGTGGTATAAATCTCAGTTTCGATATCCACGGCCGCGATCACGATATGGTCCAGAGATATGATATTCGCGATCTCAGATATCAGCGCCTCGGATGCGCCGGGTCTGCTCAAAGGCGCGCTCAAGATTCGACCTATCGCGGCCTCTGCCTCAAGGATGGCCTTATTTTTGCTGATCTCCTGTTCGGCTTGGGCCCTATATTGCTGTTGTTTAAAATCAGCTAAAGCGCCGGCCATTAGGTTCCCCAGCCTCTCAGCTTTGGCCAAGTCTTTTCTGGAAAATGGGCGTGAAGACCGGTTGAATCCCATGGTGCCGATGACTTGGTCACCAACGATGAACGGAACGTCCAGCAAGTAACGGCCCCCGGCGGCGATGAATGCTTCCGCCAGGCGGTATTTTGGCTCCGTCTCTCCATCGTTGAGCAAATTAAAGCATCGGCCGGCCCTCGAACGAGCCACTACGTCTAGGGCGGTACCCTCGAGCATATGGGCCTTACCAACGGAATAATTTGGCACTCCCATGCCGAATAGGAATTCGGTGATAAAGGTGTCTTCTTTGAAATTGACCGAATTCAGTGCGAGATGGTCAAAATCGATTATCCTCGCAGCTTGTGCGGCAAACATCTCGAAGATGTCGGGTCCCACCAAAGGCGCGCTTACGATTCGGCCGATGTGGGCTTCAACCTCGTTGATCTCTTGCAGTTCCGCATTCGCAACCATCATACCGACCATAACGGCGATGGATGTGACCACCGGGACTATTTCCTCTTGGAATTGGTCTGCGGACCTTGACCCAAATCCAAGAGTTCCAAATAATTCCCCGTCGATATGGATCGGGACCACCAGCGCAGAAATCATGCCCAACGCCGTATATCCTCGATGCCAAGCTTCAATAGCCGAACGGTCTCCGATCACGAACGGCGAATCATTCTCCAATGCCTTGATTGCCTGGTCGGCGGTAACCGACGTAACGATCTGGAGATCCTCGCCCGGGGGCTGGTCAAAATAGTAAGCGATGACCTCCAGGGTGGAGTTTTCCGAATCAAATTCTCGTAGAAAAACGGCATCCGAGTCGGTGAATCTGGCCAACACGGCCAAGACCGATTCGCATTTTTCCAGGAACGGCAGACGCCCGGTCAGAATCTCCGTGATCTCGACCAGTATGTCTAATTCTTGAGACCGCTGTTGGGAAACAGACATTGGGACCAACTAGGTGAATATCGGAACCGAATTTTGGACCAGAGGCCCAAAATAAGGGTTAAATCAGGCGAACGCTTAATGCATTCGCGACCAGCATAAAGTCTCATTCCGTCGATTGACAACGTCAACCCTGGGTTTCATACCAAATTCATCGCAAATACCTACATAATTCAGACATCATACGCCAGAAATAGCATAGTCGTGAAACCGAGTTCCTTCATTATTCTCAGGGCGGCCGGTACCGGTGGGGGGCGCACCGGAATATAGAGGCTGGGTTAGACCTTGGGCCAGACCCGCAGGGCCAGAGCTTCTTGCATCGCGATGATGCCGCTGGGATCGCCTACCTTGGAACTGGCCACCCCGCCAAAATCGAAGATCAGATTGGTGACGCCCATGGCTTCGTAGGTGCGGATGTCCTCGGCCACCTTCTCCGGGGGGCCGGCGAAGGGGATTCCGCTGGACCCGTCCGAGTCTGGATCGAAAGTGGACACCCGGAACGCAACCTCCACATCTCGAGGGTCCCGTCCCTCGCGCTCAGTGCGGGCCGCCAACCGGTCCATGGACGCCTTGAGCAACTCGGGGGTTCCCAGTGGGAAATCGGGGTTGGTCCCCAGGGGGTGCCAGGCGTTACCCATGCGGGCGGCCCGCCTGATGGCCCGGTTGCTCTCGCCCCCCACCCAGATGGGGATGTGTGGTTTCTGCACCGGCTTGGGCAGGAAATGGATATTGGAGAAATTAACGTACTTGCCCTCAAAGGCCGGATCGTCCGAGGTCCAAAGCTCGATGAAGGCCCGGATATATTCGTCGGTAACCGCCCCTCTTTCGTCGAAGGACGGCAGGTCCAGCGTTTCAAACTCCTCTCTGAGCCAGCCGGCCCCAACTCCCAGGGTCACCCGCCCATTGGACAGCACGTCCAGGGTGGCCAGGGCCTTGGCGGCGACGATGGGGTTGCGGTGGGGCACTATCATGACGCTGGTCCCCAAGCGCAGGGTGGTGGTCTGGCCCGCGATGAACGCCAACACCGTGAGCTGGTCAAGGCAGGCCCCTCCGATACTGCCGGGGTGCACGGCCTGTTCGTTGTAGGGATAGGGCGAGGAGATGTCTTTGGGGAAGACGATATGGTCGGGGCAGACCACCGTGTCAAACCCCAGGTCTTCGCCCCGGCGCACCAAGGCCCTCATGGACTCGGGCGCCGAAAGCGGTCCGCTCCCCGGTATGGTGAACCCGTATTTCATGGCTGTTCTTCCTTTTACGGTACGGTGCGTCCGTATTTCTCTTCAGCGCCGCTGAATCCGGGCCGGTACGAGAGATTGGCCGGTCGAAAGTGTATTAATGGCCCACACCGCTGTCAACGCCGTCCGTACCGCGTCCAATCTCCGCCCGTTCTGATAAGATTGACCAAATCGTTCCGAAACGGACCGAGCGACATGGCTGAAACCAAGACGGCGCCGGGTCAACAAACAAGCTTTTTCGTGGATTTCGCCACCAGCCCCGCCCAGTACAAACACTGGCGGCTGAGCATAGACGGCCGGGTCGCCCGGCTGAGCCTGGATGTCCAGGAAGACCAACCCCTAGTCCCCGGTTATGAACTCAAACTAAATTCCTACGATCTGGGCGTGGACATCGAACTATACGACGCCGTGCAGCGGCTGCGGTTCGAGCACCCGGAGGTCGGCGCAGTCGTCATCACCTCCGCCAAGGACCGGGTGTTCTGCGCCGGGGCAAACATCAAGATGCTGGGCCAGTCGGGCCACGGGTTCAAGGTGAATTTTTGCAAGTTCACCAATGAGACCCGGAACGCCATGGAAGACGCCTCGGCGAACTCGGGTCAGACCTACATCTGCGCCATCAACGGCCCCGCCGCGGGCGGCGGCTACGAGCTGGCCCTCGCCTGTGAGCATATCCTGCTGATCGATGACGGCTCCAGCACCGTGTCCCTCCCCGAGTTGCCCTTGCTGGCGGTGCTGCCCGGCACCGGCGGGCTGACCCGCCTGGTGGACAAACGCGGAGTACGGCGCGACCACGCCGACTTTCTCTGCACCACCTCGGAAGGGGTCCGGGGCAGCCGGGCCCTGGAATGGCGGTTGGTGGACCAAACACCGCCCCGCTCCACCTTCGACCAGGCCGTATCCCAGAAGGCGTCGGAGACCGCCCAGAAGTCTGACCGCCCCGCGTCCGCCCAGGGCATCGAACTGACGCCTCTGGAGCGCCATATCGATGCAGACCAGGTGCGCTACCAAAATTTAACCATCGACCTGGACCGTGAGCTGGGAGTGGCCTATTTCATGGTGGAAGGCCCCACCGAGGCCCCGCCAAGCAGCGTTGACGGCATCCACGCCGCCGGCGACAAGTTCTGGCCCTTGGCCCTGGCCCGGCAGTTGGACGACGCCATACTGCACCTCAGGCTGAACGAGAGCGAGGCCGGTACCTGGGTGTTTCGGACCCGTGGCGACAACAGCCTCGTGGCGGCCTACGACGAACTCCTATTGGACAATGCATCCGATTGGCTGGTCAGGGAGATAACCCTCTACCTGAAGCGCACGCTGAAACGCCTGGACGTAAGCTCCCGGTCGCTGGTTACGCTGATCGAGCCGGGGAGCTGTTTCACCGGGACCCTGCTGGAGTTGGCGCTGGCCGCCGACCGGTGCTACATGCTGGACGGCGTATTTGAAGACGTCACGGGCGAAGATGATTTAGACTCGCCCGCAGTCCCGGCGGCGGTCCGGCCGACCGGCATGAACTTCGGCCCCCTGCCCATGGTCAACGGGCTCACCCGGCTGGAGGGACGCTTCTTGGGACAGCCCAACTCCATCGACGCCGTTCGGGAACAGACTGGGAGCGACCTGGACGCGCAGGCCGCCATGGACCTGGGTTTGGTCACTTTCATCCCCGACGACTTGGACTGGGAGGACGAAGTGCGGTTGGCCCTGGAAGAGCGGGCCAGCTTCTCGCCCGACGCCCTAACCGGCATGGAAGCCAGCCTCCGCTTCGGCGGGCCGGAGACCATGGAGAGCAAGATTTTCGGACGCCTGAGCGCCTGGCAGAACTGGATCTTCCAGCGCCCCAACGCCTCCGGCGACCAGGGAGCCCTGCGGCTATACGGCACCGGCGCCAAGACCCATTTCGACAAGGGCCGGGTGTGACCCTTAACTCCCGGCGAGGCATGAATGAGCCATGACCATAGAGCATTCCAACATCGACTATTCAGACCGCATCCCCAACAACGTGGGGCTGGCCGGCAACCGGCGTCTGCAGCGGGCTTTGGAGTCCTGGCAGCCTAATTACATCAAGTGGTGGCAGGACCTGGGCCCCGACCGCAGCGCCGGATTCGATGTCTATCTGCGCACGGCCATCAGTGTCGAGGCCGATGGCTGGGCTAATTTTGGCTACGTCAAGATGCCGGATTACCGTTGGGGTATCTTCCTGGCAAAGCCCGACCTGGACCGCAAGATTCCCTTCGGCGACCACATGGGCGAACCCGTGTGGCAAGACGTGCCAGGCGAATACCGGGCCCCGCTGCGCCGGCTGATCGTCACTCAGGGAGACACCGAGCCGGCCTCGGTGGAGCAGCAACGGCACCTGGGCGTGACCTGCCCGTCGCTCTATGACCTGCGAAACCTGTTCCAGATCAACGTCGAAGAGGGCCGGCACCTGTGGGCCATGGTCTACCTGCTCCATGCCTACTTCGGCCGCGACGGACGGGAAGAGGCCGATATGTTGTTGGAACGCCACTCGGGCGACGCCGACAAACCCCGGATCCTGGGCGCTTTCAACGAGCCGACCCCCGATTGGCTCTCATATTTCATGTTCACCTATTTCACCGACCGCGACGGTAAATACCAACTGGCGGCCCTGTCCGAGTCGGGATTCGACCCTCTGGCCCGCACCTGCCAGTTCATGCTCACCGAAGAAGCCCATCACATGTTCGTCGGCGAGACGGGCATCATGAGGGTGGCCCAGCGGACCTGTGAAGTCATGAAAGAGGTCCAGAGCGAAGACCCCAAGCGGGTGCGGGAAGGCGGCGCCATCGACCTGGAAACCCTCCAGAGATACATCAATCTCCATTTCACCGTTTCCGTGGACCTGTTTGGTCAGGAGATCTCCACCAACGCCGCAACCTACTTCAACTCCAGCCTCAAGGGCCGTTATCAAGAATCGCGGATCGACGACGACCACCGTTTGACCGACAGCTTGTGGCCGGTACATCTGGTCCAGAACGGGCGCATAGTTCTGGAGGACCGGCCCGCCCTGAACGCGGTTAACGAGCGGCTTCGGGACGACTACATCAAGGACTCGGAACGGGGCTTGGGCCGCTGGAATCAGGTGCTGGAGTCCCATGGAGTGGACTTTCGGTTCAAGCTGCCCCACCGGTTCTTTAACCGCTACATCGGAACGTCGGCGGGCATCAATGTGACGCCACAAGGCGAGGTCATCAACGAGGCCGAGTGGCAGGCCCAGCGGGGCGAATGGCTGCCCACCGCCGAGGACCAAACGTTCGTCGGTTCCCTGATGAACCGCGTGACCGAGCCGGGGAAGATCGCCGCCTGGATCGCCCCTCCGGTCCGGGGCATAAACGGCAAGCCCTGGGACTATGAATATGTCAGGTTTAATTAAATCGGCGCTTGCTTCAGGAGTGATGCGATGGCGGACCATAGCGTAACCGTCGATCATTCGACCACTCCGTCCCAGATCGAGTACTCGCCGGTCTTCAACGTGGCGGTCCACATGATCGACCGTCACCTGGCGGAAGGCCGGGGCGGCTACCCCGCCATAATCAACGCCGACGCTGGTAACCCAGACGCCGAAGAAGGGGTCGAAGAACAGGTCACTTACCAGCAATTGGCCGAACGGGTCAACCGATGCGGCAACCTGCTCGGTGCGTTTGCCTCTCAGCCCGGCGGCCGCATCTTGATGGTGGTTAAAGACTGCCCCGAATTCTTCTACATCTTCTGGGGCGCGATCAAGGCTGGCCTGGTGCCAGTGCCCCTGAACACCCTGCTGCGGGCCGACGACTACCGGTTCATGATCGAGGACTCGGCATGCGCCGGACTGGTCTACTCACCGGAATACCAGTCCGAAGTCGCCCCCGCCCTCGCCGCCTCCGGGCATCAACCTGATTTCATCCTCTGCACCGAAGGCCCCAGCGGAATGTCCGGCCTGATGGAGGGGTACTCCACAATCCTGAAGCCCGCCCCGGCCACGGCGGACTCGGAATGCTTCTGGCTCTACTCCTCAGGCTCAACCGGACGGCCCAAGGGCGCGGTGCACCGCCACCGCGACATCGCCGCCACCTGCGTCCATTACGCCGTGGACACGCTTGGAATGAATCAGAAAGACATCTGTTTCTCCGCCGCCAAGCTGTTCTTCGCCTACGGGCTGGGGAACGCCATGACTTTCCCTCTGTGGGTCGGCGGGACCGCGGTCCTCAGCGGCCAGCGTCCCTCTCCGGACATGACCTTTCAGATCATCAAGGAGCACAAGCCGACCATCTACTTTGGCGTGCCGACCCTATATGCCGCCCAGCTGCGGGTGTTGGATGAGGACGCGGTAAACGAGCAGGGATGGGATTTTTCCTCGGTCCGGTGCTGCGTTTCAGCCGGAGAAGCCCTGCCTGCCGACATCCTCCGGCGCTGGCAGGAAAAGACCGGCACCCTGATCCTTGACGGCATCGGCTCCACCGAGGCACTGCACATCTTCATCTCCAACACCATGGACGACTACCGCCCCGGAACCAGCGGAAAGCCGGTGCCAGGCTACCGCATGAAGATCTTGAACGACGAGAACGAAACGGTGTCCACCGGGGAGGCTGGAAGGCTGTTGATACACGGTGATTCCACCTCGCCTCACTACTGGAATAACCCACAAAAGACGGCGGAGACCATGGTGGACGGGTGGCTCAACACCGGCGACACCTACTTCCAAGACCCCGACGGCTACTATGTCTACTGCGGCCGCAGCGACGACATGCTGAAGGTCGGCGGCATCTGGTGCTCTCCGGTGGAGATAGAGAGCCGCCTGATCGAACACCCCAAGGTGCTGGAGGCCGCCATCGTGGGCCGTCCCGACACCGACGAACTGATCAAACCCGAAGCCTTTGTGGTCTTAAACGACCCGAAGGACGCCTCCGATTCCTTGGCCGAAGACCTGCTGAAGCACTGCCAAGACGGCCTGGCCCGCTACAAATACCCCCGGTGGGTCAACTTCGTTGACGAGCTGCCGAAGACCGCGACCGGCAAGATCCAGCGCTTCAAACTCCGGCCGGGCTAGCGAGCCCCCAACCAGAATAGCGATCCCTCTCCTGCGAGGGGAACTGCCTCAAGTTTCCTAGAAGCGCACAGCCCGCCGTCACCCAGAGCTCCGCCCAACGGTCGACCCCGATGCATCGGGGGATGGAATCGGACGAAGCGAGGGGTCTCATTGCTCTGGTTCAACCGGGCTAGATCGTAAAACGAGATTCCTTGTCGGCCTGCGGCGCTCCTCAGAATGACAATTTTAAGGCAAGACTCCGAGGCGGGGAAATGTTACGGTGGGGGCGGCTGTCCTATTGGCGCCCGCTCCTGAGTGCGTCGTATACGGACTCCCGATACCTGCGGGATACTTCCCCTCATCGCCTGCGGCACGTACAATCCTTGGCGTGTCAGAACCGCCATTTTCGCCTTTCCGGACTGGGACGCGCTTCCCCGCGCCCCAGGGTCCGCGGCATCGGGAAGCGGACAGGAAAATCCAAGCCGTCTGTATCCATGATGTCCACTTTAATGGACGTATCCCAACGATATTCCGGTGGCCTGAACTACGATAAATGATGTATCGGCATGCGGGTAAACTTAAACCGCTTTTTGCTATCTGTGGCGTCCCTAACCTGCAACCAGGAGAAGGGCATGCCCATGGATGATTTTTTATCCCGAGCTCTGGACCTAGCCTCGGTTAAGGGCGCGTCTTACTGCGACGTGAGGCTGGTTGAGACCAACCAGGAGCGGTTCGTGGTGCGCACGGGAGTGGTCGACACCCTCAGCAACGACGAATCCCAGGGCATCGGTGTGCGGGTGCTGGTCAACGGCTCATGGGGGTTCGCCTCAACCAACATCGTCTCTCCGGCCGAGGTGGACCGGACCACCAGCCTGGCAGTGGAGATCGCCAGGGCTTCGGCGCAGGCCACTAACGGGCCGGTGTCCTTGGGGCCGCCGGTGACCAGCCGGGGCGTGTACACCACCCCCATCCAGACAGACCCCTTCTCCATCTCATCGGAGGACAAGCTGGGGTTGCTGCTGGAAGCTGACCAGCGCATGGGCTCGGTGAAGGGCATATCAGCCCGGACCGGCAACCTGATCTTCATCAGAGAGCATAAGACCTTCGCCAACAGCGAGGGCGCCCACGTCCGGCAGACCATCTACGAGGCCGGCGGCGGCATCATGGCCACCGCCAGGGGCAAAGGCGAGGTGCAGCGGCGTTCCTATCCCCAATCCATGCGGCAGCAGGGTTGCGCTGGGTGGGAATTCGTGGCCGCCATGGACCTGGCCGGCAATGCCGAGCGGACCGCCACGGAGGCGGTGGCGCTCTTGTCCGCGGACCACTGTCCGTCCGGGGTCACGACGCTGATCGTCGGCGCCTCCCAATTGGGTCTGCAGATACACGAGTCGTGCGGTCACGCTATCGAGTTGGACCGGGTGCTGGGCTCCGAGGCTGCCTACGCCGGGACCTCGTTCCTCACAACGGACAAGCTGAACAACTTCCAGTACGGCTCGGAGCAGGTCAACATCACCGCCGACAGCGTCCGGTTGCCCGGCCTGGGTTCCTTTGGCTGGGACGACGAAGGCGTGGCGGCGGGATCGACGCCGGTGGTCCGGGAGGGGCGGTTCGTGGGCTACCTGATGTCCCGGGAGACCGCCTCCGGGCTGGACCTGCCTTCCAATGGCTCCATGCGGGCCGCCTCCTGGAACCGCATCCCGCTGATCCGCATGACCAATGTGAGCCTGGAACCCGGAGATTGGGAGCTGGAGGACCTCATCGCCGACACCGACGACGGCATCTTCATGGAGATGAACCGGTCGTGGTCGATCGACGACCGCCGCTACAATTTCCAGTTCGGCACTGAGACCGGCTACGAAATCAAGAAGGGCAAGCTGGGAAAACTGCTGCGAAACTGCACCTACACCGGCATCACGCCCGAGTTCTGGAATTCCTGTGACGCGGTCTGCAACGACAATCACTGGACCATGTGGGGGATCCCAAATTGCGGCAAGGGCCAGCCCGGCCAACTGGGCCACACCGGCCACGGAGCGGCGCCGGCCCGTTTCAGAAACATCCAGGTTGGGGTGATGCAATGATGGGGCGTGAAGCCGCGCTGGCCCTTCTGGAAAAAGCCCTGGGTTACTCCAAGGCCGAGGACACAGACATCTATCTCAACGCCCAAGACCTGGGGCTCTCCCGTTTCGCCGGCGGGGCCATCCATCAGAACGTGGCCCACGGCGACATCACACTCAACATCCGCTCGGTGGCCGGGAAACGCCTGGGCCGGGCCACTACCAACGACCTCAGCGATGCGGGCGTCCAAAAAGCGGTCGCGCTGGCTCATCAAAACGCCCTGTTGATGCCCGAAGACCCCGTTTTTAACGGCCTCCCACAACCGTCCGAGCCGGTCATAGTCGACAGTTGGGACGAGGCCACGGCCCTCTGCAGCCCGGAGTCCAGGGCGTCGATCGTCCGGGGGGTCTGTCTCCAAGGACAGGAGCATGATCTAAATGTATCGGGCGCCTGCCGGACCGGCGTGCAGGAGATCGCTGTGGTCAGCAGCCACGGCACGCGGGCCTACCACGCCGGGACCTTCGCGGGTCTGATCATAAACACCATGAGCGGCAGCTCGGCCGGCTGGGCCAAGGGGGGCGGATGGCGTCTCTCGGACCTGGACACCGAGGCCCTGGGAAGGGAGGCGGTATCCAAAGCAGTGGACGGCCGGGACCCGGTGGCCATCGAGCCCGGACGATACCCCGTGGTGCTGGACACCTACGCCGTGGACGACATTCTGGAGGCCCTCAGCCTCTACGGCATGGGCGCCCAGGCGGTACAGGAAGGGCGTAGCTGGATGAACGACCTGATTGGCTGCCAGGCCATGAGCCCCAACGTAACCATCTGGGACGACGGCTCGGCTTCCAGCGGCTGGCCCGTGCCCTTCGACGCCGAGGGCGTGCCCCGCCGCCGCGTGGACATCATCACCGCGGGTGTGGTGAATACACCAGTCCACAACTCCTATACCGCCGGCAAAGAGGGCACGGTCTCCACCGGCCACCAGACTTATTTCACCGGCGGCCCCATCGCCAGCAACCTGTTCATGCAGCCAGGGGATTCGTCGCTCCAAGACCTGATCGGCTCCACGGAGCGGGGCCTGTACATCACCCGGTTCTTCTACACCCGCCTGGCCCATTCCAAGGGCTGCGTCATGACGGGAATGACGCGGGACGGCACGTTCATGATCGAGAACGGCCGGATCACCCACCCGGTGAAAGACCTGCGGTTTACCCAGTCTTACGTGGAGGCCCTGGCCGGTGTCGAGCTTGTTGGCCGCGAAACCAAACTGGTGCTGAACGAGGTCGGGTTCGCCACCAGGGTGCCGGCCCTGAAATTGGCCAGCTTCAATTTCACCGGCGTAACCGTCTAACCGGCGAGGAGGCTCCGATAGCCGTGATTCGCGATTGCACCGCCGCCGACTTTGAGGCGATCCACGAGATCATCAACGATGCCGCCCAGGCCTACCGGGGGATAATTCCGGCCGACCGTTGGCATGACCCCTATATGCCGCTGGAAGAACTTCGGGAGGAGATTTCGGCCGGCGTGGTGTTTCTGGGCTACGAGACAGACGGAGAGTTGGCCGGCGTGATGGGCACCCAGGACGTTCAGGACGTGACCCTGATCCGCCACGCCTACGTCCGTACCGCGCGGCAGAACCGGGGCATCGGGGGCGAGCTTCTGGCCCGGATCATGGACGGGGCCACCCGGCCGGTCTTGATCGGCACCTGGGCCGGCGCGGTCTGGGCGGTCCGGTTTTACGAGAACCATGGTTTCAAAGTAGTCTCAAGCCAAGAGAAGGAACGGCTGCTCCACAAGTATTGGAACGTTCCAGAGCGTCAGATCGAAACGTCGGTGGTGTTGGCCGACCAAAAGTGGTTCGCCACCTGAGGGCGGACAGGCTATTATGTCACCCAAGCATCAACCCATAAATTCCTAAGGAGTAACTTTACATGAAAGCAGCGGTGTTGCACGAGGTAAACCAGCCATTGCAGATCGAAGAGGTTGACATCGCGTCGCCCGGCCCCAGAGAAGTATTGGTGCGCACCCGGGCCTCGGGCGTCTGTCACAGCGACCTGCATTTCGTCGAGGGGCTCTACGCCACGACCATGCCGGTGGTGCTGGGGCATGAAGCGTCGGGAACGGTGGAGGCCGTGGGCAGCCTGGTGGACTACGTGGCCCCCGGCGACCGGGTTATCTGCTGCCTGTCGGTCTTCTGTGGTCATTGCGAACGCTGCACCACCGGCCGCACGGTGCTGTGCTCCAGGACCGGACTGATCCGAGGCCCCGACGAGACGCCGCGTCTCAGCCAGGGAAGCACACCGGTAACCCAGTTCGCCAACCTGGGCGCCTACGCCGAGATGATGCTGGTCCATGAGAATTCCCTGGTGAAGATCGAACAGGAGATCGGCTTCGAGCAGATGGCCCTCATCGGCTGCGGCGCAACCACCGGGCTGGGGGCGGCCATGAACACCGCCAAGGTCGAACCCGGCAGCACGGTGGCGGTAATCGGCTGCGGCGGGGTGGGCCTGAACGCCATCCAGGGGGCCCGGCTGGCTGGAGCGCTGCGCATCATCGCCGTCGACTCCGTGGAGGACAAACTGACGCTGGCCCGTGAGTTCGGGGCCACCGACGTGATCGACGCCTCCAGCGGCGATGTTGTTAAGCGGATCATGGACCTGACCAACGGCGGTGTGGACTACTCTTTCGAGGCCATTGGCAAGAAGGAAACGGCGGAACAGGCCTTCGGAATCTTGCGGGCCGGGGGCACTGCCACCATCATCGGTATGATCCCCCAGGGAGTCAAAATAGAATTGGACGGCTCGGCCTTCCTTCGGGAGCGGCGAATCCAGGGCAGCAGCATGGGCTCCAACCATTTCCGGGTGGACATGCCGCGTTATATCGATTTCTACCAGCAGGGCCGGCTAAAGCTGGACGAGTTGGTGAGCAAACGCCTAAGGCTGGAGGACGTCAACGATGCGTTCCAGTACATGAAGGAAGGCTCAGTCGCCCGCAGCGTATTGATGTTTGATTAGACCGCTTTGGGCTCCGGTCAAGGTCAGAGCCCGGCGCAGGGCGAGTTCTGGTTGGACAACATCACCGGCGGAATAGCGGCCTCCGTTGAAACCGGCGCAGGGATGTCAACGCCTGGATATTACGTAACAAACCTACGCCTGCATAAAACGATATTTGTTCCTGGATCGCCTCTAACGGAAACCAATCACCCCACCAAGTCTGGCCGGTTGGGCATGAGCATCATGGTAGTGAGCATGGTGGCCACCAGCTTTTCTTCATCGCCGTCGTAGGCCAGCACGTCTCCTTTGCAGACGGTCACCGTGGAGCCCGGCCGCACCACTTCTCCCCGGGCGATCAACCGCTGGCCCTTGGCCGGGGCGATGAAGTTGACCTTGTACTCCACGGTCAGGATAGCGGTGTCTGGAGCGCTGAGGCTAAAGGCGGCATACCCGCAGGCGCTGTCCACGATGGCCGTAACGATCCCGCCGTGGATGAAGCCGTGCTGCTGGGTGAGATCGGCCCGGTAGGGCATCTCTATCTCCACTTCTCCAGGCCCAACTTTCCCCATGACCGCGCCAATGGTCTGCATGGCGGTCTGCCGGTCGAAACTGCTGCGGACTTTGGCTTCAAAGTCCGGGTCTCTGGGCTCGAATCTAGCCATCGGTCCGACTCCACATCATCATAAGAATCCGCACTAGAAATTGAATCCGGTGGCCTCTTTGAAACGGCGCATGGCCTCGATGTGTTCCCCTGCGGTCTTCAACCCGGCCTGCCGGTTCTCGATGGAGAGGTAACTGGCGCCCAGGTCTTGCCATGCCTTGGCCTCGTCCATCCAGTCTTCGGGTTGCCTGCCGCCGGTGCGGAGCCGGCCATCCAGCCCCAGGTTGTTGGGGTCCCGGCCCATCTCCCGCATGAATCCGTGGACCCTGTCCACGATGGCGCGGCCGTTTTCGTCCGGATTGAAGTTGGGGCACCAGCCGTCGGCCAGCCGGGCCACCCGCTTCAGCACAGAATCGGGAGGGGTGGGGCTTTGGGAGCTGCCCGCGCCCAGCCAGATCGGTATGGGCCTTTGGACCGGCAGGGGATTCAGGCCCGCGTGGCTGATGTTGTGCCATTTACCGTGGAAATCCACTACATCCTGGGTCCAGAGCGCCCGCATCACCTCGATCTGCTCGGCGCTGCGCGCTCCCCGGTTATGGAAGTCCTCGCCGAGGGCTTCGTATTCGACCGTGTTCCAGCCCACGCCGATACCCAGGCGCAACCGCCCGCCGGATAGCACGTCCACCTCGGCCGCCTGTTTGGCCGCCAACACGGTTTGGCGCTGCGGCAGTATCAGTATGCCGGTGACCAAGCCAACCCGTTCCGTGACGGCCGAGAGATAACCCATCAGTGTCATGGTCTCGTGCACCACCGATCTATGGTTGTAGGTGCGCAACGCCGGAAAATCATGATGGTCTGGGTCTGCGCCCAGCACGTGGTCGGCGATGAAGATATAGGCATAGCCCATATCCTCGGCCGCCTGGGCGAAATCCTTGACCGCCAGCGGGTCTGCCTCGATCTCTGTCTGGGGAAAGATCACTCCAACTTCCAAAATTCTCTCCTGGGTATTTCGTTGATTTTGGGCCGCTCTCTCATGCTCTGGGGCGATTTAGCCAAATGACGGAGGCTACCAATCCGGCGAACACCGCCAGGACCACCACCAACGGCCGCCAGATCTCCACGATCACGACGGCGATTATGAACCCCACGGCTAACACGGCTGCCGTTACGCCCAGCAGGATTATGGCGCCGGTCATAACCGCGACTTTGACCTGTTCCAAGCGGGCGGCAAAGGTCCCACTGGTGCGGGCGTACTCCCGTAACGCCACTGCCAACAATCCAATCAGGATCACCGCGGTCCAGATGCCTGCTTCGCCCAATGCGTCCTTCGCTTGCCCCTAGGCCAAAGCCACTAGAGGCGGTGCATCTCGGGGATGAGTTCTTCGCCCACCAGGCTGATGTGCTCCAGCGCTTCAACCTGGGACATCTGAGGATAGAACAACCGAATGATAACGTCGGTGAAACCCATATCTTTGTATTCCGCGATCTGCTCCAAGCACTGTTCCGGGCTGCCCAGCACGAAGGTCTCGTCCATCAGGGTTTCCAGGCCGCCGGTTACCTTCCTGGCCAGTTCGTCATCAGAACCGTGGAGGCCCTGCTCGGCGTAGACCTTGTATTTCATTTCAAACCCGGCCCGCGCTCTTTGGATGGCTTCCTCACGGGTCCGGGCGCAGAAGAACTCCCTGACGATCACCATGTCCTCGGGAATCTGATGTCCGCTCTTTTCCAACGTGGCGTGATAAAGGTCGATCTGCTTCCGGATGGACTGGTTCCCTTGGGCCGGGCCCACGTAGAGGATGTCGCCCGAGCGTCCCACGCGGCGGATGGCCGGGTCGCTCATGGCCGCCTGCCAGACCTTGGGGCCGGGCTTCTGGTAGGGGCGGGCCGTGGGCTTGGCGCCGGTTACGTGATAGTACTTGCCGTGGTGGGTAACCTCCTCTTCGGTCCACAGCCGCCGGATAAGCTGCATCGCCTCGGTGATACGGCCGCCCCGCTCCGACATCTTGATGCCGAAGGCCTCGCATTCTTCGGCGCGGTAGCCCAGGCCGATACCCAGCACGAACCGTCCTTCAGCTATGTGGTCCAGGGTCGCGGCCTGTTCCGCCACTTCCACCGGGTTCAGCAGGGGCAGCAGCAGGACCGATGTGGCCAGGGTCATGTTCCCCGGCTCGGCGGCCATCCGGGCCAACACCGTCCACGGCTGGAAGTGCTGGAAAGGGTCGATCAGAAAATGGTGGCCGAAGCAGTAGGTGTCGAAACCGGCGTCGCGGGCGGCCCGGAACTGGGACAAGTGGTCCTGCCACTGCTGTTGGTGGTCCACGGTATCCCGCAGCACGACATGTCCAACTTGATATCCGGCCCGCATCGGGGGGTCCTCCAGTGTCGGTTCGAGTCCGCTTGAGCCTGGTGCTCCATCGCCGCCTTGGGTCTGGCGAAGGGTTTATCTGCTCATCCTTAATGTGGGGGCCGGCAGCAACGAGATTCTTCCCCGACTGGTCGGGGCCTCAGAATGACAGAGTTATCGTCGGGGTCTCAAGCTCCAAGGTTCACTGCCGCAGATACTTGACCAAACGGTGTCCCTCCACGTTCTGGTTCACGTAGAGGTCGCCGTGAGAGTCCACCCATACAGCATGGGCCCCGTTGCCCCGCCCGGCGTCCAGGGGGCTATCCCAGGCGGCGATGATATCGCCGTCGAGGCTCAATATGCTCATGAAGCCGTCCAATTCAGGGACGTACAGAATGTCGTCCTGATCGATGTAGATGTCGCAGGGCCGCGCCAGGCCGGTCCATTGGTCCAGAAATTCACCGTCGGCGGAGAAGATCTGGATCCGGTTATTCTCCCGGTCGGCCACGAATACCCGGCCGTCGGTATGCACCCAGACGCCGTGGGGCACATGGAACTCGCCCGGTCCGGTCTTGCCCGGCTCGCCCCAAGAGAAGAGCAGCTCACCGCCGGCGCTGAACTTGTGGACCCGTGCGTTGCCGTAGCCGTCGGAGATATAAAGGTCGCCCGCTCCGTCCAGGGCTACGTCGCTGGGCCGGTTGAAGGGGCCCGCGGCCTGCTTGGCCGGCTCGCTGTAGTCGCCGGACCAGCCGGTGTCCGAGGGCTTGTCCCACTCGCCCAGGGTCATCAACAGATCGCCGTTGGGCCGGTATTTCAATACCACGTGACTGTTCTTGACCGGCATGTAGAGATTGTCTTCGCCGTCGATGAACATGCCGTGGGCATCGGGCAGTTGGCCCTCGCCCCAAGAGTTCAGGAAATTGCCGTCACGGTCCAAGACGATCAAAGGGTGTTCGCCCCGGTTGAACAGGTATACCCGGTCCTGCGAGTCGGTAACGATGGCCGTCTGGCCCAACACCCAGCCTTCGGGCAGCTTTTCCCAACTTTCCATCTGCTCGTAAACGTGGGTCCCCGCGCCTACTCGGACCATTCATCTCTCCTGTGATTAAGCGGGAGTAACTCTCCTCTCCGCGTGATTTTCGGTTATTCGCCGGTGGTTAACGCGTCGATGATCTGCTGATGCAGTTCCGCCGCCCGTTGGGAAACGGCCTCCGGCGTTATTCCGCCCAGGGGATGGGGGATGCCCAAGGGCTGGAAACCCTTGCGGCCGAAGACGCTGGCGTGACGGTAGGCTGAGTTCAGGAATGGTTCGGTACAGATGACTATCGTTGGGATTCCCCGGTTCTCCAGGGCCATGGCGTCGTGCACACTGCACGCGGTGCAGGACCCTCAATCGGCGATGGCGGTCACCACGAAATCGCACCGTGAGGCCAGGTCTTCGATGATATCGTCGGCGGCGGGACGGGAGTACACGTACTTATCGGCCGCGATTCCCTCCCTCAACTCAAAGTCTTTGTCCAGCAGCTCTCTCACTCCCTGGAGCAACAGGCTGGCGTTGGCCTTACGGTTGCCCAAAAAGCCGCCGACCTTGCCGTGGATGGTCTCCAAACGCGGGGCCGCGCTCCAGCGGGAGTAGGCGTCTGGGTCTATGGGCGAAAGCAGGCCCAGGTCATTCAAACGGGCCTTCAGGTCCGCTCCAGGTGCGCTTACCATGATTACTCCTCGATCTCTGTTCGGGACTACCCCTTATGGCAAAGGGGCCTGGCTTTTACGGAAGCTCTATCTTGAGGGTGACCCGGCGGGAGCCCCAGCCGGGAAGGTATACCGAATGAGGGCCGCCCTGGCCACCGGCCACCATGATGTGGATGCGGTCCGCTGCTCGAACGATCGGGACCATCTGGTCGTCGTCGTTGGCGTCCACGAACCGGGGCCAGAAATGGCCGCGGTCGGCGTCGCCCTGGGGCGGGCCGCCGAATTTTATCTCCCGGACCGGCTTTCTGGCATGCTCAAAAAGGAATTGCCGTATGTCCTGCTTGCGCCACCCGCCGTCGTGAAGGAAGCGGGCGTGTTCCGGTCCGATGACCACGAAGGTATCGCCCATCACGTAGGTCTGAACGTTGCCCAGGGTGCACATGGTGTCGGCCAACACCGTCAGGAAATTCCTTGGGTCGTTGGCATGGTACATGATGTTGTGGGGAGCTTCGGCGGGGAAGACGGTTACGGCGCTATCCGAGGCCTCCAGACCAACGTCGGTATGCAGGGGCTCCCAGGGGTTGGCGTCTTGGTCTTCAGCCACGCAATAGGTGTAGGCGCCCGGATGGCCGAATGTCGCCTTGTTGGTCTCGCCGGGAATGGCCCCGCCCAGATTGACCAAGGCCAATTTCACGGCGCGGCCGATGGTGGCGTTGGCCCGCCATCCCGAACCGAAGCAATTGTAGCCGCTGTTGATGTCCAGTTCTTTGACGACCGGGCCGCTGACGATGACCAACGGCGTGTGGATGCCGGTCGAGCACATCACGCCGCGGAGGTTGAACCGTTCGTCCATCATGGCCTGGATGGCCGTGATGATCACGGGCATATGTTCCGGGAGGCAGCCGGCCATCACCGCGTTCACGGCGATACGTTCCACGGTGGCCCTGCCGCCCAGAGGAGGCAGTTCAGCAATCACTTCTGAGGGGTCTCGTCCGGTGTGATCGACGAACTGCTTAACCCGGCTTTCGGTTGGCGGGACCACGGGCAGGCCGTCGGTCCAACCGGTCTCAAACATCAGGTCTATTGCGTCACCGAGATTAACCGCGTCGGAGGAAACCATCTTGCTCTCAATACTTCCGGGGCCGGATATGGCGTCGATAGTCATTGTAACCGAGTCCAGAACATGGGCAACCACGGCCCGGTTTCGGGTTCATGGGAGTGTAATGTGGGGGCCAATCGCTGTCAACGCGCCATGGGGTTTGTAGGCTCAGCACTTGCCGCCCAAATGCGGAGGGGCATCTGTGAAATCGCGGCGGGCCGCCTAGACTTTGGCTGCGACCTTGCCTTTGAAGGCGGGCATGACCTCTTTCCCGAACCATTCCAGTTGCTCGGTGATCACGCTCTGCGGGGTGCCCACCGGATGGCTGACGCCGATCCGGTCCAGTCCGGGGTACTCCTTCTCGACCGACTTGAGCCGCTCGATGATCCGGTCCGGCGGTCCGGCCAGAAAGGCCCCCGTCTCGACAGCGTTCTGGATGGTGGGAAGGCCGGCCGTGGGCGCCCGGCGGGGGTCGCCGATTATCTCTATCTGTTCATCAGTCATGCCCCGGTGCAGCCGCAACGGGCCAAACATCTTGGTGTTCTCCTCATAGAACCCTTGGGCCTCGTCCATGGCCTGTTCCACCGTGGGAGCGAGATGGTAATGGAAACCGATGCTCAGTCCCTCGCCGAGTTCGGCGTCGGTCTTGCCGGCCCGCACCAGGGCGTCACGGTAGCCGGTCATGACGGCGTCCATGGCGCCGCCTTCGGCGACGCCGCCGCCGAGGATCCCCTTGATCCCATGCTTGACCATGAAGTCCAAGGCCCTTTGGGTGCCGCCCTGGATGGGCTGCCAGCACTCCACCGGGAGGGTCAGGGGCCTGGGGACCAAGGTCAGCTCCTTGAGGGTGTACCCACGGTACGGCACCTCGGGAGGCAGCGTGTAGTACGTCCCTTTATGGGAGAACGACTCGTTGTTGAACGCCTTGAAGATGATCTCCACCGCTTCTTCGAACTTCTCCCGGTTGGCGTCTTGGTCCGTCAGCGGGGAACCAAAGGTCTCCACCTCGCGGGTATGGTAGCCGCGCCCAACCCCGAAGATCACCCGTCCCTTGGTTAGGATATCGGCGGTGGCGAAGTCTTCGGCCAGGCGGAGCGGGTGCCACATGGGGGCGATGTTGAAGCCGCAGCCGAACTTGATGTTCTTGGTCAGGTGGGCCAGGTGAACGTTGAGCATGATCAGGTTGGGGATGCACTCGTAGCCTTCCGGTTGGAAGTGGTGTTCCGCCATCCACATGGTGTCGAACCCGTTTTCGTCCAGGGTCTTCGCGATGGCCTCGGCCTTGCTGTAAACGGTTATCAGATGGTCATTGCCGAATCTGCGGTCGTTCACCGCCGTTCCACCGTAGCCGACATCGGTCATATCCACATGACCGGCATACAGGCTGTCGAATTTGGTAATCATCTTTAACTTCGCCTTCCCTTGTTGATTTTTGACCAGTGTATTTGGCAATAGTGCCGGGGTTATTTAATCGCCATTATAAATAACGGGCTATGTCTGTCAACCGCGATTCCAGACTCGACTACAACCATGGCCGGAATCACCCCCCTAGTCGGGCAGACCCATCGAGACCGAGGTATAGGCGCCGCCGACGGACTTGGTGACGTGGCCTTGGCCGGTCATGTCCTCGGCCAGCAGCACATCGCCCGGCCGGAAAAACCGGGATGTGCCATCATTTACTGAAACTTCCATCTGGCCGTCGATCACGAAGAGATACTGGCGCCGGGACGGGTTGTGCCAATCGCTGAAGCTGTTCTCGACGGACGTGCGGAAGACCAAGTCCTCGCCCGGCTTTGTGGCTATGCGCTGGACAGGTTCTTTGGGGGCGTCTAGGTCTTCGAAGTGGGACTGGCCGTCATCGCCAGTATAGATACGCACAATCATGCCTACTCCTCGGCAAACCAGTTTAACCCTGTGATTCCGAGCCGCCCTGGATCGCCCGCCAGACCTTTTCCGGGGTGAGGGGGATATCCAGCTGGGAAACGCCCAGGTGACTCAGGGCGTCCATTACCGCGTTCACCACGGCGGGCACGGCTGCGACGGTGGGCGACTCGCCTATTCCCTTGGCGCCAAGAGGGTTGTGCGGGCTGGGCGTTTCCACCAGTTCCACGGTGAAATTCGGCAGGTTGACGGCCAAGGGCATGGCGTAGTCCATGAAGCTGCCGGTTAACAATTGGCCGTTCTCGTCCCAGATCGCCTGTTCAAGCAACGCCGCGCCGATGCCCTGCAGCAATCCTCCGTGGATCTGGCCTTCGACCACCATGGGGTTGATCACAGTGCCGCAGTCATTCACCGAGACGAACCGCTCCAGAGTTACGGCGCCCGTATCCCGGTTGACCCGCACCACCGCCACGGCCGCAGTGAAAGGGTAAGTGTAACCCGACGGCTCCCAATAGACACTGCTTTCCAGCCCCCTCTCGATGCCGCCGGGAGGCGGCAGCGAGCCGTAGGCCAAACCGGCCACCTCCAGCCAGGTCGCGGAGCGGTCAGGGATATCTTCGCAGAAAAATATCCCATCTTGGAGTTTCACCTGCTCCGCGTCGATGTTCAGCAGAGCCGCGGCCAGACCGATCGCTTTTTCCACGACCTGCCGGCTGGCCTTGACCACCGCCGAGCCGCCAACCACCAGCGAGCGGCTGGCGCGGGTGCCAACTCCATAGGGCACCAGATGCGTGTCCCCGTACAAAACGTCGATATCGTCCAGCGGAATGCCCAGCTCGTCCGCCGCTATCTGAGCGAAGGTGGTCTCATGGCCCTGTCCATGCGGAGAGGACCCGGTGAGCACCGTAACGCCGCCGGTCGGGCCGACCCGCACGGTGGCGCTCTCATAACCGGGGCGGACGCTGAGGGCGCCGGAGGGGCCGAAGCCAGAGGCATCCACCGTGGTGGCCAGGCCGATCCCCATGAGAACCCCGTGCTCGCGTAGTTCCCGCTGCTCCTGGCGCAATTGCTCATAGCCCGCAAGCCGCAACGCTTTCTCCAATGATTCGCCGTACGCCCCGCTGTCGTGTTCCCGGCCGGTGGGCGTGCGGTGCGGGAAAGCGCCGTCCGGGATGAAGTTACGGCGCCGCACCTCGGCCGGGTCCAAGCCCAACGCGCCGGCGATGCCGTCCATGACGCGCTCGATGGCATAGGCTGAGGCGTGTTGACCGTGGCCCCGGTACGGCCCCATGGACATTTTGTTGGTGTAGACGCCGGTGGTAGTCCACTCCAGGTTCTCCACCCGGTACGCCCCCGAGGCGCCCGACGGAGTCAGCAGGTCGGCGACGCCGTGGTTCCCGCCGAAACAATAGGCGCCCAAATCGGTGTAGAAATGTATCCGCATTCCCAACAAAACCCCATCGGCCGAGTAAGCCGCCTGCACGTACTGGATCTCGCCTCGGCCGTGGATGGTCGAGCTGAACGCCTCCTGCCGCTCCTCGACCCACTTCACCGGACGGGAGGTCTGGATGGACAGCATCGCGGCCATGACCGTTTCCGGGTAGACATCGATCTTGCAACCGAACCCGCCGCCAACGTCCTCCGAAATCACCCGCAGCTTGTGCTCGGGAAAGCCCAGGATCTCCGCCAAGGTGCTCCGTTCTTGGTGCGGGGCCTGGGTGGATAGCCAGAGGGTTAGATCGCCGCTGTCCCTCTCGAAGTTCGCCACCACCGCCCGTGGCTCTATCGGGTTGGGCACCAGTCGTGGCTCCTCCAACCTGAGCGAGACCACACCATGCGCGTCTCTGAATGCTCCTTCCAGGTCTCCGGCCGATCTGACCGAGTGAAGGCACTGGTTGGTGCCGAGGTCCTCGTGCACCAAAGGAGACCCGTCTTCCAGCGCAGCCTCAACATTGACCACGGCAGGCAGCATCTCGTAATCGACGCCGATCAACTCCAGAGCGTCTTTGGCGGTATAAGGGCTATCGGCCAATACCACCGCCACGGGTTCGCCCTCGTACCGCACCAAATCTTCCGCCATGGGAAGTCTGCCCTTGGCCTTCATGTGGGGCTTGACCCCACTCAAGGGGAATTCCTTCCGGCACTTGGCGTTTATGTCTTTCCCGGTGAACACAGCCGCCACTCCGGGCGCGGCGCGGCCTGGGCTAACGTCAAGATTTAGGATGCGGGCATGGGCGTGGGGACTCCGCAGGACCGCCATGAAGAGTGCGTCATTGGGCTGAACGTCTCCGGTGTATCTAGCGCCGCCGGTGATCAAGCGGCGGTCTCTCTTGCGCCTGACGGAGGTCCCAATGGACTTACTTGCGCCGCTCGTTACCATCAACCGGCCTCCCTAGAACTGAGGACGCCAAGTATAGCAGACGGGCCGGTCGAGGCGGCTACCCTCGGGTGAGGGCCGCCTGGGGAAACCCGCCGGAGTATACACCGGTGAGGAGGCGGGTCTCCCGCTACTGCACCGAGACGCTTCCGCTGATGGAGGATTTTCCCGCGGTACCGGTGGCTACGTAGGACCCACTGGCGTTCACCGTCCAGGTCAATCTGACTTGGCCGCTGGCTCCCGCCACTCCGTTCTGCAGCGAGGAACTAACAACACCCGGTCCACTGAGGGTGGCGGTGACTGAGGTACCCGATGCGACCGTGATATCCAGGTGGACCTGGCTCTGGCCCGACCCGGCGCTGGAAACGCTCATCACAGGAGTGGCCGTGGCGACCGGGATGGACGTGGCCATTGCGATAGAAGTGGGTGTCGGAGTCAATAAGCGAGTCGGCGTTACCGTGGGAAATGGAGTCCTGGTCGGCATGGGAAAAGGCGTCCTGGTGGGCTGGCCGAAGGGCGTCCTAGTAACCGTGGGAAAGCCGGTTGCCGCCGCCGGAATGCTGGTGACGACGTGGGGAACCGCGGTCGCCGCCGCCGGTTGTAACTTCGGATTGCTGATGGTAAACACCGGTTAGTCCATACCGCGATCTCTGGCTATACCACTCGGCTAAGTTCTACGCGGTTGACCGGTTATTTCATGGCTCAAAGGCGGCCGTGGACCGCCTTTGGGATTAGCCTCAAAATCAGCCAATCTGAATCTAAGCTATGAACGGCATGGGGTTAAGTCGATGTGATTCCCGCGAGTCGTGACAAATACCACAGAAACGGTTAGGAAGTACTAGCCTTGGGGAACGATCTCGCCGTCAACCAGGTCCAGACGCCGTTGGGCCATGGCCGCCAGGTCAAGGTCATGGGTGGCCACGATCACCGTTGCCCGCCTGGAGGCGGCAACCTCGCCCAGGGTCTCGGCTATGGACCGGGCGGTGGCAGTGTCAAGTTCTCCGGTGGGCTCGTCGGCAAACACCACTTCCGGCTCGGTCACCAGCGCCCGGGCGATGGATACCCGCTGTTGTTCGCCGCCGGAGAGTTCAAAGGGACGGTGGCGGGCGCGGGTGCCCAGCCCAACCGCCCGCAGGGCCTCGTGGGCCCGCTGCCTCCGTTCCCGCCAGGACATGCCGCCGATGTGCAACGGCAATTCCACGTTTTCCTGGGCGGACAGCAAGGGCATGAGCCCGAATGATTGAAAAACGAAACCGATCTTATGCCGCCGCATCTCCACCAGGTCCGCCTCCCGCATCTCCGCCAGATCATCGCCGTGGAAAAGCACCGTGCCCGTGCTGGGACGGTCCAGCCCGGAGAGCAGATTGAGCAGCGTGGTCTTGCCGGAACCGGACCGGCCGGTTACCGCCAGGAATTCCCCCTGTTCGACGGTTAGACTGATGGCCGACAGGGCCGTCACGGCGGTGGCGCCTGACCCGAAGACCCGGCTTACATCCAAGGCCGTGAGCACCGGCCCGTTGGTTCTATTGGCTTCCATTAAATATCATTACCTTGACCATTACCTTTGCCTTTGCCAGCCATCACTGGTTGGTTCCATTGGGGGTTAACCCCTGCTCCTGTGCTGCCGGGGGTTGGAGCCCGGCGGGTCGATGGTGATCTGGCTGCCATCCGACTTGATCCTGGCCAGGCCCCCACGGCGGAAGCGCTCGGCTAATTCCGTTGGGAGCTGGAGCCGGCCCGCCTGGTCCACAACCACGTATTCTTCTTCCACGGTGCCGCCATCACGCCGGTAATCGGGCCGGGAGAAAGTCTCGGAGCCGATTCGTCCGTCCCGGATATGGACCACGCGGTCCACAAACTGGGAAACACCCTGATAGTGGGTTACGGTGACCACGGTTATGCCGTAGGAGCGGTTCAAGTCGCGGATCATCTGAAAGATGCTGTCCGCGTTCTCGGTGTCCAGCTCTCCGGTGGGTTCGTCGGCCAAAAGCAGGGGAGGCTTGTTGGCCAGACCCACGGCGATGGCGGCCCGTTGCTGTTCACCGCCGGACAACTGGTAGGGAAAGCGCTTTCTTTTGTCGGCCATATCCAGAGACACCAACAACTCGTCCGACCAGGCACGGCGCGCTTTTGCCGGCTGTCCGGACAGCGCCATGGGCAGTTCGATGTTGTCGGCGACGGAGAGGTAGGGCAACAGGTTCCGCGCCGTGGCCTGCCAAACAAAACCCACCTCCGAGCGCCGGTACATCACCAGGTCGCTGTCGGAGACGTCCAGCAGGTCTCGGGAGCCGACCAACACCTGGCCCGCCGAGGGCCGGTCCAGGCCGGCCAGGATGTTGAGCAGCGTGCTTTTGCCGCTGCCGCTGGCCCCGATGACGGCGATCAATTCGCCGGATTCCACGCTGAGGTCCAACCCCCGCAGGGCCACCACCTCCAAGTCGGCGCGTTTGTAGATCTTGAAAAGATCACGGCAATCGATGTACGGACCCGAAGCCCGGGCGGCCGCGCCGGTATCTCCACGGTATTCCCGATATTCATCAACCTGGGTCATCTAGCGTCTCCCATGATATATAAGGGGGAACTGGGTCATCCCGCATCTCCCATCCTGAGTACCTGCTGCACTTGTATCTTTGAGCTCAACCACGCCAGCCAGACCACCGTTACCACGGTGACCACCGCCAAAACCAGATAGGACACCGAGAGCGTCAACCAATCGGTGGTGAATGCCATGGGCGGCGTAACGCGCTCTCCTTCTTCGGCCACCTCCATCAGGGGCAAGAGGCTCGATCCGATCAGTTGGCCTACCCACGTTCCCAGGGCCACGCCGCATAGAACGATCAAGAATAGATTAAACCATACGATACCCCGTAATTGTCCGCCGGTCGCGCCCAGGGTCCGCAGCAGGGCGAACTCGGTCTGACGTTCCTTGGTGTCAAGGAACGAGAACAACATCACTCCCGAGCCGCTGGCCAGGGCCACCGCCAAGAACAAAAGCACCAGAAGGGCGCCCCAACCGGCGTTCACCAACGGTTGGTCCACCCGCGACGCCACCATGGCCTCCGCGTCAAATACCTCCCTGATGCTGACGCCCAACCGCTTCATTGACTCGTTGACCCGGCCGGCATCTCCCGCATCTCCCAGGTTATTCGACGCGCCAGGGACCGGCACGCCGGGGGTAGAGGTCAGGTCGATCCATATCTCGTTGGCTCCGGACAGGGGTATGCGGCTGTGTTGATTGGACGCGGCCGCAAACCTATCCAGGTCCACCACCACAAAGGGTTTGTCCCCCGGGTCCAGCGTTGGGAAATAATTGGCCACGGCGGCGATGTTGACCAGCACGGAAAAGGTGGACAGCCCCAAGATCACGTCTTCGCCCACGGAGGCATCGGCCAGCTTCAAGAACTCTTCGTTGACCACCGCCGGAACCGGGGCCTCCGTTGGACCGGGTCTCAATCCCCGCATGCCGACGCCGCCGCTGGCCCAACTGAACCGCATGGATAATGGGAACTGGCCGCCCCCCGCCGACCCGCTGGTCTCCAGGGCGTATAGGCCCGGCCGCGA
The DNA here is from genome assembly GCA_022563275.1 of Chloroflexota bacterium. The sequence goes on along the minus strand of JADFNR010000027.1, from coordinate 2,842 downwards.
GAAGTCTTGGATCACCGACCAATCCTCCGGCGATCGAAAATCCGCCAAGGTCACCGGTCCGCTGGGAGTCAACGCCTCCAGTCTTCCCAGGAACACTGCTCCCAAATCGTCCGACCCAAAGGTGCGGAATCGGTCGGTGACTTGCAAGGACTGAAGCGTGAAGGGAGGAACCAGAGAGATGCTGCGCGCCTCGTTGGTGAAACGGCGTCCCACGGCAACCACCGGCGACAGGTCGGATTGGATCTTGTTCCAGCCCTGCTCTCCCAAATCACCCACCCAAGTGTCGAAATACAGTCCTTGAGCGTCACGCAGCCTGGCCCATAGGTTGGCCCCCGAGTCGAGCCCGGCTGGTTGCACCCAGATGGACAGACCGGTCACGTCAGCGGGCAAAACCAAACCTTGGGGGCCTTCCGGCCCGTCCAACAGCAACTGGGCCAACTCGTTGATCGACTTCCCGCCGGCCAGGTCGTCCCTGAACCAGGCCACATCCGCGATCCGGGAAGCGTCCACCGCCAGAACCGCGGCCGAGGAACTAAACCCAGTGGTGGTGATCTGCCCGTTGGTGCGGTACACGTCCGCGGCGTGGAGCACCTCCGGGAATTTCCGCACTTCTTCGGCGAACCTTCCGCCAGGTCTAGCGCTGGAAACCCCGCTGTGACGGATCCTCAAGTCAGCTCCCGCCGCGTATAGGGCCCGCTCCTTCTGACTCCGTTCCAATGTCGAACTGAAGGCACTGCCGATGACACCGAGAGCGGTGGCCAAGGTCAGCAACACGATCAAGATACCCGGCACCATTGGGTCTCGGGATACATGGCGCAGCGAGTGCACCAACCAAGACGGAGCGAAGGGACCGGCCAGCCGCGAAAGAAGCATGGCGAACCACGGGAATATCCGCATGACCACCAACCCGACCGCCAGAAGCCCCAGGACCGGTCCCAACATCAGGCTGTAGTCGATCTCCAGTTCCCGGCTGCCCACCGATTGGACCAGGAACGAACCCCGGCTTTGGATCTGCCACCAAAGAAGGCCGATGAGGGCCAGCAGCAGGAAGTCCAGGTAGTAACGATGCAGGAAAGACGCCGTGGGAGGCCGGGCCCCGGTCTGCCTCGCTTCCACGATGCCCTGTCTGGCCGCCGCCAGGGTGGCCACCGTGAACACCACCACCGCGAGAATCCCTCCGGCCAGCCCCAGCAGAACGGCTCCTTGAGACACAGTTACCGACACACCGGATAATTGGTCGGACCCCCCGCCCAAACTGAAGAAAACGTTGCCTAGGACCCTGACCACTCCCATGGCCAAGAACGGTCCAATTATCACCGCCGGGATACCCAGCAGCAGACCCTCTCCCAGTCCTAACATGCCAACCTGCGCCGTGGTGGCGCCCCGGCTTTTCAGCATGGCGATCTCGCTGGAGCGGGAACGGACGATCAAGCCGGCCACCAAAGCCAGATAATAAAGCAGGATCCCGGTGATCAGAAACACCACCAGAAACAGGGGCACCCTGGCCAACAATAATTGCTCGTCGAAGTCGGTCAGCAGGTTGTCCAGCCGGATGGAGAAGCTGGAATTCTTCAGATTGAATCTGATGTTATTCTCGGCCCGGAGGATGGTCTCCCGCAGGTCCCCCACATCTCCGGCCCGCAGTCCCTCCCGGTCCAGGTAGTAGAACCAGGTGACATCGGTGTACAGGGTCGGATACTCGCCGAGCACCCGGTTCAAGATGGCCTCTTCGCTGGTGAACAACGGCACGATGGTCCACCGGTCGTTCTTGACGCTGAAGTCCTTTTTGACCCGATACCAGAACTCGTCATCCGGGTCGACAAGCTCAAAAACCCCGGATATCCGCACCGGCATGGAGGGCGGGTCGGTGAACGACGCCGCCGGAAAGACGTCCATCGTCTGGCCGACCTCCAGGCCCAGCAGCTCCAGGCCCAGACCGTCCACGGCGACGTCCACCGGAGTGCCCGGTGGCGCGGCGGCGTTTAGCGCCCCCGGCCAACTCCCCTGTGTCAGCGTGACCCGGTCCGGCGCGAAACCCGACATATAAATGATGGACCCCCTGGGCCGGATATCGTTGTCCAACTCCAGTTGCGGGTGCCCCTCGAAATAAAAGGTGGCGGTGTCCAGCACCCGTGCCTGTTCTTTCACATATGGAGCGAAGGGGGCCGATATCTCGTCTTGGGCGAATCTCAGCCGTTCCTGGTAAACCGCGCGGCGTCCCGAGGTCGTGGACGGCTCATCCTGGCTGCTGAACGACCGCATCGAGATATTGACCTCTTCGGGGGGAGCCTGGAGCAGCGTGTGGCGCAGCGAAGCGTTGGACAATAGGTCGGAGAAGATCACGCCGCTGGCCATCAGCGCCACCGCCATGAGGATGCCGCCAAAAAGCACGGCCTCCAAACGCCAGCCGGAAACGGCTCTCCGGACGGCCATCACGTAAGCGAACCGGATCATGGGCATCATCAGATGCCACCCCGCAGGACCTCGGCGGTGTTGAGCCGCCGGGCCGCCACCACAGCGAACGCCACCGACAGGGCCGAGGCCGCCACCATTCCGGTCAAAACTCCGGCCATCAACCAGCCCCTAACGGACGGCAAAAGCGGCGGCACTGGGTCGTTTCCTTGAGGCGTCAGGTCCACAAGTTCCAGCACCTCCAGTCCCGGCCAATAACCCATGGCGGCCCCGGCGGCGATGGCCAACACGGCGATGATCAAACGCTCCGTGGCCAGGGACAGAAAGAATTGGCGGTGCGAGAACCCCAGCACCCGGACCACCGCCAGGTCCATCCGGCCCATCCGGACCGACACCAAGGCGTGAACGGTCAGGGTCAGCAATACGGCGA
>JADFNR010000001.1:19443-78280 GCA_022563275.1 Chloroflexota bacterium | reverse complement strand
TATTCCGCCTTGGGGTAATTGACCTTGGCCAGTCCCGGCCAGACGATTCCTTCCAGGTCCGCCTGGACCAGGTCGTGATTGATGCGGGTGAACGCCTCGGCGCCGCCCTTGGTGACATTGGCGATGGCGTCCTTGATCAGGGTCCTGGCGTAACCTTTCATATGCTGGGGCACCGAGTCCTCTAGATCGAGGTTGATGAAGTCGCAGCCCCTTCGCCAGGCGTTGTCCACGAACCGTGGGGTGACCACCGGCATGGTCAGGCCCGAACGGTGCACCGCTATCTCTTTAGCCATCGAATCTCCCCCGTGGTGGAACTAGGGCGCCGGCACCGGACGCCCGTCCTTGGCGTCGGCCTTGGTCTGGTCATGGACCGCGCAAGCAGAGGCCCGGTCGATGATGGCCTGGGCTTGCAGGGCCGCTCCGGCGTCGATGATCCGGTTTTCCCGGCGGATGGAGGCCGCGCCTTCCGAAACCGCGGCCTGATATCGTTCCAGCAACTCCTTAGCCTCATCCACCTCTTGAGAAGAGGGGGTGAACCCCCGGTTCATGGGTTCCACTTGGTTCTCCAAGACACAGAAAGAACCCTTGAAACCGATGGCCCGGCCCCGGACGGCGGCCTCACCTGTGTTCTCCGGCGTGGCCAGCAGTCCCCGGTCCGGCGCGCGCCACCAGGCCCCGTAGGCCGGGACCCCGGCGGCCCCAGCCACCATGATCAGCCGCTGCATCAGGTACTGCATGAGGTGTATCTCTCCGGAAGGCTCCGGCCGGAGGTCCATCACCAACTCGGCGCGGCCCAGGGTCAGCCCGGAGATCCTGGAACTGGCGGACGCGATAGGTTGCGCGTCTTGATTGGCCTTCGCCGTCTCTAAAGCGGCCACTATCTCCAACGTGCCGGGCGGGATGCCCCGCTCGTCCTCCAACTGACCCAGCAACGCGTCCGCTTCCTCGATCTGGGCAACTGACTCCAGGTGAGCGATGACGACCCCGGTCAACTCCGGCCAAACACAGGCGTGCAGGTCGGCGTACAGCAGTTCACAGTCCACCTGCGCGAATACCTGGGCCCCGCTTTCCCCGGCCTCCCGTATCGTACCGGCCAGGCCCTCTCTGGCCGAAGGCTTGTCTTTCTCCGGAACGAAATCCACCAAATCCAATATCACCACATCGGCGTTGGACTGGCGGGCGGCCTCAATCAGGTCGTCATTTGAAGCTGGCGTTAACAGCCAGGAGCGTCGTATTTTTTCGGGCAGGTTGGAGTTGTTTGTCATAGCAGCAGATCGGCCCAAGCCGTTCGCGGGACAGGCTGTAGGAAGCATTTGAGCGGGCTTTGGGTGGGCGCCAGTGTTCTCAAAGTGTTCAGCATGTCTAGCCGGTGCGGATTGTAACCCAGGCTCCCAGGCATGACAAGAAACTCAAGCACAAGATATAGGTTGTGACGACGAAGGGTGTGGTAGCCGCGCGGTCCGCGCCTTGGAACGATGCCTAGATGCCGTAGGGCTTGAGGTTCCCTGTCCGCAGCCCGGTTACCGGGTGGAATTGCTTTGAGTGGAGGGCTTTGAGGAATTCGGTTTCGTCCTTGACCTCGTCGTCGAACTCGGTCAGGAATTTGCCCAGGCCGTGGACCGAATGGGCGTCGCTGCCTCCGGTCACCGGCAACTTCAGCAACCCGGCCACCGCCATGGCGAATTCGTTCTCCCGGTCGATGGTGCCGCCATTGGCCACCTCGACGGCGTCGGCCAGCTTGAACACCGGATGGTCCAGGGCATCCTCCGGAGTTTTTGGCAGCGGGTCGGGGATGGACTGGTAGATGAGGGCGCGGCCGCGGCTCATGCCGCTGAGGACACCCCGGAATGGATGGGCGGTGACGATGAACCCGCCGGCTGCCGTGGCGGCCTTGCGCAGTTCCGCGGCCTTATTGAAGCCAGCCTGATAGCGGTCCATGCCGAAGGCCAGCATGTGGCCCAAGTCGGTCTCCACCTCCATGGCGCGGACCAGCACCACGTTGTGCAGGCTGGCGAACTTCTTGAACTCGTGGCGGTCCCAGGGGCCGGAGTGTTCGGTGAGGCAGAGGCCGCGCAGACCCAGCCGGTCGGCTTCCAGGATCAGGTCTTCGGGGGTCAGGCTGCTATCGCTGCTGCCTTTGGTCGTGTGGATGTGGAGGTCAAATAGTCGGGCCATGGGTAGCTGTTAGCTCTCAGCGGCCGGCGGTCAGCCAGCCGCGCGGGGGTGAATCTAAGTCTAGCCAGGGTTACGGATATCGTCAACGTTAGAGGGCTGCTACCGCTGCTTGAACGAGGTCGCCTTGGCCAGTTCGGGGAACTGGTCCATGGGCAGCACTTCCCCGGTTTCCTCAAAATGGGTCACGAGGCGGCGGATGTCGTCGGGAACCCTTTTGGTGGACTCCGTCGCGGCGTCGTAGCCCACGTAGACGGTCTCGATCTCAGTCAACAGACGGTCGCTGCCTTCGGGGTAGATCTCTAGGTTTAGCGTCAGGCTGGTGTTGCCGATGTTGGACACTCGGATGTGGAGCTCGATGATCTCGTCCACCCTGGCGGGCGCCTTGAATATTTGAGTGCTCTTGACCACGGCGAAATCGAAATAACCGCTCTGGGGGATCCGGTAGATGGCGAAGCCCAGGTTGCGGTAGTACTCCGCCTGGCCGATCTCCAGATAGCCCAGGTAGGCGCCGTTATAGACGATGCCCTGGGCGTCGCATTCCATCCAGCGGACTCTAACCGGTGTTTTGAATCTGAAATCGGATTTGGCCATGGTTGTTCGAGGTCTACTCCGGATTATTTGGCGGTCGGTAGCCCAGGGTTTCCAGGTACTTCAAGTCGTCGGGACTGAGATCGGCCTTAAGCAGCAGGTCGGGCCGCCGCTCCAGGGTGCGCTGCAACGATTGCTCTCTCCGCCACCGCTCGATGTTGGCGTGGTGGCCGGACAGCAATATCTCCGGCGCCTCCATGCCGCGGAAATCGGCCGGCCGGGTGTACAGCGGGTGCTGGAGCAGACCCGAGGAGATGGAGTCTTCGGCCACGTTCTCCGGTGAACCGATGACCCCCGGGACCAGACGGGACACGGCGTCGATCAAGGCCATGGCCGGCAGCTCCCCGCCGGTAAGGACAAAATCGCCCAGGCTTATCTCCCTGGTGGCCAGGAATTCGGGAACCCGGTTGTCGATGCCCGCGTAATGGGCGCAGATCATGGCCAGGGCCGGCGCCTGGACCAGATCCTCGACCACTCGCTGGGTCAGTATCTCGCCCTGGGGCGTGAATAGAATGATGGGGATATCTTCGCGCTCAGCCTCGGAGTACCCCGACAGCGCCGCCTCGACGGCCTCGAAAACCGGTTCGGGCTTCAAGACCATGCCGTGGCCGCCGCCGAACTGATAATCGTCAGCGGTGTGGTGCGGGTCGTGGGAGTAATCGCGTATGTCGGTGATGTCGATGGACACCAGGCCCCGTTTCAAGGCCAGGGCCAACATGCTGTATTCCAGGGGTTTCTCGAAGGCGTCCGGGAACAGTGTCAGGACGTGAAAACGCATCGGTCAATGATACTAGAAATCCTAGTTAGACCGATGCGTTTTTGTTCGCACCTTAGCCAGCCCTTTGACCCATTAATCCCCAACCGGCTGTGGCTCGGCCACCGGCAGGTGATCGACGTAGGCCACGCCGCCCTTCATCACCATCTTGATGCTGTCCTTGGCCCGGAACACGCCGATGTCCTTGAGCGGGTCGCCGTCCACCACCAAGAAGTCGGCGTATTTGCCGACAGTGACGGTGCCGAAGTTCTTCTCCTGGCCGACGCACTCGGCCGCCCAGCCGGTGGCGGTCTGGATGGCCTGCATGTTGGAGAGGCCGCGCTCGACCATCAACTCGATCTCCCGGGCGTTGTCGCCGTGGACGAACCCGCCGGCGTCGGTGCCCGCGGCCACCTTCACCCCGGCGCTGACCGCCAGGTGCAGGCTCTCTTCATGAATCTGCATCAGGTCTTTGGTCCGCGCCATTATATGCGGTGCGCTGATGGTGGAGTGAAACTCGTATACCTCAAATGTCGGCGTGAAAAAGGTGCCCTTGTCCGCCATCATCTTGGCCAGGTCGGGGTCTTCGGCCAGGTAACAAGCATGCTCCACCGAGCCAACGCCGGCTTCGATGCACATCCGCAGTCCGGGGCCGCCGACGGCGTGGCACATGGTGTATTTCTCTTGGGACTTCGCCTCGTCGACCAACGCCTTAACTTCGTCGGGTCCGAAGGCGATGTCCTTGGGGCCGTGTCCCAAGCGGGAGCTGGCGCCTCCGGTGGTGGCGAATTTGATCACGTCGGCCCCCACGCGCACCAGTTCGCGGACGAGGGCCCGGACTGCCTCCGGCCCGTTGGCCACTCCGTCAGGGTGCATTGGGTCGTTGTTGAACGCGTTTCTGTGCCCGGACGGGGCGACCCGGTCCCCGATGCCGCCGGTGGGCGAGACGATGGCCACGGAGGTCAACAATCTGGGGCCCCTGATCAGGCCTTCGTCCACCGCGGTCTTGAATCCGGCGTCCAACCCTCCGGCGTCACGGATACAGGTGTAGCCGGCCTCCAGAGAAGCCTCGATGGCCTTGGCGGTCTTGAGATGGTGCAGTGAGGCCGGTTCCTCGATCTCCCACCGGCTGATCAAGCTGTAATTCTTGTGGGCCAGGTGGTCGTGGGTGTCGATCAGGCCGGGAAGCAGGGTGAGGCCGCTCAGGTCGATCTCTTCCGTACCGGGGGGCAGGGTGACGGCCGCCCTGGGTCCCACCTCTTTGATCCGCTCACCGTCGATCAAGATGGCCGAGTCCTTCAGCACCGGCCCTCCGGTGCCATCGATCAAGTCGGCGCCAAGTAATACTTTCATGAGCTACCTCGCTGGGTGTCAGGTGTGATTGCGGTGTTCCGTTAGATGGGGCAGATGCTAGTCAAGCCGTGGGGCGGTGTCAAGGGCTTCGGCCCACCCGACTTCCACGCCGGTCCCGGAGTTGAATCAGGCCAGTTTTCCCTCAACCCGGCTGCCTCATCAAGGTCAACCGATGCCCGGTGTTGGCTATAATCACCCACGTACGGGATGATTCAGCCATTATTGGATCTCGGTGATTGGGGATCCAAAAAGATTCCGGTTGTGTGCGATGGGCGGATTGAGACATAGCTTCCCGGCAAGAGTGGCCGCTTTGGCGCCGTTGGTGTTGATGGCGGTCCTCATCGGCTGCGGGTCTGACAGCGATCTGATCACGTTTGTATCTGAGGTCGACGGCGATGCCGAGATCTACGTCATAGACCCTAGTTCGGGCATCGCCACTCCGCTGACCGACAACGGCAGCCGGGACACCAACCCGGTCTGGTCGCCCGACGGTAAACGGGTGGCCTACGTCTCCGATGAGTCGGGAGACTTGGAGATAAACGTGGTCGACCGAAAGGGCGAACTCATCCAACGCCTGACCAATATTCCCGGCGACGACGAGGCTCCCCTCTGGTCCCCCGATGGTGAGAAACTGGCCTTCATCTCCCACCAGGACGGCAACGCCGAAGTCTATCTGATGGCTTCCGATGGCGGCCGGCCCATTCGAATCACGGCCAAATCGCCAGAGGACCGCTTGGGCGCTTGGTCCCCAGACGGCGAGTGGCTGGCCTTTGCCCGCGGGGGGTCCGCCGATGAACGGGGGCTGTGGCTGCGTAATCCCGACGGCGTGAACCTGGTACACCTGACTGAAGAGAACGACTTCAACCCGGCCTGGTCCCCCGATGGGAAGCATATCGTATTCGTTCGTGAGACCGATGGGAATGCCGACCTGTATCTGGCCAGCCGGCTCAAGGACGGCACCTGGCAGGACGACGTGGAACTGACGCGGTTGACCCAGCACGAGGAAGACGACCTGGCCCCGGCCTGGTCCCCCGACGGCGACTCCATCGCATTTGTGACTTTCCGGGACGGCAACGGTGAGATATACATCATGGAATCGGACGGTTCCAGGCAGCTACGGTTGACCACCAATGAGGCCGACGACCTGGACCCGGTCTGGTCTCCCGACGGGAAACAGATGGCATTCGTGTCCCATCTATACGGCCCCGGCGAGATCTTCATCATGGACGACGACGGCGGGAACCAACGCCGCCTAACAACCAACGATGCCGAGGACCACTCCCCGGACTGGTAGGCCGCCCGCCGGTCACTGGTAGCCCACAAACCGGAGTGCTAAACTTCCCAGGCTGGCAAGAGGCCAGAACCTATACGGGAAGAACGCCATGGACTACGCCGATATTGCGCCAATGATGGGGACACTATGGTCCCCGTTGGCGGCGGTCACCAGTCACTGGCAGGGCCGGGACAACGTGCAGATGGCGGTGGCCATCGCCGCGGCGTCGATAGTCCCCGACCGTCCCAGGGTGGCCGTTCAGCTCTATAAGACCAATCTCAGCCACGATATGGTCCTCTCCGGCGGGGCCTTCGCCCTGAACTTTCTTAGGCCGGACCAGTTGGACCTCATCGGCGATTTTGGTCTGGTTTCGGGCCGCGAACGGGACAAATTGGATGGCGTGGCCCAGACCAAGGGGATGTCGGGCAGCCCGTTGCTAACCAACTGCTTCGGCTATTTGGATTGCCGGGTGATCAACGCCATGGACGGCGGCGATATGACCTGTTTCCTGGCCGAGGTCATCGATGGCAAGACCCTGGCTCAAGGCGAACCCCTGTGGTGGCGCGACGCCCGCCGGAAGCTGCCTCCGGAGTGGCTGGAGCGTTGGGAGAATAAACAGTCGTCCGAGATCGCAACATCCCGCGCCACCATGGACAAAATAAACCACACCCCATGGCAGCCTAGGGGATAGAAGCAAATCCCTTCCCCGCCGGGGCGGAAAAGTGCAAAATCCCTTGCCCCGCGCACGGGGGAAGGTCAGGTCCGATGAAGTCGGGACTCTCGATAAAATCGGAGATAGGGGCGATTGCATTGGGGAAACCATAGTTGCCTTTAGCCGGCAACCTGCCCCCTCTCTAACTCTCCCCCCGAACGGGGGAGAGAACGGCCGCAAGTTGAGAGAATAACCGGGAAAACATGGAAGAGATCCGTCCACACATAGAGAAGATCCACGGCACTCCCCACAAGGCTGTCGTGGCGGTGTCCGGAGCGGGCACCCAGGCGGTGGCCTGGCTGTTGGGAGTAGCCGGCGCCTCTAGGACGATTCTGGAAGTCCTGGTGCCCTACGGCCGCGAGTCCATGATTACTTTCTTGGGCTTCGAGCCGGAGCAGTCGGCGTCGGCCCAGACGGCCAGAGACATGGCCAGGGCGGCCTACCGCAGGGCCATGTCCCAGCTTGAAGACGACTCGCCGCCGGTGGGTCTGGCCTGCGCCGCCACCATCGCCACCGACCGGCCGAAACGCGGCGAGCACCGGGCCTTCGTCTCCGCCTGGGACCAAGACGCCAACACCCTGTACTCGTTGAACCTGCACAAAGGTCTGCGTGACCGGGCGGGCGAGGAAGAATTGGTCAGCCGTCTCCTGGTCCACGCCCTCATGCTGTTATCGGGTCTGGAATCCGGTGTAGACCTGGGTCTGACGCCGGGAGACTCGCTTCAGATAGAAAGGACCGAACACCCGTCTCCCTTGGCCCAATTGATCTCCGGCGAGGCGGCCTGGGTGGTTGTCCGTGGCGGCACCATGACCGTTGAAGGACAGGCGCCGGCCGCGCTCCTGCCGGGCTCGTTCAGCCCGGTGCATCAGGGCCACCGTGGCCTCGCCAAAGCCGCTGGGTTGTTGCTGGATACCGAAGTCGGATTTGAACTGTCGGTGACGAATGTGGACAAACCGGCCCTTGAGGAAGCGGAGATACAGACAAGGCTGGCCCAGTTCGCGGACGACGAAACGGCGGTGCTCACCAGGGCCGAGACCTTCTTTAAGAAGGCTAGGCTATTTCCGGGACGGACATTTGTGGTCGGCTGGGACACTGCCATCCGCCTGGTGGCTCCCCGTTATTACGGCGGCAGCGATGCCATGATGATGGCGTTGGCGGAGATGATGGCCGCCGGGACCAGGTTTCTGGTGGCGGGCCGTGAAGACCAAGGGATTTTCAAGACCCTGAACGATGTGCCGGTCCCACAGGGGTTCGAGGCCCTGTTCGATGACCTCGCCGAGGACCAATTTAGGGAGGACATCTCATCAACCCAACTCCGGGCCCTCGATAAAGAGTAGTTTCCCCCTCGCTAAGCCGTCGAATTTCGTTGACACTGTTAGGTGGCCAATGGTATATTTTGGGCATAAATCGAGTCTATGCCAATCAATCCACCGGCACTCTACTAACGCGGCGGTGGTTCATGTTTTCTCCCCATAATGCCGATCGAAACATTTAGCGCCGAACTGTTCACGCTAAACTGGACCGCGGTTGTTTTATCCGCGGTGGTCGCCACTATGGCCATCATCGGGATGTTCACCGCTTCGCGCGTCCTTTCCTCCCGCCGTCACTCCGACGCCAAATTAACCACCTACGAATGCGGCATCCCGCCCACCCCCTACAACTGGTCCAACATCAACGTCCGGTTCTATATCTTCGCCATCCTTTTCTTGATATTCGATGTTGAGGCGGTTTTTCTCTTCCCCTGGGCGGTGATCTTCATGCAGGAGAAGATAAACGAGGCCAACGTGCTTCCCTTTTACGCCATGATGATGTTCCTGGGAGTGCTCTTTTTCGCCATCGTCTACGCCTGGAAGAAAGGGGTATTAGAATGGCAGAAGTGATCATGGGACCGGGCAACCAACCCGCCCCCAGTTTGTACGACCAGGCGACCGCCGGGAAGCTGCCAGGCATCATCACAGCCTCCACCAATCAACTGTTCGCCATGGCGCGCAAGTCCTCCCTGTGGACACTTTCCTTTGGTCTGGCCTGTTGCGCCATCGAGATGATGTCGACCTATATGGCCCACTACGACTTTGACCGCTTCGGCGTGGTTACCTGGCCGTCGCCCCGGCAGGCGGACGTGATGATCGTCTCGGGCACGGTGGTCAAGAAGATGGCCGAACCCATACGCCTGCTGTACGAGCAGATGCCCGAGCCCAAGTGGGTGATCGCCATGGGTAGCTGCGCCACCAACGGCGGCCCTTATTACCGCTCCTATTCGGTGGTGATGGGCGTTGACCACATCATTCCGGTGGATGTCTACGTGCCGGGCTGCCCGCCCCGCCCTGAAGCCCTGTTGTACGGCATCATAAAGCTCCAAGAAAAGATCATGCGTGACGCCAAAAAATAGTGGCCGAGAACGAAGAGAATCAGGAATCCACTCCGGCGTCCGCTGAGTCCACGGACACGCCGGCGCGGGCTGGTCACGGTAAAGAAGAGCCTGCCGCCGACCCGCTGGACGCCCTCACCCCTTCCGGAAAAGAGTTGCTTGACGTTTCCTTGGAGATTCTCAAGGAATTCGCCCCCCAGGCCGGCGCACTGGGCGATATCCCCCAGATCAGCATCGATAAATCACATACCTTGCAGGCCTGCCGTCTGATGAAGGACGACCCCCGCGTCGCGGTCCATATGCTGCTTTGCCTGGCCTGCGTGGACTACTCGGAATATTTCCAGATGGTCTATGTGCTGCAATCCCTGGAGCCGGAGCGCACCTTTGTGCTGCGGACCGATGTTCCTTACTCAGACGCCACCGTTCCTTCCGTTCCTTCCGTTACCTCAGTCTGGCGGGCCGCCGATTGGTATGAGAGAGAGGCCCACGACCTATTCGGTGTTAACTTCGACGGGCACCCGGACCTGGCGCCCCTGTTGCTTTATGAGGGGTTTGAGGGGTATCCGGGGCGCAAAGACTTCCCTTTTAACGAATACCAGGAGTTTTAGAGTTGACCATGAATTCTAGGGAATTCCAGGGGTTTTAGCGGTTTATGGAGACAGTGTTCCTAACGGCCAAGATCGACCGGGAAGAATCCAGGTACGTCGTCCGAATCGACGACCTGGGGCTGGAAGGCGAGGGCGAATCGCTGGAAGCCGCCCAAGATGACCTGATACAGATCATGCGGGCCTGGATCGAGTCTCACGACGGCACCGACACCTTGAGCGGAGTTCTGGCCGATGCTGGCTATCCCGGCGTCGATGGGGAGACCGAGCTGCAACTGGAATTTGTCGAGGCGGCGTTATCTCCGGAAGGAGAATAGCGGTGGATGATCGTGGCTAAAAAGCGAAAGTCGGCGAAAAACCCTCCATTTGACCGCATCGTCTACCGGATCGAGGAATCACGGGCCGGTACCGGATATGAGGCCGAATGTCCCGAGTTGCTGATCACCAGTTTCGGCGACACGGCGGAGGAAGCGAAGAGCGCGCTGCGCCGGCAGGTATCGGAATATCTTGAAGACTGCGAGAAACTGGAGGTCCTGGACGAGACCCTGATCCAAGCCGGGTTCTACTTTAACGGCGAGGTCTGGATGAGCAGCGAAGTTGAACCGGTCCCAGAGCCAAAGATACGGTATATCGGGCGTCCATCCGGAGCGGCGTCCGAAACGGCGGCCGAATAAATATGACCCAAATGTCCACAAACCCTGCCGGCGGCACGGTCCCCAACGCCGAACCCGTCGAGATGCTGCTGAACATGGGGCCGCAGCATCCCTCAACCCATGGCGTCTTCCGCATGGTGCTGTGGGTGGACGGCGAAAAGATCGTGGACATGGTGCCCCACATCGGGTACCTGCACCGTGGCTCGGAAAAGCTGTGTGAAGGTGAACAATACGCCCAGATAATCACGCTCTTCGACCGCATGGACTACATCGCCAATTTCAACAACGAGCAAGTCTACTGCATGGCCGTTGAGAAACTCATGGGGCTGGAGGTTTCCGAGCGGTCGGAATACATCCGAGTCATCCTCTGCGAACTCAACCGTATCGCCAGCCATTTGCTGTTCATCGCCACCATGGGACTTGACGCCGGCGCCATGACCCCGTCCATGTTTTGCTTCCGGGGGCGGGAGCGCATCCAGGGACTCTTTGAGTCCGTTTCCGGCGCCCGGATGATGCACAATTATTTCCGAATCGGCGGGTTGAAAGAGGACGTCCCGGAAGATTTCGTCCCGCAGGTTAGGGACCTGTTGGAACTGGTCAAGAAAGACACCGAGGAATCGGATAAACTCCTCAGTTTCAATGAGATATTTCTAGCCAGGCTGAAGAACATAGCCGTGATGTCCGCCGAGGACGCCATCGACTACGGGCTGACCGGGCCGTGCCTCCGGGCGTCCGGAGTGGACTACGACGTGCGCAAAGCGGCGCCGTATTCGGTCTATGACCGGTTCGATTTCGAAGTGCCCGTTGGATTGGACGGAGATTGCTGGGACCGGTATTACCTGCGGGTCCAAGAGATCTACCAGTCTGTGCGTATCGTGGAGCAGGCCTTGGACCAACTCCCCCAGGGCGAGGTTGTCTCGTCTCTGGGACGGCGGCTGATCCGCCCTCCCGCCGGCGAAGTCTACATGAGGGCCGAGAACCCGAGGGGCGAGATCGGCGTCTACCTGATCAGCGACGGCACCGACAAACCCCACCGCATCAAGGTGCGTCCGCCGTCGTTCTGCAACCTGGGGGCTTTAAGGCACATGCTGAAAGATGCCTGGATCGCCGATTCCGTGGTTATCTTGGGCGCGCTGGACATCGTGCTGGGCGAGGTGGACCGCTAGTGCCGGCCACCATCCTGTTAGCCATCAGTCTGACCGACTTCATCTGGTTGGTGATCGGCCTTTTTATCTTGTTCACCACCCTGTCCATCGTGGTGCTGTCGCTGACCTGGCTGGAACGTAAACTCCTGGGCCGGCTCCAACTGCGCCTGGGCCCCACCCGAACCGGTCCGATGGGTCTGATGCAGCCGGTGGCCGACGCCCTGAAGTTGATCCTCAAAGAAGACATCATCCCGGCCGCATCGGACAAGGTCATCTTTTGGGTCGCCCCGATCATCGTCGTCGTATCGGCGTTCATGATCTGGGTGACCATACCCGGCACCCAGAACGCAGTGATACAGAACCTGGACCTGGGCCTCTTCTACGTCATCGCCTTCGCGGTAGTGGGAATCTTGGGACTGGTGCTGGCCGGATGGGGGTCGGCCAACAAATACGGCACGTTGGGCGGCCTGAGGGCGGCGGCCCAACTCATCAGCTACGAGATACCCATCATCATGGTGGCCATCGCGGTGGCCATGCTGGCTCAGTCGCTGGACTTGAGAGAGATAGTCAACCAGCAGGACGACTACATATTCTTTTTGGTGCTACCCCTGGGGTTGGTCATCTTTTTCATCGCCGGACTGGCCGAGGTCGGCCGGACACCCTTCGACATCTACTTCGCCGAGTCCGAGATCGTCGGCGGGCCCTTCGTTGAATACAGCGGGGCCCACTGGTCGGTATTCTTCCTGGCCGAATATATCAACACCTTCGCCATCGCCGCGCTCACCGTGATCCTATTTTTTGGCGGCTGGTCCGGGCCGTGGCTATCCGGCGAATGGGTAATCATCTGGTTCCTGCTCAAGGTCTATCTGGTCATCATGGTGGTCTTCTGGGTGCGCGGCACCTTCCCCAGGCTGCGGATCGACCAACTGATGGCCTTCGCCTGGAAGGTCATGGTGCCATTGTCGTTTTTCCTAGTCATAATGACCGCCGTGTACCAGTTCTACGGATGGCCGGCCTGGTCCCTCACCGCCATGAATTTGACCGGTCTCCTGGTGGTGGGATACCTGATCTACAAACGGATGACCGGCCCCAAGCGTTTGGCGGCCCAAACCCGGAGCAGACAGAAAGCATTGGAAGCTCAACGGCGCGCCCCGGCCCCGCCCGCGCCCCCGGCTTCAGCGGGAGGAGACTAAATGTTTAACAGCCTAAAGGGGTTGGCATTGACACTGGTTTCCACCATGAAAGGGTTACAGGCGCCGGTCACCCGCCAATACCCGGAATCCGGAAATCTGCTGAAAACCCACCCTGAGCCCACCCCGGTGAAGGACCGGTTCATGGGTTTTCCGGCCCTTACCTGGGATGACACAGTGGGCGGAGATGGCGGACCGGGCGAGCCGTTCTGCACCAGTTGCATGGTCTGTATCCGCCAATGCCCTACGCAATGCATGTCGTCCACGATGATGGACAACCCCCTCCATGAAGAGGGGAAAAGCTCCCGTAGAAAGATCGTCGATAGCTTCGAGATCAATCTCAACCGGTGTATACTATGCGGGATCTGCGTCGAGGTGTGTAATTTCGATGCGATCGTGATGACCCACGAGCACGAAATGAGTACATTCAGCCGCAACGGTGACCGGGTGGACCTGCCCGCGCTGCTGGAGATTGGCATCAAGTTTCAGAAGGAAACGGACTGGATACCGCCGACCCAGCGGACCAAGGCCGGGAAAGGCGACAGCCCCGACAGCGCCAAGGCCGCTGCTGAGGCCGGGTCCCCTTAGGGAACTTGGACTCAAGGAAAACCCGAGATGCCAAAACGGGAAGACGAACGACTGCTGAACATGGCTGGGCGTCACCCGGCGGCCTGCACCTGTCAGGACTGCACCGACCGGTTCTTGAAGAGCAAGAAGATCAAGCCCCAGCGGGCTAAGCCCCAAATGGTTAAGCGGGTTGCTGCTGAACGGGTCGCCAAACACCCGGCGGATTGCACCTGCACCAGTTGCGTTCTACTGGGAACCCTGGAGAACCTGCCGCAGGTGGACCGCGGGCCGGGGGGATTTCTGAAGAGGCTGTTTCGGAAAAGGTAGCGCGCCTGAAGCAACACCTTTGGCGCCGCGCCTCGGCGATCAACCGGGTCCAGGCGATCAATCAGTGATCAAGGGAGCCGCCGTTCTGGTGGCTCGTATTTTGGAAGGGCCGGAGCAGGGGAGAAAGTTGATGGCCGAAAAAGTTACGGCGAGGCGGGGTTCGACTGCCTAGATGGCCTGGTTCGTTTTCATATCGCTGGCCGTGCTGACCATCGGCGGCGCACTTGGGGTGGTGGTCACCCGCAACGTGGTGCACGCGGCGCTGGCGTTATTGGTCTCTCTGATCGCTGTGGCCGGCGTCTACCTGGTGCTATTCGCCGAATTCCTCGCCCTGGTGCAGGTGCTGATCTACGGCGGGGCGATCATCATCGTGCTCCTGTTCGCCATCATGCTGACCAGGGGTTCAGATTACCCCCGCATCACCGACAACAAACAATGGCCCTTGGCCGCCCTGGCCGCCCTGGCGTTTTTGGGGGTCCTAGCGCCTTCCTTCATCATAAACTCGGTGGAGGGCACTCAGGCCCAGAACGCCTCGTTCACCGGTATCGGCGAGTCCCTCTTCACCACTTGGGCCGTCCCGTTTGAGATCGCGTCCCTGGTGCTATTGGTGGCCCTGATCGGGGCCATAATCATCGCCCGATCGGACGATGAGGAGGAGGAGGGCTAACCGATGATCGATCTGGTCTGGTTTCAACTCCTGAGCGCGGTCCTCTTCGTCATCGGCCTCTATGGCGTGATGGCCCGCCGTTCCGCCGTGCTCATCGTGATGTCCATCGAATTGATGCTGAACGCGGTGAACATCAACCTGATCGCTGCGGCTTCCCACATGGAAGGCACCGGCCGTTTCTCCAACTTCGACGGCCAATTGATCGCCATCTTTATCATCACCGTGGCCGCGGCCGAGGTCGGTTTGGCCCTGGCCATAATCCTCCGGATGTTCCGCAACAGATCGACGGTCAACGTCGATGAGATCAATCTGATGAAATGGTAGATACCAAACCGAATAACGCGCCCGTCTGGGTGACGTCTTGATGCAATGGGCCTGGCTCATACCGGTGTTCGGCTTTGCCGCCGCGCCGATCATCGTGGTCTTCGGCAGATACCTGCCGGGGAAGGGTTCGTGGTTGTCGATCTTGGCCATCGGCGGCGGGTTCGTGGTTTTCTGGTTCGTGCTCAATTCTTGGTTGGGCGCCACCAGCGCCACCAGCGGCTGCTTCACCAGCGAGAACACCGGCCTGCTCACCTGTGATTACGAACGGACCTGGTTCAACGCCGGGATAGTTGGGGCCGCGGGCAGCGTCACCCTTTTCTGGGGCATCTTGATCGACCCGCTGACCATCGCCATGCTGGGCCTGGTGACTTTCGTGGCCCTCATGGTCCAGGTCTATTCCTTGGCCTACATGAAGGGCGACCCGCGCTTTGGCTGGTACTTCGCGGTCCATTCACTGTTCGCCGCCTCCATGCTAACCCTGGTGCTGGCCGACAACTTCCTGTTGCTCTACGTCGCCTGGGAGTTGGTGGGTATCTGCTCTTACCTGTTGATCGGGTTCTGGCACGAGCGGCCCAAGGCCCGGGAGGCGGCCAAGAAGGCCTTCATCGTCACCAGGATCGGCGATGTCGGCCTCCTGATAGGCATCTTGCTCATCTGGCGGGAAGTGGGCAGCTTCAGCATGCTGGATGCCTTCGAGGCGGTCCGCACCGGCGCCATGAGCGAGGGAGTGGCGACGGCCTCCGCCATATTGCTGTTCCTGGGCGCCATGGGCAAGTCGGCCCAGATACCCTTCCACGTTTGGCTTCCCGACGCCATGGAGGGTCCTACCCCGGTCAGCGCCCTGATCCACGCCGCGACCATGGTGATCGCGGGCGTCTATCTGGTAGCCCGCACCTTCCCCCTCTTTGAGGCTTACGATGCCGTCCCGCTGCTTGTTGTCTCCATCGTTGGGTTGGCGACGGCGCTGATGGCCGCGACGATAGCCCTGGTGGCCACGGACCTGAAGCGGATACTGGCCTACTCCACCATCAGCCATCTGGGTCTGATGATGCTATCCCTTGGCGCCTTCGGCTATACCGCGGCCATCTTCCATCTGATGGCCCACGGCTTCTCCAAGGCGCTATTGTTCTTGGGCGCCGGCAGCGTCCTCCACAGCACCGAACTTCAAGAGACCGGTGAGATGGGCGGCCTGAGAAAGGTCATGCCGCTGACCGCCATAGTCTTCTCCATCGGGGCGTTGTCCCTGGGCGGTATCCCCATCCTGGCCGGTTTCTGGAGCAAGGATGAGATATTGGTGGCGGTGAGCGACAACCGCAACCTCACGTTCATCGTTTTGACCCTTTTCACGGCCCTGCTCAGCGCACTCTACATGGGACGGGCCATGTTCTTGGTTTTCTTCGGCCCGTTGAAGGAACGGAATAACCAGGTCCACGACGCCCCCATCGCCATGGCGTTACCCATGGTGTTGTTGGGCGTGTTGGCCCTTGGGTTCGGCCTGATCAGTTTCAACTGGCCCGGCAGCTTTGGGGGGTTTGGCACCTTCTTGTTCTTCGGGCATGGAGAGGAGTTCCACTTCAAGGTTTGGCTGGGTGCCCTGTCCATCGTCATGGCCGTCGCGGCCTTCACGGTGGCCTATCTGATCTACGTCCGGCGAAGCATCTCGCTGGAAGGCATACGGTCCCGTAACGCGGGTATCTTGAAGGTGATCGAGAACAAGTATTACTTCGATGAGGTCTACCAGTGGACCGTGGACCACGTGGTGTTGGTCTTCGCCCGCTTCATCGGCTACTTCGACCGGGCGATCATCAATGACATCCTCGTGAACGGCCCGGCCGACGTGACCCGGAAGTTCGGCATCATGCTGCGGCTGCACGTTACCGGCAACGTTTCTAGTTACGCTCTGGGCATGGCCCTGGGTTCTGTGGGATTGGGCATCTTCGTTTGGCTGAGGGTGGCGTAGATGGCCGCTGTCTCCCATACCGCAGCTATTAGAGGCTATTTCAAGACCCTATACGGACCACCGTTTGAAACCGCTTCAAACTTTGTCACCGCCCGCCCGGTGATTGGCGGCGGGCCATGAACGATTTCGACCAGGTAGCGATGCTGCTGCTGATAGTGGTGCCCCTGGCCGGTGCGGCCTCCATGATGTTCATGCCCGGCGGCCAGAGCAAAGAGGCCTGGTATTTTGCCATCTTTATCGCGGCCATATCTCTGGCCTTATCGCTGGTCATCTTCGCGAATTACGACTATGGCCGGGGCGGGTTCCAATATCTAAGCAGCTACGAATGGCTGCCCGGCCCGCTGGACATCAAATTGTCCCTGGGGATCGACGGCATCTCCGCCCCAATGGTGCTGCTGAACGGTATCGTGTTGTTCGGCGGGGTGCTGGTCTCCCAGACCGTGAAATACCGCACCCGCGATTTCTTCGTGCTGCTGTTTGCCCTGTCGGCCGGGGTCTACGGTGTGTTCGTCGCACGCGACCTATTCTTCCTGTTCTTTTTCTACGAACTGGCCGTTCTGCCCATGTACCTGCTCATCGGCGTCTGGGGCAGCAGCACCGATTTCGGCACCTTCCTGCGCACGAAAGAATACGGGGCGATGAAACTGCTGATGTTCTTGGTGGGGGGAAGCATCCTGGTTTGGATCGGCATCCTGGCGTTATATTCCCAGGCTTCGGACCTGGGAGCGGCGACGTTCTCGCTCCAAGGCTTGGCGGTATTGGCCGAGACAGGGCAGTTCGACAGGAATTTCCAGATCTGGGTCTTCCCGTTGTTCATGGTGGGATTCGGTGTTCTGGCCGGCCTCTGGCCGTTCCATACCTGGTCGCCCGACGGCCACGTGGCGGCGCCCACCGCGGTGAGCATGCTCCATGCCGGCGTGCTGATGAAACTTGGGGCCTACGGCATCATCCGCGTCGGCATGTTCCTGCTGCCCGAAGGCGCCGACGCCTGGATGCCGGTGTTGATCAGTTTAGGCAGCGTGAATGTCCTCTACGGCGCGGTTTCGGCCATGTCCCAAAATGATTTGAAGTACATCATCGGATATTCCAGCGTTAGCCACATGGGCTACGTGCTCATCGGCATCGCGACCCTGGATAATATCGGCGTGGGCGGCGCTGTCTTGCAGATGTTCTCCCACGGCATCATGACGGCCCTCATGTTCCTCCTGGTCGGGGCGATCTACGACCGGACACACACCCGCGACATCGCGGTCTTGAACGGGTTGGCCAGCCGGATGCCCGTGAACAGTTTCTTCTTCGCCATCGCCGGTCTGGCATCTCTGGGATTGCCCGGCCTGAGCGGGTTCATCGCCGAGTTCATGGTATTCACCGGGGCGTTCCGTACCTATATGCCATTGGCCGTCCTGGCGGTCATCGGTGCGGCGCTGACGGCGATCTATATCTTGCGTCTATTGGCGAGGACCTTCATGGGCGAGGCGGACGAGCGATGGGCCGGCCTCCCCGACGCCAGCCCAGTTGAAATGGCCGTGGGCGCGGCATTCGTCGGAATATTGATCTTCGTCGGGGTCTGGCCGGACCCTCTGTTGCGGGTCATCAACGTTGGCGTCCAGACGATTCCAGGAGTGTAACCGGTAGTGAACGGTCTATCCGACAACCTTGAACTGCTGACACCTGAGTTCGCTCTGGCGGGCTTGGCGTTCTTGGTCTTCACCGTGGACCTGTTCCTGCCCAAAGGCCGGAAGGGCTACCTGGCATGGCTTTCCATCGCCGGCCTGATCGCCTTGATCGTGCTGTCGCTGGTCATGCTGTGGGACGAGGAAGAGTCCCTATACAACGGCCTGTTGGCGGTGGACTCGTTCTCTCTCTTCTTCAAGGTCTTCTTCTTGGGGATGGGCGTGTTCATCATCCTCAGTTCCATGGACTTCGTGGAGCACCGGCTCAAATATCAAGGCGAATTCTATGGGCTGCTGCTGTTCTCGATCCTGGGAATGAACCTGATGGCCCAGTCCCGGGAATTGCTGACGGCCTACATCGCTTTGGAACTGCTCAGCTTCAGCCTCTACGTGTTGGCGGCCTACGCCAAGGACAGCGCCAAGTCCAATGAGAGCGCCCTCAAGTACATCATCGTCGGCGCGGTGTCTTCGGCCATCCTCCTCTACGGCGTGAGCATGGTCTACAGCACCCTGGGTGTGACCAAGTTCGACGACATCGCCATCGGGTTGGCGGCGGCCACCGATGTTAGCCCGGCGCTCTGGGTCGGCGTGGGCCTGATCCTGGTGGGACTGATGTTCAAGGTCTCCGCGGTGCCCTTCCACATGTGGGCCCCCGACGTCTACGAAGGCGCGCCCTACCCTGTTACGGCGTACCTGGCCATCGGCTCCAAGGCCGCGGCATTCGCCTTGTTATTGCGTCTGGTTGGGGAAGGTTTCGTCCCCGCCGCCGAACGTTGGGAGCAGTGGCAGTTGGTCTTCGCGGCGTTGGCCGCCGTCAGCATGCTGGTGGGCAACCTGGTGGCCCTGGCGCAGAAGAACCTGAAACGGCTGATGGCCTATTCCAGCATCGGGCATGCCGGGTTCATCCTGGCCGGCATCACCGCGCTGTCCACCAACTCGGACCTGGCCTCCAACGGCGTGATGTTCTATCTGGTGGGTTATTCGATAACCAACATGGTGGTCTTCGCGGCCTTGATCTCCTTCTTCAACATGACTGGCAAAGAGTTGATTACAGACCTGGGCGGTCTGGCGGACCACCAGCCTTTCTTGGCTGTGTGTTTGGGAATGGGTCTGTTCTCCTTGGCCGGACTGCCCATATTCGCTGGGTTCACCATGAAGTTCTATCTGTTCACCGCCGTGGCGACCGAAGGATTTCTCTGGCTGGCCGCTCTGGCCATCTTCAGCAGTCTGATCTCCCTGTACTACTATCTGAATATCCTGCGCCAGGTCTACATCGAGCCGGCTCCGGCCGGGGAAGGCGGCGGCGATCTCTTGGAAGAATACCCGGCGTTGACCAGGCGTCCGTCGTTACCGATGTTGACGGTGCTGGGCTCCGGCGTGGCGGCCATAATCTGGTTGGGCGTCTATCCCCGGCCATTGCTTGAAGCCATCGAGGCCGCCAGCCGCGCCGTCATGTCCTGACCGGCATCGTCGATATTGAATCAGGGAATCAGGCATCGTGACCGGCAGGCGGATGGAAACGGTCTGATATAATCATCCTCCCTTATGGAGTCCAACCGTCAGGCGTAATATCTCCGTATCTAAGGCTAACCAAAGATGATAATCTCAGTGATCGGCAGCAGCAATCCAGCAACTCGGGAGCACGTGGAACTGGCGGAAGAGGTTGGGCGTGAATTGGCCCGCCGGGACATCATGGTCGTTTGCGGCGGACTGAGCGGGATCATGGAGGCTGTCTGCCGGGGCGCCAAGGCCGAGGGCGGCACCACCATCGGGATCCTGCCGGGCCGGGCGGCGGCCGAAGCCAATAGCTACGTGGATATCCCCATCGTCACCAGCATGGGCTACTCCCGAAACGTGATCGTGGTCCACACCGGCGAGGCGGTGATCGCCGTGGGTGGGGCTTTTGGGACCCTTTCGGAGATCGGTCACGCCCTGGCCGACGGCATCCCCGTGGTCGGCCTAAAGACCTGGGCTCTGACGACCAACGGCGACGGCATCGACGTCAATGGCTCCATCATCCAGGCCGAAAACCCCGCCGACGCCGTGGACAAGGCCTTGGCGGCGGTCGCGGCCAGCGGCGGCCACCGCTAATACCCCAATTACGCATCGCCAAAAAAGAGTGTTATGAGCAGCGCTAGCAACGGCGTGACCATCACGGAAGTCCGGGGCCGCGAGATACTGGACTCCCGGGGCAACCCCACGGTAGAGGCCGAAGTCGTCCTTTCAACGGGCCTGGCTGCTCACGCGGCCGTCCCGTCCGGGGCCAGCACCGGCAGTTACGAGGCCGTGGAGCTCCGGGACAAAGACCCCTCCCGGTACAACGGCAACGGCGTTCTGAAGGCCGTCGCCAACGTGAATGACACCATTGGCCCCTGGCTGACCGGCCGTTCTCCCATGGACCAGGCCGCCATCGACGCCGGGCTGATCGAACTGGACGGCACCGGCGACAAGAGCAACCTGGGCGCCAATGCCGTATTGGCGGTGTCCCTGGCCGTGGCCAAGGCCGCCGCCGGTGTGAGCAGCCCCAACGGTTCGCTCTGGCGTTATCTGGCCGGGGGCGCTCCGGTCACCCTGCCCGTTCCCATGTTCAACATCCTGAACGGGGGCAAACACGCTTCCAACTCAGCCGACATCCAGGAGTTTATGGTCATGCCGGTGGGGGTGAGGAGTTTCTCCGATGCGCTTCGCGCCGGAGCGGAGATCTACCATTCGCTGAAGACCCTTCTGGCCGAGGGAGGCCACAACACCACGGTGGGAGATGAAGGCGGTTTCGCCCCCAGCCTGCCTTCCAACCGGGACGCTTTGGAGATGGTCCTAAAGGCCGTGGAGAAGGCGGGATACACTCCGGGCAAGGATGTGCACATCGCCCTGGATGTGGCCGCCACCGAACTCTACGATGAGGGGAAAGACCTGTACGTTCTGGAGCGTGAGGGTACCAGCCTAACTTCCGCCAGCCTGGTGAAGCTGTACCAAGAATGGGTCCGTGAATACCCCATAGTGTCCATCGAAGACGGCCTCTCCGAGGACGATTGGGCCGGTTGGACCAGTTTGCACGGTCTTCTTGGGGACAAAACCCAGATTTTGGGGGACGACCTGCTGGTGACCAACATAACGCGCATCAAGAGGAGCATCGACGAGAAGTCCAGTAACGCGGTGCTGTTAAAGCCCAACCAGATCGGCTCCCTCACCGAGACCCACGCCGCCCTTAAGATGGCCCGGGAAGCCGGTTGGGGCGCGGTCATGAGCCACCGCTCCGGGGAGACCGAAGACACCACGATAGCCGACCTGGCGGTGGCCTGGGACGTGCGCCAGATCAAGACCGGCGCGCCAGCCCGCTCGGAGCGGGTGGCCAAGTACAACCGGCTCCTTCGCATCGAGTCAGAGCTTGGAGATAAGGCCCGTTACGCCGGAGAATCGGCCTTCGATTACCTCGGCCGTTCCTAGGCTCGAATTCAAGCCGGGGCCATAGTCACTCCCTCGCATTCCGATGTATGTGCATCAAAAGGCGCGAGATTCTCTTTCCAACCGCCGGTGCAGCAGGTATCATGTACCCGGCAAATTCGGACTATCTGACATAACGTTGCGGTGACCGCCGGTGCGGCATCGTGCAAGAATCAGGTAAGAAGCGGGAGGTGGAGCATGGTCACTAGGATCGGGATCAACGGTTTTGGCAGGATCGGGAGGTTGGTGCTGCGGGCCAATGAGGACCGCAACGCGGGGAAGGTTGTGGTGGCTGCCATCAATGACCTGACCGACGCGAAGACCAATGCCCACTTGTTGAAATATGACACCAGCTATGGCCGCTACCCCGGAACGGTGGAGGCCAACAACGGCGACCTGATCGTGGACGGCCGCAGCATCAAGGTTTTCTCGGAGCGTGACCCGGCCCAGATCCCATGGTCAGAGATGGGCGTGGACCTGGTTATCGAGTCCACCGGCCTCTTCACCGACGCCGACAAAGCCGCCGGCCACCTGAAGGGCGGCGCCAGGAAGGTGATCATCTCAGCGCCGGCCAAGGGCGAGGACCTGACCCTGGTGATGGGCGTGAACGATGAGATGTACGACGCGGACAAGCACAACATCATCTCCAATGCCTCCTGCACCACCAACTGCTTCGCCACCATGGTCAAGGTGCTCCACGACAGCTTCGGTATCGAGCACGGCCTGATGTCGACCATTCATTCCTACACCAACGATCAGGCCATCTTGGACCAGCGTCACGGCGACCTGCGGCGGGCCAGGGCGGCGGCCGAGAACATCATCCCCACCAGCACCGGCGCAGCCCGGGCCGTTGGTTTGGTCCTGCCGGAACTGAACGGCAAGCTGAACGGGGTGGCCTTCCGGGTGCCCACCGCCACCGGCTCCATCACCGATTTCACCGCCGTGGTCTCCAAGGACGTGACAATCGAAGAGATCAACGAAGCCTACATAAAGGCGTCGGAAGGCCGGATGAAAGGTATCTTGGAATACAACGAAGAACCTTTGGTCAGCTCCGACTATAAGGGCAACCCCCATAGCTGCATAATCGACGGACTGTCCACCATGGTCATGGAGAAAAGGATGGTCAAGGTCATGGGCTGGTACGACAACGAGTGGGGCTACTCCTGCCGCACCGCTGATCTGGCGGCGATGATGGCCGAAAAAGGCATCTGAGAATACGGGTCCATCCGTAAGTTCGAACGGGGCTTTTAAGAGTTCCGGCAAACCATGGGAAAGTCCCCCGGCCCCCATTTTCTTGGGGACGGGGGATTTTTTCATAAACGGAGGAGCCGGCGGCCGAAATATAATGTTTACTATCAATATGTCGGCGATGTGTTGGATACCTCCAAGATTTGTCCACGGCGTTAAGGACTGACTTTGGCATTTAGGTCCAATCATATTCTGAGTTTTGGCGGACGCGTTTCCTGGTCGTTCTACTTGTTGCTGGTTATCCTCGTCGTGGCCCTTGGCCTGCGGCTGAACGGCATCAACTGGGACCAGGGTTACGCGTTCCACCCCGATGAGCGGGACATCTACATGCGCGCCGGATGCATGTACGACCTGCTAACCGACGCGCCCAACGCCCAGGACTGCGGCTACCTGAGGGGTGAACCGGACGCCCAGCCGGGACTGCCTGGGATCCGTACGCTGCTGGACGCAGACCGCAGTCCCCTGAATCCCCATTGGTTCCCGCTGGGCAGCATCCTCATCTACGTGATGGTCTTCTTCCGCTCCATAGCGGAATTGTTCACCGACCTGAACTCTCTGGACATGCGCTATTTCGGCCGCCCGCTTTCCGCGCTGGCGGACGTCGGTACCGTGGCCATGGTCTTCGTGTTGGGCCGGAAGCTATATGGCAACGGGGTGGGACTGTTGGCGGCGGGCTTCACCGCGCTTTCGGTGTTCAACATCCAGAACAGCCACTTCTACCGTCCCGAGACCTTCTCCGTGCTCTTCATCATGGCCAGTTTCTGGGCCATGTGGCGGATGGTGGAACGCAAACAGTTGCGGGACTCGGCGATATTGGGCCTGATTCTAGGTCTGGCCCTCGCGCCCAAGGTGAGCATCCTGCCCATCTTGGCTCCCATGTTCCTGGTGTATTGGTACCGCGTCCTGGACGAGGTGGACGGCGAATGGTCCCAGATTACCCCGGAACTGGTGCAGCGCATCTTCAGCCACGCCGCCCTTGCCGGGGCGGTTGCGGCGGGGGTGTTCTTCATCTCGGCGCCCTACGCCCTATTGGACGTAGGCGCTTTCGTGGGTGACCTGGCCGCGCAGACCCGCATGGCCCGGAACGCCGGACTGTGGCCCTTCACCATCCAGTACATCGACACGCCTGCGTTTATCTATCAGATACAGCAGTCGTCGGTGTGGGGCCTGGGCATTCCATTGGGCGTGGTTGCCTGGGTATCCATCCCCTTCACCGCGGTGGTGGCGGCGGTCAGCAAGGGGACCCGGCGGGCGGACCTGTTCTTGCTTGCCTGGGTTGTGCCGGGATTCATCTTCTTGGAGAGTTTCGAGGTCCATTTCCTGCGGTACGTTTTTCCGCTCATGCCGGTGATGATCATCATGGGCTCCAGGATGCTGCTCTGGATGGTGTCCGCCTACCGGCCGCCGCCGGTTCACTTGGTATGGCGTGAGGCCGGCCCGGCCCGTTTCCTGCCTGGCATCGCGATAGCCGTGGTGGTCTTGGTGGTGGCCGCCACCGGTTTCTACGCTCTGGCTTTCCAGCGGGTCTACGAGGAGGACCATCCGGCGGTTACGGCATCGGAGTGGATCAACGCCAACGTGCCTCAGGGCACGGCCATCGTAAGCGACAACCACTGGGACGAGTTCGTGCCCAACCTGTATTCCTACGACGTCTGGCAGTTCCCGGTCTATGACCCCGATACCTTGGAGAAGATGAACACCCTGGCCGGGAAACTCGCGTCTTCGGAATACGTGGTCTTTTACAGCAGCCGCCCCTACGCCAGCGCCGCCCGGGCCCCGGACCGGTTCCCGTTCAGCAACCGGTATTACCAAAGCCTGTTCGACGGCAGTCTGGGCTACCGGTTGGAGCGGTCGTTCACCAACTATCCAAAACTGTTCGGCGTGTCATTCCGCGACGACGCCATCGGGCGGGCCGGTCTGGAACAGCCGGAGCCGTTGAACCCAGAAGAGAGCTCGGCCATCACCCTGAACTTGGGCTATGCCGATGACAACGTTGTTGGCTATGACCACCCTCGGGTGCTGCTATTTAAGAACTCGGCCCACCTGAGCGAGGCCGTCATTCGAGTCCAGCTAAAGATCATCCCACAGGCGGCTGATGACCGTCCGGTGGGCGGACTGATGTTGTCCGCGGACGACCTGATTTCACAACAGGAAGGGGGGACGTTCTCAGACATCGTGGACCGGGACAGTTGGACCAACAAACTGCCGGTCCTCGCTTGGTTGCTGGTCGTGGAGATCATTTACCTGGCGGCGTTGCCGTTGACCATGTTCATCTTCAGGCCGCTTCCCGACCGTGGGATCATCTTGGCCCGAATCTTCGGGCTGTTGGCGGTCAGCTATGTCGCCTGGATCTCCGTGTCATTGGGGTGGATGGAATTCTCCCGGACGGCGGTCTACCTCGGCCTGGCGGTGGTGGCCGGGCTGTCGCTGGCCGCCCTGGCGCTCCGTTGGCAAGAGATAACGGGGTTTCTCAGAGAGCATTGGCGGTTGCTGCTCTTCGGGGAAGCGCTTTTCTTGGCCGCGTTCCTGGCTTTTGTCCTGCTGCGCCATGCCAACCCAGACCTGTGGCACCCGTTCCGGGGCGGCGAAAAGCCCATGGAACTGGCCTATCTCACGGCGGTGGTCCGGTCGACAACCCTGCCGCCATACGACCCCTGGTTCGCCGGCGGTTATCTGAACTACTACTACTGGGGATATTTCGTGGTCTCCAGCATCATTCGGGTCACCAGCATCCTGCCGACAACCGCCTTCAACCTTGCCGTGCCCTTGTTCTTCGCCCTCACCGTCACCGGGGCGTACACGTTGGTTTATAACCTGACCGAGGGAGTGCGGCAACGCCGGGCCTCCGGCCACCTGATCTCGTTGCCGGGGTTGGGCATTCTGCCGCTGTTGTCCTCCGGCGAAGACCGCGCTCCATGGAGGCAGTGGGCCTGGAGCCCCGTGGGCGCGGGGCTCACCGCCGGGCTTTTCACCGCGGTGGTTGGCAACCTGGACGGCATGGTGCAGATGGTCCAAAACTCCTGGCACAGAGTCGTGGACGGTGTGCCGTTCGCGGCCTTTGATTTCTGGCGCAGCAGCCGTATGTTGCCCAATCTGGATAATATCGACCCCAACCCCCTGGCGTTCTGGGTGCCGGCGAAGCTGGCGGAATATTCGGACGTGTCGTTCCATATCACCGAATTCCCCTTCTTCACCTTCTTATTCGCCGATCTACACGCTCACATGATGGTTATACCCTTCACGTTGCTGGTGATTGGGCTTGGATTAAACCTGGTTGTGGGCTTGAAGGACGGCGGTTGGCTGTGGACCATCGTGTCGGCGATGGCCTTGGCCCTGGGTCTGGGGGCGCTGTGGGTGGTGAATAGCTGGGACTTTCCGACCTACCTCATTCTCACCGTTGGCCTGCTGTCGTTGGCGGTTTACTTCACCGACGGCACCCGCACGGAGAAGCTGGCCCTGCTGACGGTGTTGGTGGTGGGAGTTGGGGCTTTGAGCATATTGGCGTTCCTGCCTTTCCACCTGAACTACGAGACGTTCAATAGCGGCCTGGACGTATCCAAGTGGCGCACCCCGGTGGACCGGTTCCTGGGCATCCACGGACTCTTCTTATTCGTCATCGCATCTTTCCTGCTCTATCAAGCCCGTGGCACGTTTAAGGAACTGGTTTGGGGTCTCAGAGATAATGGACCCGATAGCACGGTGCCGGGAATCACTTGGCTAAGGGTCTGCGTGGCCGGGGGAATATTGGCCGCGGTCTTCTTTGGGGCCGCCGGTTTCTGGAACGTGGCATTGCTATTTGTCTTCTTGACGCTGGCGGGGATGGTTGCCTGGAGAATCTTCGCCTCCCAAGACGAGGACCGCCCCTTCGAGATAGTTCCTTTGGTCCTGTTGGGCCTGGCCCTCCTCATCGGCATCGGAGTTGACCTGGTCCGGGTCGAAGGCGACATCGGCCGGATGAACACCTTCTTCAAGTACTATTTGGAGATCTGGGTGCTGCTCAGTATCGTTTCGGCATATATGCTGTGGCACCTGGGTTCGTCTGGTTTCCTACGGCCAAGTATCGGTTGGCGGTCGGGCGCCTGGTTGGTCGTGCTGGTGGTCCTCATCGGTTCCAGCTTGATCTATACGGCTTTAGGCAGCCGGGCCCGGATCTCCGACCGGTTCACCGACGGTCCATCGACACTGGACGGCGCGGCGTACATGTCCGAGGCTTTGCACCAAGAACAAGAACAGCCCCTGGAGTTGAAATGGGACCAAGAGGCCATCCGATGGATACAGGATAACGTGGAAGGCTCTCCGGTCATCTTGGAAGCCCATCTGGTCCAATACCGTTGGGGAGCCCGGTTCGCGAATTACACCGGGCTGCCCACGGTCATCGGCTGGCCGTGGCATCAGATCCAGCAGCGCGCGGCCTATTCCTACGCCATTCAGGACAGAGCCGAGGATGTTAAGGAGATGTACGAAACCACCGATGAGGAACGGGCCCTGGAGCTGCTGCGCAAATACCGGGTGAAATACGTCGTGGTGGGTGACTTGGAGCGGATCGTCTATGGCGGTGAGGGCCTTGGGAAATTTGAGAACCTGGCCCGGAAAGTGTTCGAGAACCAGGGGACCGCCATCTATGAAGGCCGGTGGAACTGAGCCCGGTGTGACTGGTGAAAAGCGGTGTTCCGGGGAGGATTTAGGGGCTTGTCAAGGGTTCCGGCACGCGGATTTACACGGTGATCGCGTCTGATTTGACATAAGGGTAAAGTTTGGTTAAAGTATAAAAACATTTTCAAAAAGCTTTTAAACAAAGTTTTAGCGAAAAGGGAACATCTGAAGTTGATGGGCGCGGATATCGCGCTGATCTGCCAAGGGGGCATCTGCTTAGAAAGTAGAAGCCATTAAATAAGACGGGTGCACGGGCCTCGTGCCTCAAATGTCAGGACCGCCGTGGAGGGCGATTGCCGGGTGGACTGACAGTACAGGGCCTGTCCCGGCCGGCCCTTCTCCAATCGGTTACCAGCTAAGAAGTGATGTGTGTGGTGTTTGGGTTTCTTAGCAATGCCGCTGGAGGAGGGCCGGCGTTTTTCCGGCAATCTCTCTTACAACCGGCTTACGTCTATGGGTTCCAACGAGGGTAGGACCCCAATACCCGCAGCATACTGATGGGTTGAGACAGGGCTGCCAGCGCTTCTTTCATGGGAGATTCTTCCCGGTGTCCGGCGCAATCCATGAGGAAGATGTACTGGCCCAGCAACTGTTTGGTGGGCCGGGATTCGATCTTGTAAAGATTGATGTCGCGTTGGGCGAATTCGGCCAGCGCCCGAAACAGCAACCCCGGCTCATCGTCCTCAAATGTAAAGGCCACGGAAGTTTTGTCCCGTCCCGTGGGAGGATGGTCGGCGAGGGACAAGACCGCGAACCGGGTCACGTTGGCCGCCGCATCCTGGATCCCCTGGTCCAAGATTTCCACGTCGTTAAGTTCCGATGCCCGGCGTGGCGCTATCGCCGCCGCCGGCACGGGACTGGTCAATGCATCGGCTACCGCCAACACCGTGCTGAGAGAGGCCATCTGTTCGGCCTGTGGATAGTTCTTCTCGAGATATCGCCGGCACTGGGCCAATGCCTGTGGATGAGAGTAAATAACCTTGATCTCAGCCGGAACGATACCGGGTTTAGCCATCAGGGAATGATCGATGGAAACCACCACCTCGCCCTTGATGAACAAACTTGGCTGGCTGATCAGCAGGTCGAGGGTAAAATTCACCGAGCCTTCCAGGCTGTTTTCGATGGGGACAACGCCCTCTTCTAATTCCCCCGCCGCGACTGCTTCTCCCACCGCGGTGATGGTCGGGTAGGGGCGGAGTTCAGCTGAGGAGTCGTAGAGGATACTAGCTTCTTCTGTGTAGGTGCCGGACGGGCCCAGGAATCCCAAGGTTCGGGCCATGGTTACACCCCGGTGAGGATGTCGTAGAGGATCTGCTCGTCTCCCGTGGGAGTGACGGCCACCAGCTCATCTTCAGGTTCCACAACCGACCGGCCGGTGGGCAGCATCGCGCCACTCTTCTTGACCATGAGCGATATGAAGCTGTTTGGCGGAAGCTCGATCTCGCTCAGGCGTTTACCGATGATGTTGGAATCCGCCGGTATGGAAACACTGACCAATTCCATTCCTGGGACCCGCAGGTTCATCAGGTGGATCAGAGGCCTTCCGGGAACGCCTTCCTCCAGGCTGGCCAGCACCAAGTGGGTGGAGTTTACCACTACGTCAACGCCGATCTCATGGAAGATGGGCTCGTTCTTGGGGTCTTTGATGATGGCCATGGTCCGGGGTACCTGAAAGATGTGCTTGGTCATCTGCGAGATCACCAGGTTGGTGGCGTCGGCCCCCGTCAGACTCACGACGACATCGGCCCGGGTGATGCCGGCACGTTTCAGAGTGGTCTCGTCGGTGCCGTCTCCCAGCAGGGCCACGCTGCCCAATTCCTCGTTGAGGAGATGGAAACGCTCGGGGTTTTTCTCGATGACCACCACCTCATGCCCTGCGGCGATCAGCGCCTTGGACAGGTGGTAGCCGGACTCGCTGCATCCAACGATTACTACGTACATCAGGCGATCACTACGTACATCTGGCCCTTCGGACTATCCCTGTATGGCCTGGCGGACATCCTGTAGCAGGCCGAATGAATAGCCTACCACGTCCAGACCGAGGGCTGCATACATGACCTGGAGTTGGGGGCTCCCCAGATGGCAAACCACCTTGGGGACGTTGAATATATGCTTGGCGATCTGGGCGACCAGGATGTTTTGATGATCGTCGGAGGACATCGCCAGGAAAACGTCGGCATGGTCGATGCCGCCCTCCTGCAGATAGTCCTGCATCATGGGTTCCGCGGTGAGGACGACTCGAACGCCGGGGTGGGTGGCCACGCTTTCAAGACAGTCCCGCTCGCCGCCCAGCACCGTTATTTCGGTTCCGTCCCCGGCGAGGTCGGCCACCAGACTGGTGCTGAGACGGTTACAACCGTAGATCAAGACCCGCATGGTCTAGTCTCTGGGGAAGATGGGAGTTGGGGCCTGCTCCCGCCAGAACATTACCTGGCATATGGCGTTGTTAAAGATGTAAGACGCCGTGGTGCCCAGCGTGCAGGTCCCGAACCGGCGATTGTAGGGAACCCCCACGATCAGCAGGTCCATGAACCGGTCTTCAGATTCCAGCACCACCGCGGGGCCGGCTTGTCTGGCCCGCAAGAACCTGGCTTGGAGGCCTTTGTATTTCTCTTCGGAGGCGATCGCCTCGATCCGGGCCAGGATCTCCTCGCCCTTGTTGATATCCGAGGAGATCTCAGATTCCAATGACAGTTCCAGCGGTACCTCTATCACGTAGACCGCGTGGAGTTCCGTCTTGGATTCCCGCGCCATCTGGCACGCCCACCGGAACGTGCGTTCACTGTAGGGTTTGCCGTTAACCGGCACCAGGAGCCGTTTTGCGTCCAATCGCATCGCCAAGCACTGTCCTGAATTGGTGACCTAGGCTCAACCACGAGGGGTTACCCGATACCGTGGTTAATAATCAATGGCAGATTATACGAGCAGCGTCAACCCAATACAATAAGATTTTTGTGAATCTAGGACGGCGTCCGAAACGGGCATCGCAAAGCCTGCTCTCGGGCCGAGGGTTGTGGTCTGGAAGTGGTCCTTCCAGACGAATTCCAGCGAGGTGAATTCCAGTTTGGGCAAAGTGATCGATTGGGTCAAGCCGTTGGCGCAAGACGGTACATGAAGATTCCGGCGCGGCAGATCCCAGCGTGGTCAAACCTAAACGGCATTGGGATCAGGCGCTGTTACGGTGGGTGTGAGATGCGGAAGAGACCGGTTCTAGATGTCGGGCTATCTCCGAGATCTTGCCCAGATGTTCGTTCGTGGCCGCCACGATCAACACGTCGCCGGCCTTGATCTCTTCGTCTTTGGCCGGGTGAAGGAAAGAGGTCCGGCCCCGGCGTATGGCCAGGACCGATATTCCGTGACGGTCTGCCGAGCCAGCCAGTCCCGCTTCTTCCAGGGTATGGCCTACCATCTCTTCGGGAGGCCGCAATTTGCTGATGCCGAAGTCGGGCACGATGGGCATGTAATCGATGACCCCGGTGTCGAATCCCACGTGGGCGGTGCGCCGGGCGCTTTCGGCTTCCGGATAGACCACCCGGTCAACGCCGATGCGCTCCAGTGTGGCGCCGTGCAACTCGTTGGCCGCGCGGCCGATGATGTAGGGCACTCCCAGGCTCTTGAGCAGCACGGAGACCAGGATGCTGGACTGGATGTTCTCGCTGCCCAAGGCCACGATGCACACATCGTATTCGGCCACGTCCAACTCTTTCAATATCGACTCGTTGGTGGCGTCGGCACGGACCGCGTAGGTAGCCCGGTCCATCTGTTCTTGGACCTTGGCCTCATCAACGTCGATGGCCAAGACATCGTGACCGCTCTGAAAGAGTTCCTGAGCTAGTGTCGATCCGAACCTTCCGAGGCCGATTACACAGACTTGTTTTTTCACGGCGTTAATCCTCTACTAAGCCCATCAGCCTATTTTAACGCTTTCTTGGGCAAAACGGTACACCTCGGTATCGTCTTCTGGGGCCAAGGCGAGGGCCAACGCGACCGGACCCAGCCGGCCAACATACATCAGCACCATGAATATGATCTTCGAGGCGAGTCCCGTGTCTGGGATTATCCCGGTGGAAGCGCCGGTGGTGCCAAACGCGGATACCGTATCGAAGATGATGTCGAGGAATGGGATATCCGGTTCCAGGGTGGTCAACACTGTCGCCGAGACCACGATAAATGCCAGGGCGAGAACGGCGACGGTGAGGGCGCGGTGCAATTGGGACTGGTGAATCTCCCGGCCAAAGGCCTCGGCATGGGGGCGGCCCCGCAGGGAGGAGACGACAGCCGCCATCAACACCGCGAACGTGGCCACCTTGATGCCGCCGGCCACCGAACCGGCCGCGCCGCCGATGAACATCAGTCCGGAGAAGGTCGACTTGGTGACATCCTTGACCTCGCCGAAGTCCATGATCGTGAAGCCGGCCGTGCGGCCGCTGACCGAACTGAAGATGGCGCCCATGATCTTGTCCACCCAACTGAAACTAGCCATGGTTTCGGCGTTGGCGAATTCGGCCAGATACAGGACCCCCGCGCCCAACACCCACAGCAGGATGCTGGTGACAAGGACCAGTTTGGTCTCCAAAGAGAACCGGGAGATCCGTCGTTTTCGGAAAACGTCTACCACCAAGACCCAGCCCAGACCTCCCAGGACCATCAGGATGGTCATGGTTATCAGTAAAACTGGGTCGGATACGAAACGGGCGACGCTGCTCCCACCAGGCACCTCCGGAAGTATGTTAAAGCCGGCGTTGTTGAAAGAAGAAACCGAGAGAAATATCGAGTGCCAGAGAGACTGCGGGGCGCCCATGCCGTCGATGCCGTTGATCTGCCAGAAGATCATTGCGGCGCCCGCTGCGTAGAGTAAGAACACCATCCCGATCACGGCCCGGCCCAATTGCCGCAATCCCTGCATGCGGTTCACGCCAACGGTGTCGCGCATCAGCGCACGGGTCAAGATACGTTCTTGAAGGGTCGATCTTTGTCCTATCAGCAAAAGAATGAAAGTGCTGATGACCATGAATCCCAGCCCGCCAACCAACATCAATACGAATATGACCGCCTGGCCGAATGCGGACCAATATGTGCTGGTATCGACCACGGTGTGGCCGGTCACCGTCACCGCGGAGACCGAGGTGAAAAATGCAGTCTCCATGGCGGTAAACCCGGAGCCGTTCTGCGCTATAGGCAGGGTTAAGAGGCTTCCTCCCGCCAAGATCAGCAGAGCAAAAGCTGAGAGAAGGATGGTGGTGGTGCCGAATAGCGGCCGGTTTGCCCTGGGCGGCTCTACATCGGCCACCGTGGGCGACAGCTCCCTCCGTCTGCGGAGCCGGATTATGTTGTCGCTCGGCCTGCGCCTAAATTCCATGTTCAGCGCCTAGGGAAAAAAACGGCCGCCGGCCGCCGCTGAATATCTGGACAGCAGATGGGAAACGGCAATATGAAATGGCCATAGGCATCTAACAAAGGAGGGAAATCTGTGAGAAGACGTGTGGGCAGACGTGAGGAAAGGGCCTCTGATGGAAGCGCCAAAACGCCTGAAACCGAATTTTCAAGAAGAAGATATGAGGCAGATAGAATTTTAGAATTTGCCCTTTCTTGTGTCAATGAACCCGGTGGGCCGTTTCCGCTGAAAACACCATACCCGCGTTGTCTGATTTCGAGACTGAAACAGCTTGTATGCTAATATGATTGGCACGAGCAACGTTGGCCCCAGAAGGTGAAATTGCGGCGCCCAGAACTTGAGGCGCCCCGCATTAAGGTGACTATAGATGACCAGCAGCCCACGGCAGGTCGAACTGGCTTTTGACCCCGCAGCGATAGACCGCAAATGGCAGGCACGTTGGGAGCAGGACGGCCTGCATAAAGTCTCTGACGACGACCCCCGCCCAAAATGGTACGAAATGACCATGTACCCGTACCCTTCGGGCGACCTGCACATCGGTCACTGGTACGCCATGGCCCCGGCCGATAGCCACGCCCGCTTCCGGAGGATGCAAGGCTACAACGTACTCCATCCCATCGGGTTCGACGCCTTTGGGCTGCCCGCCGAGAACGCCGCCATCAGCCGTGGCATCCATCCCTACGAATGGACCATCAGCAACATCGATAATATGCGCCGGCAGCTACGGTCTCTGGGGGCCAGTTACGATTGGGACCGGGAGGTGATCACCTGCCTGCCCGAGTATTACCGGTGGAACCAATGGTTCTTCCTAAAATTCTTCGAAAAGGGCCTGGCCTACCGGGCCAAAGCGCCCGTCGTCTGGTGTCCGTCCTGTCAAACGGTGCTGGCCAATGAGCAGGTTTTGAACGGTACTTGCGAGCGCTGCGGCACGGAGATCACCCGCCGCGACCTGGAGCAGTGGTTCTTCAAGATCACCGAGTACGCCGACCGGCTCCTGGATTTCACCGGCCTTGAAGAATGGCCGGACAAGATTCTGACCATGCAGCAGAACTGGATCGGCCGCAGCGAGGGCGTGGAGATATCCTTTGACATCTCAGCGGTCCGAGATAGCGACGGCGCTGCTTTGGAAGAGACGGAGATACGCACCTTCACCACCAGAATCGACACCATCTTCGGCGTGACATTCATCGTGCTGGCCCCTGAGCATGACTTGGTCCCCAAGCTGACGTCCGCCAAGAACCGGCAGGCCGTGGATGACTACATCGCCAAGGCCCGCCAGACCTCCGAGATCGACCGACTCTCCAGCGACAAAGAGAAGACCGGGGTGTTCACCGGGAGTTACGCGGTGAACCGTCTGAACGGAGAGCGGGTCCCCATATATATCGGGGACTACGTGCTTACGACCTACGGCACCGGCGCGGTGATGGGCGTGCCGGCCCACGACGCCCGGGACTTCATCTTCGCCCGGAAATACAAGCTGCCCATACGCATCGTGATCGCGCCCATCGAATGGGACGGCAAGGAGCTTGGCGAAGCCTACTTGGGCGACGGCTTCATGACCAACTCCGGCGCCTACGATGGAATGACCAACGATGAGGGCAAGACAGCGATCGCCATTGACCTGGAGAAGAAAGGCTGGGGCAGCCGGACCGTCTCGTTCCGCATGCGTGACTGGCTGATCTCAAGACAAAGGTATTGGGGCACACCGATACCCATGGTCTACTGCGATACCTGCGGGGTAGTGCCGGTGCCCGAAGCAGACCTGCCGGTGCTTCTGCCCCAGGACGCTGATTTCAAGCCCACCGGCGAGTCGCCCTTGGCGGCCAACCATGATTTCGTCCACACCAAGTGTCCTAAGTGCGGCGAGGACGCCCGCCGTGAGACCGACACCATGGACACCTTCATGGACTCGTCCTGGTACATGATGCGCTACTTGGACCCCCACAACGAGGACGAACCGGCCGGTCCAAAAGTGCTCAAACAGTGGATGACGGTGGACCAGTACACGGGCGGGGCCGAGCATGCGGTGATGCACCTGCTCTACTCCCGTTTCTTCACCAAGGGCATGCACGACATGGGTTTGGTGGATTATGACGAGCCCTTTTTGAGGCTGTTCAACCAGGGCGTGATCCTTGGCGCAGACCACGAAAAGATGAGCAAGAGCCGGGGAAACGTGGTCAACCCCGACGATTTCGTCAGCAAACTTGGGGCCGACGCGGTGCGTTGTTTCCTGATGTTCATTGGGCCGTGGGACCAGGGCGGCCCCTGGAGCGACGTGGGCATAAATGGCACCGCCCGCTGGCTGAACCGGGTCTGGGATATCGCGGCGCGGGACGCGGATAAATTAGGCGATACTTCGGTGGATGCGGACGTGGTGCGGGACACCAACCGCCTGCTGCACCAGACCATTCGCAAGTGTCACAACGACCTGGACCGGTTCAAGTTCAACACCGCCATCGCTTGCCTCATGGAATTCACCAACCATCTGAACCGGGTCTGGGCCGACGCCAGCATCGACGCCGAGACCTGGCGGGAGTGCACGTCAAAATTACTGCTCCTGCTGGCTCCCATGGCTCCCCATATGACCGAGGAACTTTGGGAGATGAACGGCCACCCCTACAGCATCCACCAACAGGACTTTCCCACTTGGGACGATGACCTGGCGGCTGAGGACGTCATCACCTTGATCGTGCAGGTCAATGGCAAGGTGCGGGACAAGATCGAAGTTTCCGTGAATATCGAAGAGAAGGAAGCGCAGGCGTTGGCCCTGGCCAGCCCGCGGGTCCAACCCTACGTTCAAGGCAAGTCGGTGGCCAAAACCGTCTACGTTCCAGGCCGGCTGGTCAACGTGGTGGTCGAGTAACCAACCCGCATTTGGTCCCGCGCCCAGCGTTTTCTGAACCCGGACTTTAGCCTAGCCAGACACTGATCCAAGACCGGCCGGTGCGGTTGTTAACCCGGATTCACTATGAATATAGAAGACATCTATCGCCAGTTCACCAGTGGCGCCGGCAGCGGGGCCGTCAGGGCGGGCTGGGTCGAGCGCTACCTCGAATCGCCCATCGCCTTCTGGTGCGGTCTGCACGCTCCGGCCGGCGCCAAAGACCCGATGAACGACTTCCAACAGCACATCTTTGACATTGGCAACACGCATCAGGACCGGGTCAACGAGCGGCTCTATCCTGGCGGTATTCAAAAGGTCTTCACCACCGAGGAAGAGGGCTTTCGCCGGTCTTTGGAAATCATGTCGGAGGGCGGGGTGTTCATCAAGAACATGCCCCTGGTCTGCTGGCCTCAGGGCCTCACCGGACGCCCAGATGTACTGGAACGGGTGGACGGTGTTCCGTCCGTTTTCGGCGATTTCAGTTACCGGGTGATTGAGATCAAGTCGGCCCGCAGGCTGCGGGAGTCCCAGATATTGCAGGGAGCGCTATATAACCGGGTTCTAGGGCTCGTCCAGGGCTACGAACCCCCCGTGTTCCAGATGGTCAACGGCGACTTTGACGTTATCCCGGTGACCATGGCCGAGGTTGACCAGCGGCTGGACCAGGTGCTGGAAGAGGTCAGAGAGATAATGGCAGGGAAACCGGTCGATTTCTGTTACGGCGTCGCCCGATGGCCTTGGACGTCCTACGTGGACGCCCAGGCGGTCGCGGCCAACGACGTCTCCCTGATCACCGGAGTCGGCGCGTCGGTCCGCACCAACCTGGTGGCAGCCGGCTACGCGACCTTGGAGAGCATCGCCACTGCCAATGAGACCGAGCTGGTCAGCGTTAAACGGATCGGAGCGGCTTCGGCCAAGAAGATGGTGGTGTCGGCCCAGGCGATACAGGGGAATAAACCGCAGCCGCGGGGAGACCTTGGAGAATTGCGCCGGGGCAAGACCGAGGTCTTCTTCGACTTTGAGGGTGCCCAGGACACCGGCGCTCAGGGCCGCGGCCCGGGCGATGAAGACGGCAACGGGCTGGAGATGGTCAATTACCTCATCGGCGCGGTCTACCGGCCGGCCGGCGGAGAAGGTGAATACAAGGCATTCTTCGCCGATACTTTCGACGAAGAAGATGGCAACCTGGTCGATTTTCTGGAGTGGGCCGATTCCTTGGAAGACCCAATCTTCTACCACTGGCACCACTACGAGCGCACCCATCTCACGAAGATGGTCGAGCGGTACGGCGTCGACCCGCGGTTGGCGGCGGCGGTGTTGGACCGCATGGAAGACCTGTCGCCCTGGACCACCAAGGGGTTCGCCTTTCCGGCTTACGGAGAGTCCTTGAAAGCCATCGCCAAGAGCCTGGATTTCAAGTGGCGGCAGGACGACGTGACCGGTGTTGGGTCCATGGACCTTTATATGAAATACGTCGAATCCGGGAGTACAGACCGGACTTCCAAAGACAAGATCCTTGTCTACAACGAGGACGATTGTTTTGCTACCATGCATATCTACGATTGGGTCATGGCCCAAGAACGATGATCCGATCGATCAATCCAAGATTCACTGCGGCAGCGCAGTTTAGAGTAACGATCTAATGACAACCAGCGGCGGAAATAACCGGCCGGGAAGCCTCTACGGCATCGGAGTTGGCCCGGGCGACCCGGAGCTTTTGACGATCAAGGCCCAGCGGAAGCTGCAGAGCATACCCGTGATCTGCTTCACCCAATTGGACGACGGCAAAGAGAGCTACGCGCTCAGCGTGGTGCGGGGCATCCTTGAGGCGGCGAATCCGGAATTCTTGGCCATTACGATCCCCTCCGACGACGACACGCCGGTCAGCCCGCAGACCTGGGCCGATGCGGCCAAAGAGATCGCGGGCCATCTGGGTCAGGGACGAGACGTTGCCTTCATCACCGAAGGCGACCCCATGCTATACAGCGAGTTCTTTCAGGTTTTGGAGAGCGTGAAGTCGGTTGTTCCCGATCTGGATGTTGAGGTCATCCCCGGTGTTTCGTCCGTGATGGCGGCGGCGGCCAGTTCCGGAACGCCTCTGGTCACCCACGGGCAGCGGCTGACGATCCTGCCCAGTGTCTACGGTATCGACGACCTCATGGAGGCGATCGCCAATTCGGACACCACGGTGCTGATGGAGGTGGACCGGGACCTGCTGCAGGCCCTGGCCAGCCGGGAAAAACTCGGTCTCACCGGCAAGGCCACCTACGTGCGCCAGGCCACCACCGCCAGGGAAAACGTGGTGGAAGATATCTCGAAGCTGGAAACCGAGGACCTGGACTACTTCTCCCTGCTGATAATCAGGCGGCAGTCTAAATAGTTGTAATCTTCCTGCCATCTGACGAGAAAGGTATGGACGAGACGGGTAAATCCCCCAACCGGGCCCCAGCGCAAAGCGTGCACGGTGACGCCATATTCGTCGGACGGCGGCGCGAGTTGGAGACGCTGAGCGCAGCTTTGGAAGATGCCGTGGCGGGGCGGGGCCGGGTGGTGATGCTGTCGGGAGCCCCTGGAATCGGCAAGACCCGGACCGCCCGCGAATTTGCAGACCTGGCCGCCGGCCAGGGAGCCAAAGTTTTGTGGGGTTGGTGTTACGAACACCAAGGCGCGCCGCCTTACTGGCCCTGGCTCCAGTTGATCCGCGCCCACGTTGATACGGCGGAACCCGGCCAACTCCAGCGCGACATGGGGGCGGGCGCAGCGGACATCTCCGAGATTCTCCCCGACCTGACCGTCAAATTGGAAGGTCTTGAAAAACCACCGGCCTTAGACCCGGAGCAAGCCCGTTTCCGCCTTTTCTTCTCAATCGCCAATTTCCTGAAGAACGTTAGCCTGTCCCAGACATTGGTGCTTGTTCTCGACGACCTGCAATGGGCCGACGAATCGTCTTTGTTGCTGTTTGAGTTCCTAACGCGGGAGATCAAGGCAAGTTCAGTAATGGTCGTCGGCGGCTACCGGGACATCGAGGTCAATAGAAGCCATCCGCTCACAAAGACTCTGGGTATCCTCGACCGTGAAGAGCACTTCCAGCGGGTCAAGTTGGAGGGCTTGAGCCGGCAAGAGGTGGGCGAGTTCGTCGAATCTATGGTTGGAACGGCACTCGCGGAGGCGGCGGTCGATACCTTGTACCAGCGCACGGAAGGCAACCCTCTGTTCGTTGGGGAAGTGGTTGGCTCGGTCAGCCCGGAGGAGATGGCCCAGAGCCAAGATTGGACCGCCGGGATTCCAGATGTCGTTCGTGAAGCGATATTACAGCGTATAAGGCGGTTGTCTCAGTCGTGCAACCAACTTCTGCGAACGGCCTCCGTGATTGGACGGGACTTCGATCTCCCGTTACTTCGGGCCATGATTCCGGATCTCGCCGAAGACGATCTTCTGGAGAGCCTGGACGAGGCCCTGGGACTCCGTATCGTCGAGCCCTTGCCTGGCGCGCCTGGACGATTCCGGTTCGGTCATGCACTGATCCAACAGGCTGTGTATGAAGAGATACCACTCATGCGCCAAGCCCAAGCTCACGCGGCGATTGGAGAGGCGCTGGAACACCTACACCAGGATAACTTGGCCGAATACGCGGGAGAGTTGGCCCGTCATTTCGCTGAGGCCGGGGCGGTCGGTGGCACAGAGAAAATGGTGCGGTATTCATTGATCGCAGGAGAAAGGGCGCTCGATGCCTTCGCCTATGAACAAGCCTTGGTTCACTATGGACAGGTATTGGCGGCCAAAGCAGGACTGCCGATCGATGCAGAATCCGCAGGCGCCCTTTTTGGCTTGTTCCGGGCCCAATTCGCTACTATGCCGAGACCTGAATTGGGGGAAGCCTACCAGAATCTAAGCCGTGCATTTGATTACTACGCATCAGTGGGTGACACGGCCAACATCGTGGCGATTGCCGAATTGCCGCTCCCACAATTAACCGAATTTGCGGTAATGGGCAGCAGGCTGTCCGCACGAGCCCTCGAACTCGTTCCTGATGATTCTTTGGAAGCCGGGAGGCTCCATTGCTTCCATGGGAGCATCCAAGGACTAACAGATGGTGACTACAAGAGCGCCCGGGACTCCTTTGACCGTGCTCTCGCCATCGCAAGGCGCGAGGGCGATGCTGCTTTGGAGATGCAAACGCTAACCAACGCGTCTCAGGTCGAATTGTGGCACAACCGCTTTGAGAATTCTGTGAAAAGCGGCCTTGCCGCCATCGAATTGGCCGTCGCGGCCTCCAACCAACGAGTTGAGGTCATGGCCAGGTATTGGGTTTCCCTGGCCCTAAAATCACTGGGCGACATGCCGGGACTTACGCTTCAGGCGACGGCAATATTGAATCCCGCCAGCCAGTTGCGCGACCGCAACTGGCTGGCGGTCGCGCATAATATCGCCGCTCTGCCGTTGATTTTGAAAGGGGATTGGCATTCGGCGAGGGTGGAGTCCCAGCAGAGCCTGGATCTCATGCCGACGGATACGCGTTTTCTGGTACAACGGGTGATATTGGAGGCCGAGAGAGGGAACCGGCGCCAGGCGGACGATTATCTGGAGCAGTTGGAGGAAGTTGTCCTGCGGAGCGAGGCGGGTCCGGATACGCCAAACGCAATGTTGGCGTTCGGTTCCCCTCTGGTCAGGAGCATATTCGACGCCGTCAAACGGCCAGTCTTGGGTGAAAACTCGATCAAAGCCGTCCTTTCATCACCTTTGGCAACCCCATTCTTTTCAAATTTTGCGAGAGCAGGCGCTACCCTGTTGGCGGTGATGAATGACGACGTAGAGGCGGCCGCTGAGCAATATGCCGCCCTGAAGCCCTGGGCCGGCTCCATGGGCCTTAGTCTCAGTGTGGACCGCGCACTTGGACTGTTGGCCGGGATCATGGGTGATATCGCCGCGGCTGGAGCCCACTTCGACGACGCCTGCGCTTTCTGCCGCCGGGCCGGCTACCGGCCCGAGTTGGCGTGGGCCTGCTACGGCCACGCCTCCGCTATTCTGCGTTTAGGCGGGCCGAGTGGCAGGCAACAAGCCACATCGCTTTTGGATGAGAGCCTGTCCATCGCCACCGAATTGGAGATGGCCCCTTTGGCGGAGACGGTGGCCGCCCTTCAAGAGATCCTGGCATCCGAACCAACAACGGGCCCCGCCTACCCTGACGGTTTGACCGCCCGTGAGATCGAGGTGCTGCGGCTGGTTGCCGCCGGAAAGAGCAACCAGGAAATCGCCGACGCGCTGGTGATCACCCTGCGGACAGCGGGCAATCACGT
The DNA here is from genome assembly GCA_022563275.1 of Chloroflexota bacterium. Next base: position 37,028 of record JADFNR010000001.1, on the reverse strand, counting down.
GTCCAACATCCTCAACAAAACCGGCTTGACCAACCGGACCGAAGCGGCGGCCTACGCCATCCGGCAAGGCATCGCCTAACCGGCTTCCGGTACACCTCCATACCTCTCCCCCAAAGGCTTTCTGGCGTCCCCAAAAGGTTCCCACTGGTTCCTTCGCCTTTTGCTCTGCGCAATCTCTGTGCCCCTCAAAGCTGCCTGAGTATATATACCCAGGCCCTCCATCCGATTCCATTTTTGCGCCGCTCCGGGAAACGAGTATTCCTGACAATGTTCCATGTTCTTCCCGGAATTAACCTGATGACAGATCAAATTTCGGATGGGGGAGACCATGAAAACAGCGACGGCAGCAGTTTCTCGGGGTATCAAACAAGGGTTAGACAAATTAAAAGACTTGAAGGGGAGCATCACCATGCCATCAACTATCGAAAATCAAAGCGGAACCACATCGGTCTTAACGTTTCTGGCCGGCAATGCCAGGACGTTCATCATGGCCGCCTTGGCGGTAAGCCTATTCCTGATCGGCGGCAACCAAATCGGTACAGCATTCGCGCAACCGGTGGCTGATCCGGTGACCGTGTTTACGAGCAACGTTTCCGAATCTTGGGACAGCGCCAGCGAAGAGGCTGATTGGCCTCTATTCGCGCCCAAAGTCGTGATCGCTACCGGGAATGCAAACGCCCTGATGGCGATGGCCGAGGAGAACGATTTTCTTCCCCTAACGCCCAGAGTCGTGATCGCTACCGGGAATACCAACGGCCTGATGGCGATGGCCGAGGAGAACGATTTTCTTCCCTTCACGCCCAAAGTCGTGATCGCTACTGGGAATGCAAACGCCCTGATGGCCTTCGCCGAGGAGAATGATTTCTAAATCCCAACTTTGTAAAATTCCCCCGGCCTTGCGCCGGACCGTCCGGACAAGAGGGCACGATACTCTAACGTCGTGCCCTCCTGTTTTTTTGATTCACCGTCCCCCGGTGGCAACGCCGTTGTTGATAACTTCAAATATCCAGCACCAGCTTGATCAGCCCTTCCTCCCTGTTGGCGTAAAGCTCGTACCCCTTGGGGGCTTCGTCGAAACCGAAGCGGTGGGTGATCAGCCATGACAGGTCGGTCTCGCCCCTGGCCCGCAGGCCCACCGCCTGCTGGATCGGCCTGGCCGGGGCCTCGCAGGTGGCGCTGACCGTGCCCACCATGTTCAATTGCTTGGAGATGGCCGTCAGATAATCAAAGGTGACTTCCTTCTCCTCAGGTATGCCGAAGAGCACCAGCGTGCCATACATCCTCGCCATGGCCACGCACTGGTTCAAGGCGCCGGCGTCGCCGCTGGCTTCCACCACCATATCGGCTCCCTGGTTGCCGAACACTTCCCGCACAACCTTCTCCGGCGCGACCCTGCTGGAATTTATGGCCAGGTCCGCGCCCAGTTTCCGGGCCATCGCCAACCGGCTCTCATGGGGGTCGATGGCGATCACCTTTCGCGCGCCCATCTGCTTCAGAGTCATGGTGAAAAGCAGCCCGATGCATCCCTGTCCCAGCACCGCCACGTTCTTTCCGGCAACGGGCCCAACCCGCTCCAGGGCGTACAAAACGGTGCCCAGGGGTTGGCACATCAGCCATTCGCCTATGTCGCCGTCGTCCGGCAGGGTCACCAGGGTGTCTGGCTGGGCCACCACGTATTCGGCGCCGCCGTTCAGGTTCAGGGCGGGCAGGTAGATCACCCGGCGTCCTTCGGGCCATTCTTCAGACCGGGACTGGACGATGGTCCCGGCGCACTCGTGGCACGGAGTCCCCGGACCCAGTGGATAGTCCTCTTCCGGCTGTGGGTGACGGTAAGCCATCATGTCTGTGCCGCAGACCGACAGGGCTTCCAACCTGACCAGGACTTCGCCGTCGGCTGGCTCCGGGACCGGCACGTCGGTCAGCTGAAGCCTACGGGGGCCGGTTACCTGGATCGCTTTCATGGAAATATCTCTCGAGGGCACGGACGGCGGATTTCGGCCAGCTTAGCACACCCACCACAAACCGGCTGGGCGTCGCACCCGTATGCTAAACTGATGCCCAATCCGGCACGCCTAGAGGAGACGAGATGGCCACATCGGTGCAACCCAAGGACAAGACAGTAAACGTCAACGGGATCAATCTGCACTATCTGGACTGGGGCGCCGAAGGCAAACCCAAGGTCCTGCTGCTCCACGGACTGCGGGGACACAGCCACTCGTGGGACGACGTTTCCGCTGAATTCTGTCAGGACTACCATGTGCTCGCCCTGGACCAACGGGGCAGGGGAGAGAGCGACTGGGCGCCAGGTGGAGATTATTCCAGCCAGTCCTTCGTCGCCGACCTGGAGGGCTTCTGCCAGGCTGTTGGGCTGGACTCGTTCATATTGGTAGGCCACTCCATGGGCGGCCGCAACAGCATGGCCTTCGCCGGCCGCAACGCCGAGAAACTGCAAAAGATGGTCATCGTGGACATCGGTCCCGACCTCGACCCCAAAGGCTCCGCACGAATAACCCAGGAGATCAAGGACGTGCCTGAGGAGTTCGACTCCTTCGAAGACGTGGTTGCCTACCAGAGCAATCTGAACCGGTTCTGCTCCGAGCCGGTGCTCCGCCGCCGCCTGACCTACGCGACCAAGGAACTGGCCAACGGAAAGTTCGGCTGGCGCTACGACCTTCAAATAAGAGAACAACGCCGGAACAACACCGGGTCGAAGCAGCCGGACCTCTGGCTAGACCTGCCCAAGATCAAATGCCCGGTCCTGATCGTCAGGGGCTCTGAGACCGACACCCTGGGTTTGGAGACCGCCGAGAAGATGGTCCAGGTCCTGCCCGACGGCCGGTTGGTCCACGTTGACCGGGCCGCCCACATGGTCTTCGAGGACAACCCTGCGGGATTCATCCGGGCCCTGCACGACTTCCTGGACTAGATATGCCGGAAGACCAAGCAAGATCGGTGGACGACCTGATGAGCATCCGGGAAGTTGAGGGTATCGATCTCCCAGATGGTGACGTTGGTGAAGGCCTCAAGTTCAAGACCAGCCGGGGGGACTTCGACGCCATCCTCCACCGCGCGGCCGGCGCCGAACAAGCCGTGATCTGGGTCTGCGGCGCCCGCGGCGGCTTCGGCGGTCCCGGCCCCGGCACCTACGCCCGGATGGCCCAACGGTTCGCCGAAGACGGAATCACCTCTCTGCGAATGGACTACCGCTCCCCCGGGGATGTCTTTGAGTGCACTCTGGACCTGCTGGCCGGCGTGTCGTACCTGAAAGGCGCCGGGCACCAGCCGGTGGTGGTGGTTGGCCATTCCTTTGGGGGAGCCGTGGTCATCGCCGCCGGGGCCAACAGCTCCCACATAAAAGGCGTGGTCGCCCTGTCTCCCCAGACCTACGGCGCCGGTATGGCCGGGCAGGTGGCCCCCCGCAAGCTGCTGGTGGTCCACGGCAAGGCCGACACGCGCCTGGCGTTCAGTTGCGGCCAGCAGATCTACAACATGGCCAAGGAGCCCAAGGAACTGGTGCTTTACGAAGGCGCGGAACACCGCCTGGAAGAGTGCCGCGACGAACTGGAAGACCTGCTGGGCCGGTGGATCCCGGAGACGTTGGCGTCAGAGATCGGGCCGGCCTCGGCATCCGTCTAGCCGCGGTGGGCAAGTAGCCACACCCCCCGCCGGCGCGGAATGTACTTGCCGATACGAGATATTGACCCGTACCGCTCAGATGTTGGTTTTCCGGCGGTGGATGCCGGTTGCGCCGCTGGGGCGGGTTCCGCGCTCCGTTTCGATCTGCGGCGTGCCGTCGGCCTCGGCACACCGTACCTCGAAGGTATGCTTTCCTTCGGCAAACGGCCAATCGTAGCGCCAGATCACCCAGGTGGTTTCTGATAGGGGCGCCCTCAACTGCGCTTCCCGCCACTCACCACCGTCCACCCTAACCTCAACTTTCGAGATACCCCGGTCGCCGGCGAACGCCATGCCCCCGATGGGGACCAACTTCTGGCCATCGGCCTCGATAACGGCTTTTACCGCTACGGTATCGATCACTGAAACCGCCTGGACTTGTGCCACCTCATCCCAACTCCGCTCCACCCAATATCCTGGCCGGTATTCGTCGGTGACCTCGATACCGGTTATCCACTTGGGTTGCTTCATGCCATAACGGTCGGGCAGCCATATCCGCAAGGGAAAGCCGTGATCGAAGGGAATGGGATGACCGTCCCACGCGTAGGCGAGCATGATCCGCTCGTCGGACGCGATCAGGTCAAGGTCGACAGTCTCATAAAACCCATCTCCCGATGTGATGATCAGGTAGCGGGCTTCTGGGCGCACTTGTACGTCGGCCAGTATCTTTTGCAGGCTGACACCCGTCCACCAAGTCGTGCTGATCAGCGTTGTGGGGATGCGCCCGGAGATGCAAGAAAGGGTGATGTATTGGTCCCGCGACTCATAATTAGTTTGTATATCATCCAGGGTCAGCACCAACGGGTTGTCCACCAGCCCGGTGATGGGCAACGTCCAGGTATCGATGTTGATTATCGTTGGCTCGGTGCGAAGGAACACTTTGTAATGGTCCTCGACCGAGGTGAATTCGGGCCGGGTGCCGGAGGCGGGCATCAAAGGGTCGTCCGCGTTTGGGAAAGCTCCCCTTGCGCTCAGATTGGACTCATCGATGGCGGCGATGGCTTGATCAAGCTCACGCCGTTCGCGTTGGGCCAACAACCCACCGGCGCCGCTGCTTAAAACGACGATCGTCGCGGAGGCCGCGCCCAAACGGACCAGAAACTCCCGCCGGCCGATGCTTTTCGACCAACGGACCTCGTCCTCGGTGATCAATCCATCGGACTCGGCCGTAAGGCGGCGGTACACTGAGACACAGGCAAACCCCCAGACTAGGAACGGGACCAGGAGCCCCAGAACGACGGAGACTGGGTCGAGGGTCGACTGACCTATGGGGATGCTGACCACAGTCATGGGCAGACCAAACAGCGCGCCAACAACCAGTCCGGAAATGGGCTTGGGCGCGATGTTTCGCGATCTCATCACCGCGAAGAAGAGGGCGGTTGCGGCGATTCCAATGGAGAGGAACAACAGGACCGCCATGATCTGCTCGGCCGTTTTAGCGGTGTCCGCAACACTCAACCCGCCTAACCTGATCCCGTCAATCATTAGATCGATGCCGAAGGTAACCAACGGGCCGGGCAGGACCCGCGCGATCCAGTCGAATAACGCGAAAGGAGGGAAAGGCAGCCCAAACAGATTGTCCAGCAGATACATCAGGCCGATGAGCGGCGCGGTCAACAGACCACCGGCGATCGCGCCTGATACTAAGCCAAGATTTCCAACTATCTTTAACATCTGTCCGCAATATGTGATTGTCTGTTCATGGTCCTTCACCCGCCAAATCGGCATTCAGAAGGTCTCGGGCGCCGTTGATATAGCTTACAAAAAATTGCGGCCGCTCAGACAATGCTGTACCCGCGGCCGTAAGGGGATTGCTTCTGCCTGAGAATCGTGATTTTGGACGAAGTGATCCGTTATTAAAATACGTTGTTACGCCGTTTCCGGATTTTTTTATTTGAAGATATTTTACCGTGCAGGATGGAACGTTCTACCGATGATTTCTGTTTGAACCGTTTCACGTGGCCGCCTGATATCATTTAGACCCCAATGGCAATTCTCTCAATTCGATCACCCCACAGGTTTAAATTGATTGCCGTGGCCGGACTGCTGCTGTTGCTGGTTTCCGCGGCGTGCGGAGCGAGTTTTAGCCCGGAGTCCCGGCTGGTGGATGTGGGCGGGCACCGGCTCAATATCAGGTGTTCCGGCGAAGGGAATCCAGCCGTGATTCTGAGTTCGGGCTTAGCCAGCGGGATTCACGACTGGAAGCCAGTGGAAGAACGGGTATCCGGGTTCACCTTGGTCTGCAGCTACGACCGGTCCGGCCTGGGGGAGAGCGATGCCGCTGAAGGCGTGCCCACCAGCCAAACCGCCGCCGACAACCTTCATTCCCTGCTAGCCGGGGCCGGGATCACCGGGCCGGTTGTTCTTGTCGGGCATTCCTACGGCGGCCTGGTCGTCCAATTATTCGCCGCCCAGCATTCCGAAAAAACGGCCGGCGTCGTCCTGGTGGACAGCCTGCAAAAGGACAATCTGGTCAGTGCCGCCGAGATTCTGGGAGACCAAACCATGGCGGTGTTCATGGGGGCGGTGCGGGCCAACCCGGAGGGTGTGGACCTGGCGGCCAGCCTTGATCAGGTGAGGGCTGCTGGAAACCTCGGTGACCTTCCGCTGACGGTGATCACGGCCGGACGGCCAAACCTGCCGCCCTTCATCGATGAAAAAATCAGAGACCGGTTGGCCGGATCGTGGCTGGACTCCCAGCGGGACTTGGTCCGTTTGTCCTCCGCCGGGGTGCAGGTCATCGCCGAGGAAAGCGGACACTGCGTCCAATGCGACCAGCCGAGGCTAGTCGCGGACGTCATTCTCCGGGTGGTGGAACGAGCGCGAAGGTGACCGGTCTTACTCAGTTGAAAGCAGCGCCGCCAACTGACGGACGTCGCTCATCTGATCGAGCGAGTCCACCGCCGCCATGATCTCCTGCTGCCGCTCCGCGCTGATCACCGGGTCCGAGAGCAGAACAAACTTCTCTCTCATCTCGTCCCAGGTCACCGGGTTCTCCGGGTCGCCCTTGGGGTAGTCCAACTCACTGCGCAGGGTGCGGCCGTCCGTGGTGACCACCTCGGCCCAGGCCGGCATCTGTTTGGGGGTCAAGGCGTCCAACTTGGGGTCGGTGACGCAGAGAACGCGCTCCATCACGTGTTTGACCTCGGGATTTTCCGGCATCCCCAACCGGTATTCCGCCAAAGAGGCGCTGCCGTGGGTCAGCGCCACCGCCGCGCTGAAGGGCATGCTGAATTGCATGTCCACCACCGTCTTGGGATTGCGTTTGGCGTCGACGGGCTCCGCGACCAGTTTCATGCCGGCGCTGAGTACGCCAACCCGCACTTCCGCCACATCCATGGGGTTGATGCCGTAGGTCCGCTTCAGGTCCAACAGGCAGTCTATGGGCCCCTGGTTGAAGCGGCAGCAGGTATGGGGTTTGATGCTGGTCCGGGTGATCAGGTACTCCTCGCCCAGGTCTTTTAGCACCAGACTGGGGTCCGGGTCCCCCGAATATGCCTGTAGGAAGCCGTCACGGCCTTCTAGGATGGTTGTCGGTCCGGTATAGCCCGATCTGGCCAGCAATGCCGCCCAGATGCCGCTGTGGGCGGCCCAGCCGGGGTGCAGCCGCTTGGTCCAGGCGCCCTGGGCCAGATACTCCATGCTGCCCGATGTCTGACTGCCCGCGATGCCCAATGCGTGGACGAAGGAATCGCCCTGTAGTCCCAGAAGCCGGGCGGCCACCGCCGCCGCGCCGAAGGCCCCGCAGGTGCCGGTGGGATGGAAGCCCCTGGCGTAAAGCTCCGCGCCCTTCAACGACCGGCCCAACCGGACGATGACGTCGTATCCCGCCACCACCGCGGCGATGAATTCCTTGCCGCTCACCTGGGCCACGTCGGCCATGGCCAGGGCCGTCGGAAAGGCGGTGACGCCGGCGTGGAGGACTGCTTCGTTGGTGACGTCGTCCATCTCGATGCTGTGGTGCGCCGTGCCGTTGGCCATGGCGGCATACTCGGGGAGCGCTCGCACGCTGGTTCCCACGATCACCGAGGGGCCGCTGCGTCCCACGCTTTCCAGGGCCTGCACCACCGCCTTGGCGGAGTCGGTGGTTGAACCATTCAACGTGACACCGGCGAAGTCCAGGCAAAGGTATTTAGCCCAGTCGATAACCTCAGGCGAAAGGTCTTCGTATTCCAGGTTGGCGGCGAAATCGCCCAACGCGCGGGTGATCTGGCCTTCATTCTCGTAGTTGTTGTTGCTTCGTGCCATGTTTCGTCTCTCCGGCGGCGAATAAGTGGACCCAGCCAAGTGCCGGTATCTTAGCATATGTCGAGCGCGAACCGCGCCTGCGCCACGCCCGATTGACACCCCATACCGGGCGCACTACACTCGACGTCTCGACCCTCTGTCTAGAGACGAGTCCACTAAAAATCCCCATCGCAGGAGCAGTGCCGATATGCCTTCCAAACCCGAGTATGTAGACCTTCTGAATGACATCCGCCTCCAGGAGAACCGGGCCGGGGTGTATCTGGAAGCGTGGGCCAACAAGACCGCCAACAAAGATTTGAAGGAATGCCTGTCATTCGTGGCGGCCCGCGAGTACAGCCACGGCGATATCTTCGACCGCCGGGTCAGAGAACTCGGATTCGCCACCGAGGAGATCGAAGACCCGGAGTTCGACGAGAAGGTCCGCGTCGTCTCGTCAGAGATATCCGATGCCGATAAGATCGCCTGGCTCAAGGAATCGCGGCTTCGGCAGCCCACGCCCGGCGTGCGGGAACGGTATGAGGCCGCCATGGAGGACGAGTCTGTTGACCCGCTGACCCGTTCGTTGCTGCGGTGGTTCACCGATGTGGAGAACGACTCGGTGGTCCGCATGGGCGAGGTCTACAGCCAGATCGAGAACGGGGAGATCGAGAAAGCGGGATAACAGCATGAGATTCGGAGCATTCTTCGTGGGGCAGCGTCCCCAACTGCACGAGCAGTACGCCGACGAGCACAAGGTCAACCCAAACCCGGTGAGCCGCACCGATGTGGAAGTCTATGAGGACATCCTAAAGGGCGCGGAACTGGCCGAGGAACTGGGGTTCGACTCGGTCTGGATCGCGGAGCATGCCTTCAGCGAGCACAGCATCATCAGCGCGCCCCACAGCCTCCTGGCCGCCATCGCGGCCCGCACCAAGAGGGTCAAGATCGGCGTGGCCTGCAGCATCGTGCCCTGGCACGCGCCGCTGCGGCTGGCCCAAGACCTGGCCACCATCGATATCATCAGCGGAGGACGGCTGGTGGTGGGCGTTGGCCGCGGCTATCAGAAACGGGAGTTCGATGTCTACGGCATAGACATCGCAGAGTCCCGGGACCGGTTCATCGAGGGGATGGATATCACCATCAAGGCCTGGACCGAGGAGCGATTCGCCTACGAAGGAAAATTCTTCTCCTTCCCCGAGGTCATGGTCATCCCCAAACCGGTCCAGAAACCGACCCCGCCGATAATGATGGCCGTTACCCATAGTCCCGAATCCGTGGAGATCGCAGTCTCCAACCGGTGGGGTCTATTCACCGTGGGCAGCAGCTTCTTCCCCGCCTCGCCCGATTCAGACCAGAACCTGATCAGCCTGTATCACCGGCGCATGATCGAAGAGGGAGTGGCCCCGGACGACATCGAGATCGCCGCCGTGCGCAACGTCTACGTCTCGCCCACGGACCAAGAGGCCATCGACCTGCTTACACCCCGTCTGCAGTGGGCAGGCGACATGGGAGAGTATCTCCGCAGGCCGGTCTCCGAGATGGCCGCCGCCCCCGGCGGGCTGAAGGGATACGAGAACTATGTCCGCGACCCGTTCATCGAGAAGGACCTGTTGGCCGAGCGCGCCAAAGAGGGAATGGCGGCCATCGGCAGCCCGGAGAAAGTGACGCGGGCCATCAAAGAACTGGAAAACAACCACGTGACCAACTTCATAAGCTATCTGGATGCCGGAGGTCTGGACTTCGGCCAGGTGTCCAGTTCGCTGCGGCTGTTCGCCGAGAAAGTCATACCCAATTTCCGCTAGCACCCAATCTTTGAGTATCAGGACCGGTGGCCCGCCTGGCCGCCGGAAAGGAACAAGCTGAGCATGGCGACACTGGACGTACTGACTTACGGCTTCGCTCTCACCACCGACCAGGGGTCTTTCGGCTACTCCACCAACTCGCTGCTCCGGGTGGGGAACCACAACATCCTTATCGACACCGGCCCGTCGTCGCGCCGCCCGTTTCTGGTCAAGGCCCTTAAGGCCAAGGGACTGGAGACCGAGGACATCGACATCGTCATCCTGACCCACATGCACTGGGACCACTGCCAGAACACCGACCTGTTCACCAATGCCAGGGTGCTGGTCAACCCCACGGAGATCGACTATGCCCGCAACCCCAACAAGTGGGACCTGGCGGTGGCGGCCGGGATGGCCGACATGATGCGGAACATGAAGGTCGATACGGTCTCGGAGGGCGACAAGATCGTGGACGGCGTTTCCATCATCGAGACACCCGGGCACACAAAAGGCCACATGAGCGTCCTGGCGGAGATCAACGGCGAGAAGGTCCTATTGGCCGGAGACGCCATGCCCGAGAGCGGGACCGTGGCCCGAGGTCTGCCCTACAACGTCTTCTGGGACGTGGAAGACGCCCAGGAGAGCGTTGAGAAGATGGTGGCGGCCTGCAACGTCTTCTACCCCGGCCATGACCGCCCCTTCCGCGTTGAGGGCGACGAGATCAACTACCTGGAAGGCCCCGAGAACATCCATGTGATGGATAGCACCGAGGGCGGCGGGACCGCTTCCCTGACCTTCACGGTCACGGCGTCGCGCACCGTGAACGTTGATATCGTCCAGAAGTAACGGACATTTTACTCATGGCAACCACCGAGCTCACGGTTGACCCGGCCTATACTCTGGCCGCCCATGTATTCAGCACAAATCTCGAGGATGTTCCCGCGGCAAGCCTTGAGGCCACGCGCCGGGACGTTCTGGACACCTTCGGCGCGATGCTGGGCGGGAGCGGCGCGCCGGGGATCAAAGAACTCGCAGCCGTGACCGGCCGTTGGGGCGGCTTGGAAGAGGCGAGCCTGGCGGTCCTCGGGAAAAAGATGCCCGCCCATCACGCGGCGCTGGTCAACTCGGCCATGGGCCATGCCCTTGACTTCGACGACACCTTTGATGAAGGGGGGAACGTGCACCCCGGCGTCTCGGTCCTGGCGGCGAGTCTGGCCGTTGGAGAATCCTTGGGAGGCGTCACCGGAGACCGGTTGCTGCTGGCCGTAACGCTTGGGTTGGACGTTACATGCCGGCTGGCCCTGGCGGCCCACGACGACCGCGGCTGGCACCGCACCGCCAGCTTCGGCATCTTTGGCGCCACCGCCGCGGCGGGCAAGCTGATGGGTTTGTCACAAGAGCAGATGCTCCACGCCTTTGGCATCGCCTACAGTCAGGCGGCCGGAAACCGGCAGTGCATCGTCGATGGCGCATTGACCAAGCGCTTCCAAGCCGGCCAGGCGGCCCACGGCGCGGTGCTCTCGGTGTTTCTCGCCAAGGAGGGCTTCACCGGAGCGGCGAACGTGTTTGCCGGGCAGTTCGGGTTCTTCCCGATGTACCAGCCCGGCGGCTACGACCTTTCGGTCATCGGCGACGGACTGGGAGAAGAATTTTTTGGAGACCGGATCAGCCTCAAACCCTATCCCTGCGGCCGTCCCACCCATAGCTACATCGACGCGGCGGTGAAACTGCACGGCGATCTGGACCTGGGTCGAAATGCCGTCGAATCGGTGGTGGTGCGGACCGATGCGGAGACATATTCCTCCCGCTACAGCGTCTCCTTGGGCGTGGTCCGGCCCCAACAGCAGGTCGAAGCCCAGTTCAGCCTGCCCTACCTGATCGGTTGCGCTCTGACACTGGGCGGAGTGGGTATCGACCAGATCACGGCCTTCGACGACCCTGTGGTGCTGGCGGCGTCCGCCTTGGTCAAGGCGGAGAGCAGAGAAGGCGCGCCCAAAGGTTGGGCGGAGATCGAGGTCATCTGTGCCGGGGGAAGATCGGCGAAGGTGAAACTGGAACCGCCGGCCGGCTCCCCCGGCAATCCACTGTCCACCGGGCAGTTGCAAGAGAAATTCCGGGACTGCGCCGGCCACGCCCTGAAACGGGCGCCGGCTGCAGCGGTCGAAAAGATGATTGCCCTGATACTGGGCCCGGACGGCATGAGTGATTCCAGGGAATTGACGGCGCTGTCGACGAATTCGACATAGCCGTGGGACCTGGACCCCTGGCCAAAATCGACCGGTTAGATATATAGAAGGTGTATTTGTCCACCGAAGATACGATCAAAGACGCGATCGACACCCTGATCCGGGCCCGGCCGGGCTTCTGGAGCCGCACTTCCTGTGGGGTCACCCGCTCGCTGGGCCAGATACCAGCGTTGCTGGACCGGAACGCCTATTCCGTGGAGACCTCCCGGACCCGGATACTGCTGCTGGGCGGGTTGTCCGGTTACAGGACTGACGTGGATATGGCCCTTCATGCCCTTGAACTGTTCGCCGGCGGCGGTGACGCCATGTCCTTGCGCATCGCTCTGAGCGCCATTCCCTGCGCCAACCCAGATGGGCTGCGCCTGAACTCTGCTCCGGGCAACGGCGCGGGCGGCAATCCCTCCGGTGTCTATCCGCCCGACGGCAAGTTCTACTACGACCCGGAGGACCCGGAAAAGCGCTATCTGTGGCGTTGGATCTGTTTCCAAGCGCCGGACCTGGTCTTGGAGTTGCGGTCGGGCGACTCGCTGCGATGGGAACATAACCAGGCTGCACAGGGCCTGGCGCCGGGGCTGGCCGCCAGGACCATCTCAGGCCAACAAGGGCTGCTGGCCGCCCTGGGGTCCGGACAACCCGACGGTCTCGGGACGATTCCGGGACTGTGCCTAACGGCCAACGACGAACAACTGCCGCGGGAGTTGGGCCGATTGTTCAGCATGCTTCGCCAGTTGGATGTGTTGACCACGTCAGACGCCCGAATAGCCTTGAACGCCCGCCGCAGCCGGCCCAAGACGGAGATTGCTCAGGTCCTGACCACGGCTTACGGCCACACCTTTGACCCAGTTGTCTACACCCAAGGAGTGCCCATCAGCGGGCGCCTTAGGTTGCGCCAGTTGGAGCCAAAGGGAGAGGACCCGGCCCCGGACATCATTCATTTGATAGAGTCTTTCACGGCGGGAGGCGTGCCCCAGGACCTGGCCCCATCGGCGTTGGCGTCGGTGGTCTGGGCGGATGAGTTAGCCGATGCCACCGGCGATCCACGCTATAACGGCCTGGTCATTGAAGCCGCGGACCGCTTTGAGCCCAGGGGGCAAGGCAGCGCCCCCAAACCTTGTGACCCAGATTTCCGCACCGAAGATATGTTCATGAGCGGCGCCATCTTGGGGCGGGCGTTCAAGCTAACTGGGGACACCAAGTACACACAAATCCTGGCCAATTTCCTGCTGGACGGCAAGATACAGCAGAACCACGGCCTGTTCTGGCATTGCCGATCGGCGGCCTACTATTGGGGCCGGGGCAATGGGTTCGCCGCCATGGGCCTGGCCGAATCCCTGACCTACCTGCCGGAGGACCACGCCCAACGCCCGGCGATAGTGACGATGTACGGGCGTCTCATGGAATCGTTGCGCCGTTTACAGCACCCGTCGGGCATGTTGAACCAGGTGTTGGACATCCCAGGATCGTACCTGGAATTCACGGCGACCTGCATGATGGGCTACGCCATGGCCCGTGGCCTGCGCCTGGGCTTCCTCTCAGCCGATTTCCGGGAGTCTGTCGACCTGGCCTGGTCTGGAGTGGCGGAACGGGTGGACGACGTCGGCAATGTGGTCGACGGCTGCGCCAGCACCGGGGTGCAGAACAACGTCCGGGAGTACTTGGACCGCCCCGCCATCTTCGGTTTTGATGACCGCAGCGGCGGAATGGCCCTCTGGTTCGCCGTGGAGATGGAACGCCTGGACCGTGGAATCTGATCGCCGGGACGACAAGACGAGGCTGGAACGGGACGCTAAAATCCAGTACGCGTAGCGCCTTTGGCGAACCCGTATGTGATCCCGCTACGGACTGAAGCGGAAAGGTGGATACTCGTCTCTCATCAGGCTGGCATACGCCGTGACACGGAATGCCCACCGGTTGAAGCCCATTACAAGCTCGAATATGCTCACCGGATAACGTCCGGTAAACAACAGGGTAACGGCTGCGAAGAAGACGACCACGGTGTTTAGCCCGCCGTTTTGTAAACCCCCGTGGAAAATGCTGACAACGATGTAATGTGGGACCGCCAGCAACCAGGATTTAACAAGAACGAGGCCGCGGGAGAGTTGTTCCGGGTATTCGACGTCAAACGTCGCCGGATAATCCACGGCTTTAAGGGAAAATGGTGGATACCTGTCTGTCCCGAGAGCGCTGTAACTGTAATATCCGACCCGCCACGTCCACCGCAAGACCCCCACGTTGAAATCGAATATGCCTTTGGGGTATTTTCCGGTAAACAGGATGGCGAAGAATGCCACCACCGTTAAAACTACGAATGCGATCCACAAGAACAGAATCACGATGTAGTGGGGGATGGCTAAAAACCATTTCACCAGCCACAGCCACCGGCTGAGGTTTGGGTCGAGTTCACCCTCTAGGGATACTGGATAAGCAGCGTCCATAGCGCCCTCCGGCACGGCTATATCCGTGGAAAGAGTACGCGAGAATCATACTACGTTATGAGTCGCTAACATTCGACCCGGCGCGACCGGACAGCCCCGGCCCCTGGATAACCGGCGGAACGCGGGGGCATCAGGCGAAGAAACTACGGACCAGCTCCACAAATTCATCGGTCTGTTCAAGCTCGGGGTGGTGGCCACAGTTGGAAATGATCTCAAGGCGCGCGCCCTGGATCGACTGCTGGTACAACTCGCCGGCGCTGACCGGTATCACCCCGTCCTGTTCTCCCCAGACCAAGAGTGTCGGCAGTTCCTTTAAGCGGCCCAACAGATGAGGCAGGGCCGGGTGGTACATGTAGGGACGCCAGGCGAGGCGGGCGGCCTCTTCCCTGGCGCACTCCCAGAGTTCCACCTGTTCCGGACTTGCTTCCTCAGGGCAGATAGTTGGGTACTCCGGGGTCGAACCGGCGTCCAGGACGCCCACTTCCAGGTATTCTTTGGCCACGATCAAGAACATGTCGAGAATCTCGCCCGTGGGGGGTTTGATACCGGCCGGGGCCACCAGGGCCATCTTCTTGAACGTCTGGGGGGATTGGCAGGCCATCTCGGCCGCGAGCCAGCCGCCCAAAGAAAAGCCCAATACGTTGACCCGTTCCAGGCCCAGCTCCTCGAGCGCACGCAAATACCAACTGGCCAGGTCGCGGACGCTCATAATCCAGTCCAGCCGGTCGGTGACGCCAAACCCGGGATGGGCCGGCAGGTGGAGAGTGGAGTCTTGGGCCAACGCTTCCGCGTAGCGAAGGGGGGCGGTCCGCCCCATCTCGTCGTGAAGCACCAATAATGGGTCGCCGTTGCCGCCCTGAATGATATGGAGACCGGCGCCGCCGATCTGAGTTGTTCCTTCCGTCCAAGTTAAGGAACTGGTGGACATGGAGTTACTCCTGCCGAGGGTTATTCGGCCCGCATGAGGGGTGGCCGCCCTGATTTTGTGTTCTGGGGCCAAGGATTGTCAACCTGCGGCAGGCGTCGAAACAGCCTCCTTGGCAATGCAACAGGATGGTCAATAGTGTCCGGATGTTCATGACGGCGGCCCATCCATCACACGCGGGTTTGAGAGACGTCTTGCCGTTTGACTACCGTTTTGGTGCCTGGTATTATTGCCACGACCTGCGGTATCGGCGCCACCGCCATGTTGTAGTGGCCGATACATGGAGACCAATCATGAATAAATACGACTCTGACGAGAGCTTTGTCACCAACCTTAGGAATATTTCCACCTGCCCCCTTTCCTTCTACTAGCTAATCTTCCAGCACATTTTCCTTGACGGTACGCCCCACCCCAGTATAATCACACGATTCGGCCTGCCAGCTATCCGGACTCATTCCCGATCAAAACCGGATCCCATCCGTACGGCAATACTTGTTTGACTATTTTTCGCACACGGTTGCCGTACCCAAATAAGGACACTATGAAAACTGATGAAGTGAGCCGCCTTTCCTCCCTTTACGGGGGGTTTTGGAGCCATAATGTACAAGATTTTTGCTATATGACCAACCGGTATTTCCCGCCGCGCCAGATGATTGAAGACATGCAGGCGAGATTGCCCGAGCTGATCGGCAGTTACCCATCTACTAATTGGTATCTTTCATCTTTATTGGCCAAACACGTTGGCCTGACTGAAAACGAATTGGTGGTGGGAAACGGCGCCAGTGAGTTGATCAACGCAGTGGTGGCGCGCTATGTGCACCGGCTGGCGGTGCCCGTTCCCACATTCGAGGAATTCGTGAACCGCGCCAAGTTTCTGGGACGGGAGGTCTGTTTCTTCAAGCCATCTCAGCGTTTTGATCTGGACATTGATGAGTTCATCGATCATGTAAGAGATACGGAATCAGACTCCGCGCTCCTCATCCGCCCAAACAACCCCACGGGTAGTTACCTGTCGAAGAGCGACCTAGTCTATTTCCTAGACCGCATGAAGTCTCTCAACTTGGTATTGGTGGACGAGTCTTTCTTGGACTTTGTTGACGCAGAGCCCAATCCTTCGGCCTTGGACCTGCTTGGCGAATACCCGAACCTGTTGGTCTTGAAGAGCCTATCGAAGAACTGCGGCATACCGGGCATTCGGCTTGGTTATGCGGCCACCGGAAACGCAGAAAGGCTGGCTGACCTGCGGAGTGACCTGCCAATCTGGAGTGTCAATTCATTCGCCCAGTTTTTCCTTGAGGAGATGGGCCATTACCAGCGTGAATACACAGAGTCTTGCCGCCAGGTTAGAGAAGCAACTAAGAGTTTGGTCCGAGGCCTGGAAGCGGTCCCCTACCTGTATCCATACCCCACGCAGGGCAATTTCGTCCTCTGTTGGATATCGTACGGGTTCACCGGAAAGGAGCTCGCCGAACGGCTATTTGAGGACTGCCGGGTCCTGGTCAACGACTGCGGGTCGAAAGAAGGCCTGGAAGACAATTTCATACGGATAGCGTGCCGGACCGAAGAAGACAACGCGCGTTTGGTGGACGCGCTCATGCGGCTTACGAAATTCACAGAAACAGGTAAGATCGAAGCCGTTGAAGCGAGGTAGATGATGAAGGGATTTATACTATCCGCGGGGATGGGCACGCGGCTCGATCCCCTGACTCGTACTTGCCCTAAGTGCATGGTCCACGTGGCTGGCAGGCCGATGATGGAGTATCAACTAGACGCGCTGAAAAGGGCCGGTGTCGATAATTGCACGATCGTGGTGGGATACATGGCCGAATCCGTTCGCGGCCATTTCGGAGCCACCTACCGGGGCGTCAGTCTGTCCTATGTGGAGAATAAGATCTACGCCGAAACTAACAACCTCTACTCTTTTTGGCTGGCCAAGGCGGAATTAGACGACGACGTACTCCTCCTGGAAGGAGACCTGGTGTTCGATGACCAATTGGTCAGTCAACTGGTGCGTATGGATGAACAAAATGTGGCCATTGTGGACCGATTCCGGCCACATATGGACGGCACACTCATTCTGGCCGACGGCGGCCTTGTGAAGTCGATGGTTCTCAAGTCGGCTCAAGGACCGGGGTTCGACTACGGCTCCGCCCTGAAGACCGTTAATATCTATCGTCTTTCCAGAGAATCTTTGGTGGAATGCATCATCCCAAAGATGGAGGAATTCCTCGATGAAGGCCGGTCCGACCTGTATTACGAGGCGGTCTTCGCAAACCTCATCGGCTCCGGACGGATG
>JADFNR010000001.1:0-19343 GCA_022563275.1 Chloroflexota bacterium | reverse complement strand
GACCTCCGCGATGCGGAAAAGATGTTCGCCCCGGCCTCCGCCGCAGTAAGTTAGCTGCGTTGGACCGGTGCGGCCGTTAAGGGTCGCGCGCCGTTAAAAATAAACAGGAGACTTCATTGAGCACGGCCGAAGAATGGTCCCAGCAAAGCGCCCTGGATTATTACTTTCAACATCGCCACGAGGTCTCGGACCTTTATCCGTCTGAAACAGTATTCCTCCCCCGCGTCCTATTCCCCGGCGCCAAGATACTCGATGTGGGCTGTGCCTCTGGGGGCTTCTTCAACATCATGCGCTCCTACGAGCCATTGATCGAATACACCGGGGTCGATCTGTCGAATGTAGCCCTGGAAATGGCCCGGAAGAGATATCCCGAGGCTACGTTCCTACTTACCGAGGGTTTTGAGTTGGCCTTTGAGGACAACACCTTCGACTTAGTTCACTGCACCAGTGTTTTCAACAACGAACCCAATTACCAAGCGATGCTGAAAGAGATGTACCGCGTTTCCAATCGGTTCGTTCTCGCCGACATCAGGCTGCTTAAAGGCATCGAGAACCAGCAAAATTCGGTCTACAATATCCAGTTTGAAGGCAACGGCGTCGAAGCCAAGGTGCCATATGTCGTGAACGACGCGGACGAGGTGGTCGATTTCATCCTTCGGCTGGAGCCCAAGCCCAAGGCTTTGCGCGGGACCGGGTACTTTCACCAATTGGCCAAAGAAGCTGAATTGTCCAATGCCGAAGCCTGCATGACCATTCTGTTGGTCCAAAAGGGAAGCCAAGATGGCGGAGAGACAGTGATAGACCTTGACGGCTTGCCCATCGAGTTTTCCGTCTCAGATCTGTGACACTGGCCGTTGCCATCGGGGCTTAGATAGCGCAAAACATCTGTGGAAGCGGCTCAGACCTGTCAGCTCTATGACGATAGAGCACACTCAAGAAAGTAAGAGTGTCTGAAAACCAAGCCCAAGGGCGCTCGGCGTATGATTCCGGGGATTTCTGCTGTTGTTTGCCTGGCCACTCTTCATGGCGCTGAGTAGGTCAGCTTGGGTGACTAGGTTATGTTTGAGCGCGGATCACGCCGGCCATCCAGAGACGGCCGGTTCGGGCCAATTCCCGACCTGGCGATTTTTGCCATCCTGCCTCTTGTCCTGCTTGGTGGTCTCCTCGCCGGCCTGATCTTCTTTGGTGTGCTTTCTTTGAAGCCGTCAACGGACAGCAGGAACGCGCTGGACGCCCTGCTTCTTGGACCCGTGGGGGTTTTGATCACCGGAAGCGACGACGTAGAGGTTCGCTCTGCCGACGGCCGAGTGGCGGTGACTATCCCAGCGGGTTCTGTTTCTTCCCCGATCATCCTCGATTACCAAGAGTCCGGGCCGTCCGGGACCCCCAGCCTGCCTCGGGGATACATCAGTGCCGGCCGCTTCTTCGAGTTGTCGGCACGCTCAGCAGGCCCTATAGGTGGTCCGGTCGAATTTCAGCAGATGGTATCAATCACCGTGGGTATCGGGCCGGAGGAGCTGGCGTTAGCCGGAAACGATTACTCTCGGTTCTTCATCCAACACTATCTTGACCAGGCCCTGTCCTGGGACGTTTTGCCGACTACCGCCGACCCACTCGAGTCCACTGTCATGGCCCAGGTGGCTAGCCTGAGCCGGTTCGTGCTCACTGTTGGCCCATCTGCTGTTGCTGCTCCTCCCGGTCCCAGTCAGGAAACAACCGGCGCTGAGGCGGGGGTCCCGGACGACAGTGAAGCTGCAATAGCACCTGAACCAACTCTGGCGACGCCAGCGGCCGCATTCCCCATCTCCGTGCCCACCGCGACCGCGCTGCCGACGCCGAATCCTTCGCCCACCCTGACGCCAACCGCAGCGCCAGAGCCGACTGCAAGCCCTATCCCAGTGCCTACGTCCACTGCCACGCCGACTGCTGTGCCAGTTCTACCGCCGACGCCCATTCCCACGCCAACCACAGCCCCGCTCCCGACGCCGACGGCAACCCCGGCACCGACGCCGACTCCCGTACCCACGCCGACAGCAATCCCGGTGCCAACGCCTGTTCCCGCGCCACCTCCAACCCCGGCACCGACGCCGACGGCCACGCCGCTTCCCTATGTCCCCGGAGGCCGCATAGCGTTCCAGTCCAACCGAAGCGGAAACTTCGAAGTCATGATCATGGGTCTGGACGGTTACAACCCGGTGAACCTCACCAATAATCCGGCATCGGACACGGGACCCTCGTGGTGTGGCGGGGGAGCTCTGGCGTTTGCCTCGGACCGGGATGGCGATCTGAATATCTTTATCATGTCAATGGACGGGGCCGGTCAGATCAGGCTTACGGATGGGCCTGCCGCGGACTTCGCGCCGGCCTGCTCTCCATCCGGAGGTCAGATCGCCTATACCTCAGCCAACGATGGAAACGACGAGATATATGTGATGAACGCGGACGGCTCAAATCAACAGCGTTTGACGGCCGTGGACGCCGCGGACAACTTCCCCGCTTGGTCACCCGACGGGTCCAAGATCGTCTTCGTTTCAGAACGCGATGGAAACAGCGAGATCTACGTGATGAACGCCGACGGCGCCGGGGCGCTTAACCTGACCAATGATGCCGCAGCGGACGCCGGTCCGGCATGGTCGCCCAACGGGGCCAATATCGCGTTCGCCTCCGACCGTAGCGGCTCCTGGGAGATTTACCTGATGAACTCCGACGGTTCTGGAGCCTACCAGTTGACCAACAACGGCACTGTAAACAGCGCTCCCACTTGGAATTCAACCGGCTCTCAGATCATCTTTCACAGCAACCGGGATGGCAACGACGAGATCTACCGGATGAGCTCGGACGGTTCCTTTCAGACGAACCTGACCAACCATGGCTCAGCCGATAGCGCCCCTGATTGGGAGCGGTGACCAGGACCCGCCCCGCCAAGATTTGTATATTTTCACCCTCGATGGCAAAATGACCAGGCTCGCCGCTACGGGCATTGCCAAGAGGCGGCGCGAATCCAGTGAATCAGGAGGACCGGCGTGGCGTCAATAAGAGTGAACAGGGCTAAGCAAAAATTACAGAACGGGGAGGTCATCACTGTAATCTCCGGGCTGCAGAGCAGCGACATCATCGATTTTTTGGGACCGATGGGGTTCGATGCCGCGTGGATCGAATGTGAGCACGGATCGGTGGACTGGGACGCCTTGGGTGATATGACCAGGGCTTGCGATCTATGGGAGATGGCGTCCATCACCAGGGTCAACTCCAACGATCCGGGGCTGATCACCCGCACCTTAGACCGGGGTTCCATGGGCATCGTTGTGCCCCACGTAAATTCCCGGGAGGCCGCCGAACAAGCGGCCCAGTCCATGAAATACGCGCCATTGGGGTACCGGGGAATGTTCGGCGGCCGCCAGTCGTTCGGGGTTGGCGACTACTTCCATCAGGCCAACGGCCAGACAATGGTTGTCGTGCTCCTGGAAGAAGTGGAGGCCCTGGCCAACCTGGACGAGATCCTGACCGTGCCTGAAATCGACGTTTTTTTCATTGCTCCGTCGGACCTTTCACAGACCATGGGTCACATCGGCGACGCTGGTCACCCGGACGTCCTGAAGGCCATTGACGACGCCATCGCCAAGATAACCGGGTCAGGCAAGGTGGCGGGGACATTGGTAAACGACGGCAACTTGGAAGCCTATGTCCAAAAAGGTGTCCAGTTCTTGATGACATCATGGAACGCCTGGGTGGCCAGGGGCGCCGCCGAGTTCGTGAAGAAAGCCGGGAGCGCCCGTTAACCGGCGGAGTTAATTCGATCGCCAGAAATGCTCGGGACCGGATTCGCTCGGGCTAAGATGCCGGCGGCGGGTCCGTGTCTCTGGACACAGGCTCTCGGCCAATGGTTTTTAGCGGCATCAACAGCATTGCGCCGATGATGAAGAACGCCGCGGACCCGGCGATCACCACCTGGTAACCGAAGTCGTCGGGCCGTCCGGGGATCCGGTTCAGAGCGTCGATCCCAGGCCCCAACAGCTTGGCGGTGGCGGCGCCGCCGATGGACGCCAGGTTCACGATACCCATGTGTAGTCCGGCATGGTTTTCATCCGCCAGCTCGTTGGCCAACGCCCAGTTCGCGCTCAGCAAAACCCCCACGGAAGCGCCGATCACGCTGGCGATGATCAATACCTGCGTGGAGTCGCCGGCCGTCAGCATCCATAGGGAGCTGAGGGCCGCGCCGATGGCTCCGGCCAAGACCACCGGTTTCCTGCCCACCCGGTCAGATACCCATCCAGATATATACACCGCAACAGCCAAGGCCCCACCGATCACTAAGATCATGCGGCCCAGCGCCTCAGCCGGATTTTCCAACCCCACAGAGTCCCGAAGAAAGAAAAGCCCGTAGGTTTGGAATGATGCTATGGCGGTGATCATCACCAGCCGTGACGATAAAAATAATCCCAATTGCGGGCTCAGCGCCGAGCGCAAGGACGACTCGACATCGCGCCTCTGTGATTTTAACGGAGAACGTAATTCCCGGCGTGATATCTGGACCGAAGTGATGGAGATGGCGACCATCAAGAGAAAGGCAAGTATCCCCAGTGCGATCCATTCCCAGTCGAGTGACGACGCGGTCTTTCCGATCAATGCGCCGGTGATGGCAATCATCACCGCTGCCCCGGCCGCGTCGGACATGATCTTCATGGACGACGCCATACCGATGCGGTTCAGTGGCACGTAGTCTCGGATCAGCGCCAACCCAGGCCCATAGGCGATATTCACGTTGGCCTGAATGAATATCCAGAACGCGAACAGGACGGTGAAGTTGGGCGCCAGCCGCACACCGATCAGGCCCAACGCGGCGAACACGGATCCCCACAAGATAAATGGGATCCTGCGGCCCAACGGAGATTGGGTGCGGTCGCTGATGCGTCCGATGGTTGGTTGCACCATGGCCGCCATGAGCAGGCCGCTGATCCCCAGGACCGCCAGGTAGGTGTTCTTGAACTCTTCCGGCGCTACCGTCAGCACGATGACGGGTAGGACCACCGTGTCCATGGCCAGGATGAACCCGGTTATCCCAAAGCTAAATGAATTCAGCTTCAGGAGGTCCCATTGGCTCCAATTCTCAACCCACGGGCCTTGGGCCATTCTCGGCTTCCGCCTGGTTTAAGATCACCTTGCCGCGTTGGTCAATCATCTGGCGCCCGCCCTGGCGATTGACCGAAGTCTATAATACATCAGCATCTACACCTGAAACCCCGGTCGCCGCCGCCAAAGAATGGTCACCGGCGGCGCCCGCAGGCAACCTGGACCGGAGGACAGGAAAACTAGCATGAAGATTTGTTCCCTGCTTCCCAGCGGGACCGAGATACTCTTCGCCCTGGGCCTTGGTGACCAAGTGGCCGGCGTGTCCGACCTATGCGACTTTCCGGCTGGCGCCCGGTCCAAGCCGGTGGTCAGCCGCAGCAAGGTCGACCCATCCGTTCTGTCCAGCGACGAAGTGGAAGCCGCCATGACCGATCTGCTAGCCAGCGGGGAAAACCCCTACGAGTTGGACCAAGAATGGTTGGTGAGAGAGTCTCCCGACGTGATATTGACCCAGGACCTCTGCCACGTCTGTGAGGTGGATGCCGGCCAGGTGACGGGAGTGGTCGCCGGAATGGAGGTACAGCCGCAGGTTGTGGTGCTGCAGCCCAGGACCTTTGAAGGGGTATTGGACTCCATCCTACAGGTAGGCCGGGCCTGCGAGGCCGAAGCGCAAGCCGGTCAGTTGGTCGCTGTCATGCGAGAGCGGGTCCGGGCAGTCCAAGAAAGGCTTCCTACGCCGGCCCAACGGCCGCGGGTGTTCTCTCTTGAGGGGATCAACCCTCTGGTCGTAGGCGGCCACTGGATACCCGATATGCTGAGCCTGGCTGGGGGAAAGCAAGATATGCTCGCCGCCGGATGCGCGGCTAGGAGATTGGACTGGAACGAAGTCCGTGACTATGACCCCGACAAGCTGTTCATTGACCTGTGCTCATCCGACCTGGCCAGGAACCTTCGGGAAGCGCCGTGGCTGGAGCGCCAGGAAGGTTGGCGGGATCTCTCTTCGGTGAAGAACGGGGAGGTCTACCTGATCGACCATTCTTACTTCAGCCGTCCTGGCCCAAGGATCATCGAGGGCCTGGAGATCTTGGCCGAGTTAACGCATCCGGAGCTTTTCATCGGCCTGGCGCTGCGGGGAGCCGTCGTCAAGTTGGACGCCGAGCGCTACGCCGGCCACCCAGACGGAGACATAGGCGAATGCTTCCGCCCCTACCCCTGAATCACCGGAACGCTGACAAAATGACAAGCTGGCACCCCGATATTCGAGCGTATATAATATTGGGCAACACACCTGGATGACTCATAGTGCAGGTATAGCTTTGTTGGATAATGACGAGTTAAGGTCCGCCTTTGCACAGTTCGCCACCGGCGTCACGATCATCACGACCTTGGATGATGAAGGCCAGCCGCATTCCATGACGGCCAACGCTTTTTCCTCCATCTGCCTTGACCCGCCGACGGTCATGGTCTGCATCGCCCACGGCACACATACCCATGGTTACCTGGAAAAAACCAGCCGGTTTGGGGTAAATATCCTGAAACAGGAACAGCAGGACCTGGGCGCCTATTTCGCCAAGAAACCGGAGGACCGCGACGGTGGCGTGGAATACCATTATTCTGAAGCCGGAGATCGGGTGCCAGTCCTGGACGGCTCAATGGTCTTTTTCGGTTGCCAAGTGCTGGGTTCCCATGTGTACGGGGACCACACGATCTACATCGGTGAGGTAAAAGAAATGCGCCGGAGCGAGTCCGGCGCGCCTTTGATGTTCTACAACAGCCGTTGGTACAACCCAGCCGAGGAATAAGCGGGTCCATAACGTCAAAACGGCCCCAGGCCAAAAAGATAATTCAAGAACGCGTCGGACCAAGAAAGAAAAGCGCCGTGAGCCCACGGCGCTTTTCTTTCTGCCTGAAATTTCCGCCCGGTTATTTTGCGGAAGTCTCGTTGGGCTCGGCGCCGTCATCCTTGGTGGCAGAAGCGCCATTCTTTCCGTTGGTTCTTCCGTTGCCGTTACTGGCTTCATCACCGTTACTCTGGGTGTCCGATTCTTGGAAGCAAGCGATGGAGGCAACGAAGTCGTCCGGCTCGCGGTCCCGCCAAACGATCACGCCCTGGGTGTTCCGCCCGGTAACCCGGACGTCCTCCAGAGTGATCCGCACCACCTGGGCCTTGGCGGAGATGATGAGGATCAGTTGGCCGGGGCCTTCTTGCACCACCCGGGCGGCCGCCACCTTGCCGGCCTTTTCGGATGTGCGGAAGGTCCGCACACCCTGACCGCCCCTGGCGTGGCGGGGGTAGCTGGCCAACGGAGTGCTCTTCCCATAACCGTGTACGCTGACGATCAACAGATGGCTGTTGGGCGTCACCGTGCTCATGGCGACGACCTGGTCCTTGTTCAACAGCCGGATGCCCCTGACGCCGCCGGCGGTGCGGGAGCGGGGGGTCAGCCCGGTGATTGGGAACTTGATGGCCTGACCTTGCTCCGAAACCATGATCACGTCTTTGGCTTCGCCCACCTGGGCCACCGAGACCAACTCATCGCCCTGTTCCAGGTCAAACACGATGAGCCCGGAGGGGCGTATGCGGGTGAGTTCGCCCGTTTTCAGGGATTTTATCTCGCCCTTCTTGGTGGCCAACAAAAGCGGGTACTCGTCTCTGGGGTTATCGATGATGAGCATGGCCTGTATCGCCTCTCCCCGGTCAAGGGGCAGCAGGTTGGCCAGCAGCACGCCCCGGCTGGTGCGCGTAGAGTCACCGTGGATCTGATAAGCCTTCAGGGGGTATACCCGTCCCCGGTTGGTGAAGAAGAACAGGGTGTCGTGGGTGTCGACGACTACCAGGTCCATCACTGCGTCGTCTTCCCTGGTCCGCATCCCCAACACGCCCTTGCCGCCGCGGTGCTGGGTGCGGAAGGTATCCGACGGCACTCGCTTCACGTAGCCCTTCTGGCTCAGGGTGATTATGGCGTCCTCATGAGGAATGAATGACTCGTCGGTCTGATCGGCAAGCTCGGCGTCGTGGATCACAGTCCTTCGTGGATTGTTGAACGATTTCTTCAACGCTTGAGTCTCGGATTTGATCGCGGACATGACCAATTCCGGGCTGGCCAGCAACGCCTCAAGCTCGGTGATCCTCGCGACCAGGTCCTCGTGCTCTTTCTCCAACCGTTCCCGCTCCAGAGCGGCTAAACGGCGAAGCTGCATATCCAAGATAGCCTGGGATTGGACCTCGCTCAGGTCCAAGGTCGACATCAGATTCGCCCGCGCCGCTTCAACGTCGGCGGAACTCCGGATGATCTGGATCACTTCATCCATGCGGTCCAAAGCCAACAGAAGCCCCTGGACCACATGGTCGCGCTCTTGGGCTTTCTGCAATTGGAACTCGGACCGGCGGCGGATCACAACCTGACGGTGTTCGATGAACAGGACCAGACACCGCTTCAGCGGCAGCACCTGGGGCTGGCCGTCAACCAACGCCAACATGATGGCGTTGAATGACGACCTGAGCGCGGTATGACGGAATAGGTTGTTCAACACCACGTAGGTCTGGGCGTCGCGGCGTAGTTCGATGACGATCCGCATGCCGTGGCGGTCGGACTCGTCCCGGATGTCGGATATCCCGTCCAGTTTCTTTTCCCTGGTGAGGCTGGCGATCTTTTCGACCAGGTGGGCCTTGTTCACCTGGTAGGGGATCTCGGTGATGATTATCTGTTCCCGGTCTCGGCTGCCCGGGATCTCCTCGATCTCGGTGGTGGCCTCCATGATGATGCGGCCGCGCCCGGTGGTGTAGGTGTCGAAGATGCCCTGGTGGCCTAGGATATTGGCGCCCGTTGGGAAATCGGGGCCTTTGACCGACCGCATCAACTGTTCTGTGGTGGTGTCCGGGTCGTCGATCAGGCTGATAACGGCGTCGCAGATCTCTCCCAGGTTGTGGGGCGGGATGTTGGTGGCCATACCCACGGCGATGCCCGACGCGCCGTTGATCAGCATGTTGGGCAAGCGGGCCGGCAGGACGGTTGGCTCAGTCAGGGAGTCGTCGAAGTTTGGGGTGAAATTGACGGTGTTTTGGTCGATATCCGCCAGCAGTTCCTCTGCGATGGGGGCCAGACGGGCTTCGGTGTACCGCATGGCCGCCGGAGGGTCGCCATCGACGCTGCCGAAGTTACCCTGACCAGCGATCAGCGGGTAACGCAGTGAGAAGTCCTGGGCCATTCGGACCAGGGCGTCGTATACGGAACCTTCACCGTGGGGGTGGAACTTTCCCAGCACCTCTCCGGCGATCCTGGCGCTCTTGCGATAGGCGGAGCCGGGGCGGATACCCATATCGTGCATCGCGTACAAGATGCGGCGGTGGACCGGTTTCAGCCCGTCCCGCACGTCGGGAAGCGCTCTGGACACTATGACGCTCATCGCATAGTTCAGGTACGACGTGCGCATCTCCACTTCAATGCGGATCGGAACGATGCTCGAATCCGGCTGTTCTGGGCTAGTTGTTACCATCAGTCAATGCTCCTTAAGGGTCCACTATCGGAATAAACAGTTTCCAGTCTGTCAGCGGTAATCGACCGGTCCGTTGGATACGGTGTTGTCCCGTATCTCTGCCGCGATGACGAAACTTGGATGCGGGCTGGTTTGATCGGGGTCAGGCGGCGAATTCGGAGACGAAGATCTCGGCCCGCTCGTGCAACCCCAGGAACAGGTTGCCGAACATCTTGGGGACCTCGTCTTGCCGCTCCGGATGGCATTGCAACCCGATCACCCAGCTATGTTCCGGGCTCTCCAGTCCCTCTATCAACCCATCCTCCACCTCGTATGCCGTGGTCATCAGGCGCGGCGCCCGCTGGGCTTCTTTCAGCCCCTGGTGATGCAGGCTGTTCACCTTGAAGATGCCCGCCATTCCAATCACCGCCGCAGCCTTGGCTCCCGGCGAGATGTATATCTGGTGGTAGGCAGACTCCCAATTTCCGTCGATCTTCTGAGATTTGTGGTCCGGCAGGTCCTGTATCAGCTTGCCGCCAAAGGCTACGTTCAATAATTGCATGCCCCGGCAGATGGCCAGCACCGGCATGTCGCGGCCCAGGGCGTATTCCAGGATACGCAATTCCAGGTCGTCCAGAGGCCGGCGAAGTTCCAATCCGGCGTCCGGGTCCGGCTCCTCCCCATAGAGGGTGGGATCAATATCCGGTCCGCCGGGGAGGAGGAGACCGCCGGTGTCCCGCATCAATTCTTCCGTGTCTACGTCAGCGTGATCATCCGGAATCAGAACTCGCACAGCCGCCCCTGCGGATTCCATCACTTCAACGTAAAGGCGTGCGTTCTTGGCGCTGGAAGAGGTAATAGCTACGATTGCCATATGACATAACATTGTATCCTATTTGTGCCTACAGTTACAGTGTTTCTGCGTCGGGGTTGGGCCGGTTTTCGTGCGTATCACCGCCTATTATCGTTTGCTCCCACCCGTCACATTTTGATAAGCTATCAACCAGAGATTCAACTAGAAATCCAGACGCGCTTTGGAGATTCCAGGTGATATTCTCTTCGGGATGATTGAGCATAGATGTCAACTGGAAATCTGGCGGTTATAGGCATTAAAACGAGGGATTAGATGAGAGAAGTTATCCAGGGTGCGATTGACGACTTGAAAGACGGTCAACCCTGTGTTCTGGCCACCGTCGTGCGGACCAAGGGCTCCACGCCCCAGAAGGCGGGCGCCATGCTGCTGGTCCGGCAGGACGGCAGTGGAGTGGGGACTTTGGGTGGGGGTTGTGTCGAGGGCGACATCTGGTTCGCGGCCAAAGAGATCCTGCGGCAGAACGGCGGCCCCGAGTTCAAAGACTACTATCTGAACGAAGATATCGCCGCCCGCGATGGGCTGGTCTGCGGCGGCACCATGTATTTCTATCTGGAACCGCTGCGGGAGCCAGAGGACTTCTTGTCCATCGGCAGCGAGATCGTGGAAGCCTACGACGGCGGCCATCCGGTAAGCCTGGCCATTGTGGTCAACGCCAAGGACGGCGGACCCGCCCTGGGCTCGAAACTGCTATTACGTTCCGACGGCTCGATCACCGGTTCGCTGGGCAATGCCGAGTTGGACACACAGGCCATCGAGATCGCTCATAAGGTCGCCGACGTGGGCAGTAATGAGTCATTCAGCACCGCCGACGGCACCGAGGTATTTGTTGAGGGGTTCACCACTCCGCCGACTTTGGTGATGGTTGGCGGCGGACACGTTGGCAAGGCCACCGCGGACCTAGCCCATTCCCTGGGCTACCGGGTCTATCTGGTGGACGACCGGCCAGAGTTCTGCAACGAAGAGCGTTTCCCCTACGCGGAACAAAGGGTGGTCGAAACCTACGACAAATGGACGGACCACCTTGATCTGAACGTGAACTCATTCGTGGTGGTGGCGACCAGGGGCCATCGCTATGACGATATGGCATTGGAATCGGCGCTGAAGACCCGCGCCCGGTACATCGGAGTGCTGGGCAGCCGGCGCAAGACCATCATGATATATAGGCGCCTGCTGCAGCAGGGCGTGACCTTGGAGCGCCTTAAAGAGGTCCACTCGCCCATCGGCCTGAACATCGGCGCCCTTGAGCCTGAAGAGTTGGCCGTGAGCATCATGTCTGAGATCATCATGGTCCGGCGCGGCGGAGACGGCGGGCAGATGCAGATGGACGAGCGGTACATCGACCGGGCGGCCAAAATCGCCGAACGCACGCCTGATAGCACGGTGGAAGTCTAGGCCCCGGCCCATGCCCGGAGTTTGGGCGATACTATTGTCCGCCGGCGAGTCCAGCCGCATGGGCCGCTTGAAAGCCTTGCTTCCTTGGCGGAACACCACTCTTATCGAATACCAACTCCGGTCGCTGCTGGATGCTGGCGTCCAGCAGGTCGTCGTGGTGTTGGGCCATGACGCGGACCGTCTCAAGCCCATCGTTGATGCCGTCGAAGGCGCATCGTGGACGCTCAATCACGATTACCTACAGGGCAAGACCACCTCACTCAAGACCGGTGTCGCGGCGCTGGCCGGCCAGCAACTATCGGACGTGCTGTTACTGAACGTGGACCAGCCCCGAAGCGCGGACACGGTACGGACCTTGTTGGAGCGCCACCAGGCGTCATCTTTCCGGATAACCATCCCGACCCACGGCGGCAAAGGCGGTCACCCCATCCTCATAGCGGCCGATTTGCTGCCCGAGTTGGCGGAGATCGAAGAGGAATCCCAAGGTCTGAAAGCGGTGGTGCGGCGGCACGCGGAGGCAACGGAGCGGTTTGAAGTGGATGACCCCACGGTGCTCTTGGATCTGAACACACCGGAGCAATACCAAAAAGCCCTGGAATCTGGCTTGTAGCCGGCGCCGAAACCAGCCCACGCTGATGCCAATTCAGTCATTCCGGCCCTCGCCGGAATGAAGAAGGTCTGTAGGCGCGGGTTTCCAACCCGCCATGTTAATCTCCGGCGAAGGTTATCGATGCGAAGATGACGATATGGAAAAACATGACAGCCCGCAATGTTTATCCTCGTAGAAGCGCGCCGTACGATGGCTAGGGCGGGTTGGAAACCCGCCTCTACGTTGCGTTACGGCTTAATCAGTGATGGCGAGCGAGGGCAGCCCTGGTCTCTCTAGTCAGCCAGCGGCTCGCGCTGCACGAACTTACCCGGCAGGGCCAGGGACGACAGGAAGCCCAGGAAGAACAGCCCAGAGGCGAAGTAGAACGCGGCGTGCCAGCCCACGTATTCCACCAAAACCCCGGCGAGGACCGACGCCATGGCCCCGAAGAAGGCGTTGCTGCCCCACATCAGTCCGATGAATGTTCCTTCAAGGCCCTTGCCCGCGGCAACGTCGATGGCCGCCGCCTGCGTGAGGGAGTTGACCGAGAACAAGAACAGTCCGAACATCAGCACTGAGAAGGTCATTCCCAGCCCGTCTCCCCCCAGGGCCATGGTCACCGGGAAGATGACGGCTGAGGCCATGATGAACATGATTATGGGCTTTCTTCCGATTCGGTCTGAAAGAGCCCCGAATAGCGGCCCGGCGAATATCCCTGGCGCCGCCAGCAGGGCCACGTGGAACCCGACCCAGAAATTGCTCATGCCCAACTGGTCCGATAGATAGAGAGGAATGACCCACAGCAGAGACCTGTCCCCCATGCCACGCACGGCTGAGACGGTGAATATCCACCACATACCGGTGCCGCGGAAGGACTCCCGCATCTCTGTGATCTGCTTCCTGAACTTGGCCCGGTAATCGACGCCTTCGATCTTGGGACCGCCCACGTTGCGGAGCACGTAGAATATCACCACGGCGAAGACGAGAAGCACCGGGGTGCCGCCGCCCATGATCCAACGCCAGCCAACGGCCCCCAATAGGACTCCGACTACCAGCGGGCCCAGCCAATCGCCGATATTTCCCGTGGAGCGGTGCAACGAGATGTACAGGCCGCGTTGCCGGGGGAACCGCTGGGCCAGCAGTCCCAGGGCGGGCGGGTGCCACAAGGCCGTTCCCGCCGAAGCCAGCGCCAAGGAAGCCAGGATGAGTCCGTAGGTGGGAGCGATGGAAACCAGGAAATAGCCGATGGCTATCAGGCTCATGCTGAAGGCGAGTATGTGGGCCCGCCGGTGCTGGAACATATCGACGAAGAACCCGCCGGTCATGCTCGTTGCGCCGCCGGATAGCTGTCTTACCGCATCCAGCAACCCCGCCTGGATGGGAGCGAGCCCCAGGGCAACGTAGATCTGGGGGATCAGCACCAAGAAGGCGCGGCCGTACATGTGCTCCAGCGTGTGGGCGCCGATCACACTGGTGGCCATCACCGAGTCTTTGGTGCGGTTGTATTCGGGGCCGGCGATAGTCTGAGGGTCTACAGCTTCAGCCAATGGTTCTCTGTCCCCTTTATATCTGTCTCATGCGTGGGCGATACGCCGAACACACGATGGCGAGTATACACCGGTGTCTATTCCGGCAACAGCGGTCGCGGCCCGGTTAGCTCCGGTTACAGGCCGGGGAATATACGGCGCGGTTAGTAGTCGTAGAAGAGCTGCTGCAGTTCCTGACGGTCTTTGGTTATGGTCAGACCCAGCATCAGGAGGACCCGGGCTTTCTGGGGCAGCAGGTTGTCCGAAACCATGAATCCCTGTTCTTCCTTCTTTGGGGTCATCACCACCCTGCCGGCGGTGGCGCGGGTGGCCAAGACCACGGGGACGCCGTCGTCCACCAACTTGACCGCGGCTTCGGTCACCGCCGGAGGAAAGCTGCCGCCGCCAAACCCGGCCAAGACCAAGCCGTCGGAGTGGTTGTTCCGCACGGCGTCCACCAGCAATCCATCCGCCCCGGCGTAGGAGTAGACGATGTCCACTCTGGGCAGGCCAGTCATGCCGTCTACCATGAAAGGTGTGTTGACGGTGTGGCGGCGAAGGGGCGCCCGGTAGAACACCACCTTCCCGTCGGAATCGGCGTATCCCAAGAAGCCAAGTTCGTTGGGACGGAAGGTCTCCACTCGAAAGGTGCTGGCCTTGGTCACGTCCCGGCCGCACTGGATCTCGTTATTCAGCACCGTCAACACCCCTAGGCCGGCGGCATCTGGGCAGGCGGCGGTCCGCACCGCGTCCAGCAGATTCAGGTCGGAATCCGTGCTAAGCGCCGTGGGCGGCCGCATGGCCCCGGTGATCACCACCGGATTGGCGGATTTGACGGTCAAGTGGAGGAAATAGGAGGTCTCTTCCAAGGTGGCGGTTCCGTGGGTAATGACCACACCCGCCACATCCGTTTCTTCCCGGAATATCTCGTTGATCCGCCGGGCCAGTCCCAGCCATTCAGCCGCGCCGATGGCGGTGCTGCCCACGCTGACCAGGTCTTCTGACCTCACTTCGGCGATGTCCTGAATCTCCGGAACACGGTCTAGAGACTGCTGAATGGTGATGTGTTCACCGATCTCGGGATAGAGGATGAAGTCCATGCGGTCGGGCCCGATTCCGGCGATGCTGCCTCCAGTGCCGATCACTCTGACGATTGGCCGCTCGTTTGGCATGGTGTTACCCCTCCCCTATAGATAAAGTTTGCGCGGCCGCAGATGGCCGATGCGTTAGACACCGGCCAGCGGTTATAATCACCGTGACATGTTACCGGATTTCGCGCCACGGCCCTGATCCCATCGGGATGTTTAAACATGCGGGCGTTGATCTTATCCGACATTCACGCCAACCTGGAGGCCCTGGAGGCCGTTTTCGCTGACGCCCAGGACCGAGGCGGGTTCGACGTGATTTGGTGCCTGGGGGATACGGTGGGGTACGGCCCGGACCCCGGGGCTTGTATCGACCGCATACGGGAATTCGATCTGGTGGCGGTGGCGGGAAATCACGACTACGCGGCAGTGGGCCTCATCGACGCATCCGATTTCAATGAGGCTGCCAGAGCCGCGACCCAGTGGACCGCAGGCCAAGTTGACGCCCGACAGCGCGATTACTTGAGCGCCCTGCCGTTGGTCTCCGTTCAAGAACCGTTCACCTTGGTGCACGGAAGCCTGCGTGACCCCATCGTGGAGTACCTGCTGGACCGCGATTCCGCCGCCGGCACGTTGGCCCTCATGGAAACCAGATACTGTCTCGTCGGGCACTCCCACATACCATTTCTCTGTTACGAGGTCGATGGAAATCCGCAGCTCGCGGAGTTCAGCGAGTTTCCCGAAGGTGAGCCCGTTGCTCTGGGTGATGAACGCCGGATCATAAACCCCGGTGGCGTCGGCCAGCCCAGAGACCGGGACCCCCGGCCCAGCTACGCCATCTGCGACACGGCTGAGCCGGTTATTCAGCGCCACCGCGTGACCTACGATATAGCAAAAACCCAGGAGAAGATGAGGGCCGCGGCCCTGCCCGTGCACCTGATCGAACGGCTCGATCACGGGATATAGCGTCTTCGTTTACCTAGGCGGCGCCCCTAGATGCTTTCCGGCGTTCCAGGCAAATTGACAGTGTCCCAAGATTGTTGTTAGGTTGTAGACGGGGATTCGCCCGTCCTACACCAGCGGCCCGCTAGCTCAATGGCAGAGCAACTGACTCTTAATCAGTAGGTTCTCGGTTCGACCCCGAGGCGGGTCACCAATATTTTAGGCATAAAAAAGCCCTCCAAATTGATTTGGAGGGCTTTCTTGACACTGGATTGTACCCAAAAAGTACCTAATTTATTTTAGAGCATTAGCTGTAATTAGAGTGACGTAAGCACACCACAGATTGAATCGTGAGCGTTTAACATGAATCCAAGTCCAGCTCTCGCCAAAAGACCTTCATCGTTTCTTGCAGTCCTGAGTGAGCTTTTATCCTTGCTTTGAGATCAGCCTCAAGCGCATGTAGCATCATAATCTTGCCAAAAACATAATCTTCATTGGCCGCCGATAGGTTGGCAGTATTTAGTTCGGTATTCTCGATGAAATTTTGGTCAAATTGAGCTGATTTTTCAGTCAATTCCGCAATGTCTTTAACAAGGTCATCACTGATTCTCGAAATGGTGGGTTGGAATACCTCCGAAGAGGGGGCGCCTGCATTATCGATTTCGATTTTATGGTCTTTAAGGGACGTTAAAAACTCAAATGCTAACTCTCGGACACGCAGCGTCTGGAGAGCTAGCTCGTTTCTTCTTAAGGCAAATTGCTCCCGATGCCTCGTCGTTTCTTGAGTGCGCATCGACGACCACGTTAGCGAAGCGAATATTGCCAACATCCATCCGGTTATCGCGACGGAGACTGACTGCCAGGAGGTCGATTGCCATTCCCAGAATTTACCCGTGCCGTCCCCAGCGATTGCGATTAAGGCCCACAACACGCCGAAAATGACAACTCCCCCTAGGATTACCAAGAGTGGAATTTTTCTTTCCATAACCAAAAGGGTACACGAGGACTGAAGCTGCGGAAAGAGCGCGGGTTGGGCCAATCCAAACGGATCCAATTTATTGCTTGGATAATTTTAGGTCTATTGCCAAGGCGGCCTGATCTTGCATGTCTGGCAACACAAGGCTGTAAATATCCATGGTTGTAGCCACGTTGGGGCGACCGGGTGACGATCACCACCGGCAAGTACGCCGGCCGGACCGGCACGGTTGAAAGCAACGTGTTTCAGAGGACCGTGGACTACCCTGACGAGCAAGCCGAAGGGTTCCACGTCATACTGGACACCGAGGAGCTGGTAACGGTGCGGTGGGACCAGGTGGATGCGCTGAAGTAAGAGAGGCCGGTTGGCGAGCGGCCACTCGCTGCTGGTATGTGGTTGGGTTGGATTGGAGGTTTATCGCCCAGAACCAAGGATGCGGACAGGTCACCGAAGGCACACCATTACTGTCGTTTAGCGTTTCAACCCTTGCTCGTCCAACTACCCACATCTACTCCGGCCTTCTTGATGTCCGGGCAGAGTATTTGTTTGTCAGGATTGGGTTTTAGACCCCGACACTTCGGTCCCGGCTCCATTGGTCTTGTAAGGTCGCTACGCGGCCCATTTGGAACTTCGCACATGGCCGCGCTGGTACTGGTTGCGCGCCTAGTTACGTTAAATACTAGGCCAATGCAGACATCCGCGCTAGATCTAACCAAACCCGGCAAGCATCATCATTCTCATCTGGCGGCCAGCGTCGATGGAGAATATTCCAAGATCATGGCTCGTCCTTGGTTTCGTTACTTCCGGAACCTACGCGAGACCGAAATTACTAAATTCTTGTCCCGTCACCCCAAACTTTCATTGGGGCAAGTCTTGGATTTAGGTTGTGCCGACAGCGTGCATTTACAGCTATTTCCTGACGATAGCCTGAAAATCGGTGTTGATCCATCAATGGAAGCACTTCAGACGTCTGGAAAAAGCGTTGGCTCTTGCTTGGCGGCCGGAGATGCCGCTTCCATTCCACTTAAAGACAAATCGATCAACTTTGTACTCGCCTCAGGGCTGATACACCATGTTCATGGATTTCTCGAAGAAGTGATGCGGGAAGTCTTTAGGGTTTTGGTGCCTGGGGGTGTGCTCTACATAGACGAACCCAACGGGCGAAACCCTTTGTGGAAACTCGTCCTCATGAGTCCCATCGGTAGGGAAGTTGATGAGGGAGCCACAAAGCCATTCACCGTGCCGCAAATGTTGAAATCAGCCAACCAATTCGAGCATTTGGATTCAATGTTCTATGGACTATCCCGGTGGCCCATGTTGGCGGTCCGCTGGGTCGTAGTGCTCCGAAAACCCTGGGAATCGGAGACTTGATGTTGACTTGGAAGGCACCGGTTCGCCAGTCGGCCAATCCATAACAAGTAAAAGCTAACGGACGGGCCTGTGGAGCCGCCGCCGGACTGACTTACGGGTCCGACCGGCGGCTTTTTACGTGACCAACCTACCACCCGATAGTACCCAACCACCGCCGCCACCGCGCTCCCCGAGACCCCAGCAGCTCCCCACCACCTGGCCCCCTTCCAAAACGCCACCATACTGGCAACAATGCCCAGCGGCCCGAACACCACCGGCGCAACAGCGAGGGCCAACACGGCGCAGATAAGGCTGGCGCGCCACACATTCGACCGGGTTTCGATGATTTTTGGCGGTCTAGTTGGTGCCGGTAGTCGTCTGGCAGCATCAAATCTGCCTGCTACCAATGCCTGACTCTGAATCGCATGTATTTCATGTGCACCCGAAGAAACGGTAGCGATTCCTGGCCACCCATCGGTATGCCGCGGCGCCAATTATACTTATGCCCGGAAGCCAGAATACCGGCGCCAGGGGAGCAAGCAGCGGGAGGCGGACGGTGAGCATGCGAAAGGCGTAGAAACCCTCATAGTATCGGCCTCTTCCGCCCACCAGATATGCGGAACGCTTCAGGTCATCCCACGATAATCCTGGCGGCGGCGCATCCAAAGACTGATAAGGAGTCCAATTCACCTGTTGGAGGACGTCGACTCTGGACAACCAACGAGCCAAGTTGGCGCAGAGGCGGCAGTCGGCATCGTAGATCAACACTTGGGATTTATTCGTTCCCGCATCAACCATTGCCGCATTATAACGGCATCAGACTTGGCCGATCCCCACGGGCATGTGCGGCCATGTTGAAAGGATTAAACGAACCGTCGGCGATATTGCGGCAGTGGCTTATATATACAGCGTGAGAGTCGCATCAGCCGTTGTACAGCGCGGACACCCCCACCGGGCTTAGTGATTTGACAAGGTGAACGGGAGATAGACGCCCGAATTTAGTTTTAAAAATATCGGCCCTTACGATGGTGGGAATAACAGGGGCAGATCGTTTTAAACCCGC
>JADFNR010000026.1 GCA_022563275.1 Chloroflexota bacterium | reverse complement strand
GCTGCAGGTCTGCTGGGTGGAACGGCGGTTGTTGCATGACTGGGCGCAGACGCTGACGTCATGAGGGCAGAGGGTGCAGCGCACGGCGTTCACGGCCTCGGTGCTCCGGGGGTAGGACACATACGCGGCCAGGGCGACCGGGCGGCTCTCGGCCAGCTTTTCAAGGCGTTTCATGGCGGGAAGCAGTCCGTCATTGATGATGGCGTCGCTCACATAGGGACGGTAGGCCTGTCCGGACAGCCCCCAAAGCACCAAGGAGCCGTCCACCAGCGCCAACACCGGCAGGCCGGGCGGGCATTGCTCCACCGTGTCGGCCAGCGTCTCCAACTCTTTCACGGTGCGCACCAGGCCCAGGAGTGGACCGCTGATCAACTCCTCTGCCGTGGAGTTCTTGGGGTCCGAGATATAGAGTTCTTCGGAGGTGGTGGCCAGGTGGGGATGGCTGAAAAGGGTGGCGCCGGGCTGGGAGCCGTAGGTCAAGACGCAGCCGCCGAGGTTCAGCAGGTAGCAGGCGACGGGCAGGTGGCGGTCAACGTCGATGTGGGAGCCGTCAACCGCGGCGACCACCCAGTCGGCAGGCGGGTCCGGCGGCGGGTAGGCGCCCAGCAGGGATTCTTCGACCTCAGCGGCCAAATAAGGGCGTTGTTTGGCGTCCGCGGTCTTGCTGGCGGCGGTGTCAGGGTCGACGCCGGCCGCCGCGTTCAGCAGGGCCGTCAGGCGCTCTTCCCGGGCCTCGCTGGCCCCGCGCATAGACTGGGTGAGTTGGTCCAGTTGGAGGACTGTCTGTCCCATGTCCAGTCCCATCGCAACCTACCTGACCGGCTCGCTGGCGTTTCTGAGGGTGATCTGCTGCGGGTCTCTGCGATTCAACTGAATCCTACCTCAAGACCCGTTCGTCGCCGGTGCGGCGGGTGATCTGCTGCTGGTCCATGTGTTCTAGAAGGGGAAGGATGTATTTGCGGCTGGTGTCGAACATGGTCCGGGCTTCGGCCACGGTGATGGTGCCCTGGTCCTTAAGGTGCTGGATGATGCGGTCCGTCATCTCCTGGTAGGCCGACGCGTCGAAGATGACTGTGTCTGTGACCCGCACCACCTTGCCCTGGTCGATGAGTACTCCCAGCAGTTCCGGGCTGACTTTCTGGCCGCTGGGTGGAGAATAAGGTTCCTTTTGAAGTGATTTCAAGTAGGCGGACGCCTCTTCTTCCATCTTTGGCGTCAGCGTGATCTCATGGTCTGGCAGGCGCAGGGACTGCCGCTCATCAACCACTACCTGTTCCTCCACCAGGCGGGCCAACGCCCGCTGGTAGACCGGCTGAGACAGGCCCAACCGGCTGCGTATCTCCTGGGCCGGGACGCCATGCCGCAGCGGGTATTGGGTGTGGTAGAGCTGAAGGGCCGAGGCGACCTTGCTCTTGAGCACATCCCAACCCTGGGCCGAATAGACCACGGCATCGGCGTCGCTGCCGATATCGCCCAGGCTCACCAGATGGCCTTCCCCGGTCAACTGAGCCACCCTTTCCGAGACCTCCTCCCGGGACAGGTTGGTCCGCTGGGAGAGGGTTGTCAGACCGCAAGGGCCCCATTGTTCGGCGATGCTGATGATGATGTCCCCGCCGGTGCCCTGGTCCAGGGTCATCATCCGTTCTATAACGTTGTCGTCGAACCGGCGGTAGCGCCGCCGGGGGTTGGGGTCCACTATCTGGCCGCCGCCAAGGGTGTCCTCCGAGGAGCGGATGACGAAGAAGTCGCCCTTGACCACGGGAAGCGGGTTGGACAATAAGATCTGCACCCAGCCCTCTTGTCCCGCGGTCAGCCGGTCGGCGTCAAGGAGCCTGACCCGCGCCGGGGACTCGCTGGTGAAGAGGTGAAAAGTGACGCCCTGGTTGTGTTTCAGAGGGTGGGGGGCGTTCTTGACCATGCGCATGCGGGCGTCGAGACGGTAGGTGGGCTTCAGCCAGCCGGGTATGGTCAGTATCTCGCCACGCTGGACTTCGTCCTTGGACAGGCCGGACAGGTTCACCGCCAGCCTCACGCCGGGGTCGGTGGCGTCCACTTTGGTCTTGTGGCTCTGGAGGCCCCTGATCCTGGCCCGCTGTCCCGACCCAGCCAGCTCGATCTCCTGCCCCACGGTCAACGTGCCGTCGATGAGGGTGCCGGTGACCACGGTGCCGAAGCCGGAGATGGTGAAGCAGCGGTCGATGGGGAGGCGGGGCCGGCCCAGGTCCTTCCTGGCATCGGTCTCGTCCAGGATACTGTCCATGGTGGCTGTCAGTTCGTCCATGCCGTCGCCGGTGTAGGCGGAGACGCCGACCATGGGGCAGCCCTGGAAGGACGTGCCCTGCAGGGTGTCTTCCACCTCGGCTTTGACCAACTCCACCATCTCTTCATCGACCAGGTCGGTCTTGGTGACGACCACCAGGCCGCGGGTGATCTGGAGGATGTCCAGGATGGCGATGTGCTCCCTGGTCTGGGGCATCACGCTTTCGTCGGCGGCCACGATCAGGAGGGCCAGGTCGATGGCGCCCACGCCGGCCAGCATGTTCTTGATGAACCTTTCGTGGCCGGGCACATCGACGATACTGACTTCCCGCCCGCTGGGCAGGTCCATCCAGGCAAAGCCCAGGTCGATGGTCATCTCCCGGGCTTTCTCTTCGGGGAAGCGGTCGGGGTCGATGCCGGTCAGCGCCTTAACCAGGGTGGACTTGCCGTGGTCCACGTGGCCGGCGGTGCCTATAACGTACATGGCTCAGTAATCACGCAACGTTGATTTCGCGGGCGTGCAATATTTCGCCTTTGCCCATGCGACGGATGTCATCTCCGGTGAGGGTGAGCACTGTGGCGGTCTTTCCCTCTCCAGTCACGAACTCAACTTCAAATCCAACTGCGGGATAGCAGTGAATCACGGCTCCAACGTCGCCCCGTTTGAGATTGTGTTCCTTTACGTCATGCGTGAGCACGATTGCGTCCAGTTCTTTTATCATGACATTCCTTACTGCCTCGGAATCAGGCTGGATAGGCCGTGACTTTCAACGCTGCTGGCTGCGTCTATTCAAGCTGGCTAGCTTTGTACCAGGACGCGCGTCGATTTCTAGAGGGAATTTCTAATGTATTCTACGCCGTCGTTAAACTTGGGAATCATTATGCATTGGAAGGCTGCGAGTTGAGATTCGATATCAGGAATCAAAAAGTCCTTGGAGTCTCGGTTCAGAAAACATTTCTGATCAGGTGGTGTCGAATCCAAATGTTTAACGACCGCCGCATAGACCAGGGAATCTTGCGGAGACAGGTTGAGGCTGCTTTGAAATTCTATTGCCGACCGAAGAGTCTCGCCGCCTATGGGTATGACTTCAGCGCATCCAAGAATCCGGCTAAGTGTAGAGTCCAGTCTGAGCTTTTCATCTTGGCCACTTGAAATCAATAGAGAAACGATTTCCTGAGACCTTTCAATTATCTCGGCGTAGGGACGGGAACGAGACAATTGGGTGAGCTCGACAGATAATTGGCTATTCAATTCTACTCTACGTTTAGACCGCCTAAGGATTACTTCGTATGGCTCGGATACGCTGATCGCTGGTATAACTAGGTTGATGTTTCCGGACTCGGCAAGTTCGACGATCGAATTACATGCCTCCGACTCGTCTTGAGCGAACGCAATCTCAAGAACGAAGTTGGACTCAACATAAACGATCAAATTACAGCCTGGGCTTGGACCGCCCCTCCTTTAATAGAGTCATACAGATTGGATTCAATCATCCAACTAAATTCGGGATATTCGTCCACAGAGATTTCGGAATTTATGATGTCTCCGAGCCACGCCGACAGCAATAATTCTAGGCTAGAACCGCTTAACGCGGTGAGCGAAGCTTTGTTGAGATACCGACTTAATATTTTGTTTGATGGAACCTTATAATCGAATCTGTCGGACAGAACTGGATGACAGGGATTCCAAAGGTAGAAAAAATCAGCAAGCGCGAGAAGGAAGTACGCTGATTTCGGGATCAAGCCGTGGACAACGAGGTTCCGATGCAAAGTTGACGCCCACTCGTCAGAAACATGAGACCTTGCCTTAACCTCTACGATCAAAGCTACGTTGCCGTCCGATGATTTGACTACTAAATCGGCTATTTCCATCATGTCGTCTCGCTCGTATCCACCTACTTTGACTCTAACCTAACCTGCGGATGCTCGCAAGTTAGATAAGCGAAAAAGTTTCCACAGTATAAATCGATGTGTGGACTTACTCCATGAACCGGGTAAAAGCCTGGTTGGCGATCAGGTAGGCCGGCTTGGTCAGCTTGAGGCAATCGCCGTCTTGTTCCAACAGTCCCAGTTGGATGCACTCTCCGATGGGAGCTTGAAATTTCTTGGCCAGGTCGACGCCGGTCAAGGTGGAGGCTTCGGCCAGGTCCATGCCGTCCAGCAGCCGCAGGCCCAAGAACATGGTTTCGGAGCAGATGGTCTCTAGTCCGAGGTGTTCCCAGCCGCCCAGCGTCGGGACACTTTTTAACACGTCCTCGGCCATTTCATTTATTGCTTTGGCGCCCCCGTCGGCCCATGCCGCAGCCTTGCTGTTGTAGTCTCGGGGCGAGAGCACGGTCCAGAACCGGTAGTCTTCCAGGCGGGAATGGGCGCCGGGACCCACCCCCAGGTAAGGGCCGTTCTCCCAGTAGACCAAGTTGTGCTCACAGGCCCGGCCGGGCAGCGACCAGTTGGATATTTCATAGTGGTGATAGCCCGCGGCCGCCAAAGTCTCGCGGGCGTACTGGTACATGTCGGCGGCCAGGTCCGGGTCGGGTTCGGGGATCTTTCCCTCCTCCGCCCAGCGGTGCATGGGCGTCCCCTCTTCAAGAGTCAGGGCGTAGAGTGAGATATGCTCCGGGGCCAGGCCGATGAGAGAGTCCAGGGTCTGCCGCCATTGGTCCAGGGACTGGTTGGGCAACCCGTACATCAGGTCGAGGTTCACATTGTCGAATCCGGCTTGGCGGGCGGCCTCGAATGCCTGGACCGCTTCGGACGCTTGGTGCCGGCGACCCAGCAGGTTCAGCAGGCCATTGTCCAGGCTCTGGATTCCGATGCTCAGCCGGTTGACGCCCTGCCCAAGGATGGCCGCGCAGGCCGTGGAGTTCAGGTCGTCGGGGTTGGCTTCGATGGTGATCTCGGCATCGGAGTCCACCTGGAAGGACGCCTGGATGGAAGCGAGGATCTGTTCGATATATCCCGGAGGCAGGTATGACGGAGTGCCGCCGCCGAAGAATATCGACTTGACCGCTGGATGGGCCAGGGTTTCGCCCCAACACTCGATCTCCGCCGTCAGCGCGGGGAGAAAGGGTTCCATGAGGTTCTCGATGCCCTGATAGGTGTTGAAATCGCAGTAAGGGCACTTGGTCTTGCAGAAAGGGACGTGGACATAGAGTCCCATTCCAGATGCGGGCACGATGTGGCGAGCGTTACTCGTCGTCAATCAACCTGCTCGAGCCGTCGACCACCTTGTCGGGGTCCTTGTCTTCAGGGCGGTTGGACGCCGGAACGCGGCCCATGTGCTCGTCCACGATGGCGGGCGGCGCACCTTTGACTAAGATGAGCAGCGCCAGGCCCAAGATGAAGAGGTCGTCGAACCGTCCGAGTATGGGGACGCGGTCCGGAATGAGGTCAAAGGGGGAGAGCGCATAGAGGATGGCCAGGGGCACCACCGCGCGCAGGAAGATCGAGACCCGTTTGTCGAAGGTCAGACGCCAGACCAACCGGAAAAACTTGATCACTTTGGGCAGCAAGCGGGGAGCCAGGAAATATAAGAGGGGAAACGCCAATCTGTATAACATGGTCACACTCTAAGCGAGTATTCTCTCCCGTTAAATTATAAGCCAAGGTGTGATAACTTGAAACCAACCGGTCCGCTTACCGGTAATACGTTGCCACCGGCACATTCGGCCTTATCAAATGCGCCCAATAACCGGTGTCTATCGTTTCGTGATGGAGGGATGAGCATGCCCAGGGCAAAACGTCCCCAGACCGTCGGAGCTCTCCGCAAGAGCAATTATCAAGTCGTTCCCATCCGCGAAGAGATGCGGAATAACCTGATCGCCAAGATCCGCGCCGAAGAGATGGTCTTCCCCGGCATCATCGGATTCGAACATACGGTCATCCCGCAGATAGAAAACGCCATTTTGGCGGGGCAAGACATCATCTTATTAGGCGAGCGGGGCCAGGCCAAGTCCCGCATCATCCGGAGCCTGACCAATCTGCTGGACGAAGCCATCCCCAAGATCGCCAACTGCGAGATCAACGACAACCCTTACGAACCCATCTGCAAAGTCTGCCGCGACAAGGTGGCGGAGATGGGCGATAAGACACCGCTGGAATGGATCTCAAGAGAGGAACGCTACTCGGAAAAGCTGGCGACGCCCGATATCTCCATAGCAGACCTCATCGGCGAGA
Source organism: Chloroflexota bacterium (assembly GCA_022563275.1). The sequence goes on along the minus strand of JADFNR010000026.1, from coordinate 24,737 downwards.
TAGACCCCATCAAGGTCGCCGAGGGCCATTATCTGTCCGATGAATTGGTGATCCACTATGGCTTGGTGCCCCGGACCAATCGCGGAATCTTCTGTATCAATGAATTGCCGGACCTGGCCGAAAGGATCCAGGTGGGGTTGTTCAACCTGATGGAAGAGCGGGACGTGCAGATCAAGGGCTACAAGGTGCGGTTGCCCCTGGACGTGTTTGTGGTGTCGACGGCAAATCCTGAGGACTATACCAACCGCGGCCGCATAGTGACCCCGCTCAAAGACCGCTACGGCTCCCAGATACACACCCACTACCCCCTGAACTCCAAAGACGAGATCGCCATCATGGACCAGGAGCGCACCAAGTTTCCCGATGAGGACAAACTGGTGATCCCGGACTACATGAAAGAGATTTTGGCTGAGATCACCGCCCAGGCCCGCCAGAGCAGCGAGATCAACCAGCGCTCCGGGGTGAGCGTCCGGGTCTCTATATCCAATTTCGAGACCCTGCTGGGCAATGCCTTGCGCCGGTCCATCCGGAACCGCGAGGAATGGACCTGCCCCAGGGTCAGCGACCTGTCATTCATCGTGGCGTCGTTCGCCGGGAAGATCGAACTGGAGACATTCGAGGAGGGCCGCGAGACCCGGCTGACCGAGGACCTGACCCGCCGCGCCGTGCTGCGGATCTTTGGCGGTTACTTCGAAGTGGACGACCTGGACGCGGTGGTCACCTCATTCGACCTGGGCAACCGGGCCGAGACCGGCAGCGACAAACCGGCCGCGGACTACCCGGACATTGTTAAGAGCATCGACGGTCTGGCCCGGGCGGTCAGGAAATTGACCAAGGACAAGCGGCCCGAGGTCATAGCGTCGGCGGTGGAGTTCGTCCTCGAAGGCCTGCACCTCAGCCGTAAGTTGAATTGCGACCGATCCGGCGAGGCGGCGGTCTATAAGCGGTAATAAGTCTTCGACACTTAGCGCCGCCCGGCCGCATGCGTGACGGCTCCGGCTTGCCTTTGCGTGCAGCCCAAGCGTATAATTAGAATGAATGTTCTATTTACTCTAATTATTCACTGGTTGTATCGGGAGGGCCAATGGCGGGAGCCGACGTTCAAGAGATCCACTGCAAGACCCTGCTCAACAAGATCGACGTTCCCCGGTTCCCGTTCCGGTGGACGCTGAATCCTTATAGAGGCTGCCGCCACGCCTGCACCTACTGCTACGCCCGGCCCACCCACGAGTTTTGGGGCCTGGACTCAGGGCGGGACTTCGAGACCCGGGTCTTCGCCAAGGTGAACGCTCCCGAGGTGCTGCGCCAGGAACTCAGACGCCCCAGTTGGCGCCGGGAGCCCATCGCCATCGGCACCGCCTCCGACCCTTACGAGCCCGCCGAGGCCGAATACGAGATCACGCGCCGCATCCTCCATGTGCTGAGAGATTTCCAGAACCCGGCGTCCATCACCACGAAGGGTACCTTGGTGCGCCGCGACGCGGACATCCTGGCGGAACTGACCCAGGTGGCCGATGTCCACGTCAACTTCAGCGTGGGGACCATCAATGAGAAGGTCTGGAAGATGATGGAGCCGGGGACCCCGCATCCCATAGCCAGGATGGAAGCCATGCAGTACCTGGTTGAGAACGGGATATCCGCCGGAGTGATGATGGCGCCGTTGCTGCCGGGCATCACCGACGACGAGGCGAACATCCAGGCGGTGGTGGAAGCGGCCCACGAGCACAAAGCCCAATACCTGGGGGCCAACGTGCTGTTCCTCAAGCCGGGCTCCAAAGAATGGTTCATGCCCATGCTGCGGGAGGCCTACCCACACCTAGCCCCAGGCTACAACCGGCTCTACCACAAGACCTATGCGCCTAAGGACTACACCAAGGGCGTTCTGGACACGGTGGACCGGGCGCGGCGGCAGTGGGACCTGCCAGATAGGGCAAAGGTCCAGGCAAACATGGCGCAGAGGGGCCAGTTGCAGTTGGCCTTCACAGCTTAGCCCGGTCCGCCTAATAAAGGTCCTAGTAGCGGGAGACGTTGATCTCCACCAACTTGCCCGTTACCAAAAAGATCACCCGTTCGGCGATGTTCGTGGCCCGGTCGGCGATTCGTTCCAAGTCATGGGCGACCCAGAGCAGATAGGTGGCCTTTTGTATCGTCTCTGGGTCCTGGATCATGAATAAAAGCAACTCCCGGTACACCTGATCGTATAGGTCGTCGACCTCGTCGTCGGCCTGACAGACCGCATGGGCTTTTACTATGTCGCGGTTCAGCAGCGAGTCGATGCTATCGTTCAACATGGTGGTGGCTTTTTCGGCCATGCGGGGGATGTCGATAAGGGGTTTCAGGGGCGGCGCGTCGCCCATGGAGACGCTTATCTTGGCGATCCCCTCGGCGTAGTCACCCATCCGTTCGAGTTCCACCACTATGTGCAGCAACGCGATGATGGCCCGGAGATCGCCGGCCATGGGCTGCTGGGTGGCGATCAGATCCGCGCAACGTTCTTCGATCTCGAACCGCTTGTGGTCGATGTAGTCGTCGTCTTTGATAACTTCCCGAGAAGCGGCCAGGTCTCGCCGTTTCAGCGCGTCGACGGCCCGGTTGATGGACTTGCCCACGATCTGGGCCAGGGTCTCCACCTCTAGTTGAAGCTGATTCAGTTGTTGTTTGAAATCTTCTCTGGGCATGATGTGCCTCCCATTAAGCCCGATATGGGAAAAGCCGGATTGCCGGTCAGCGGACTTTCGTTAGACCTTTTTCCAGAAGGGCTCCCGGTCACGTTGTTGGTCCAGCAGCGACACATCCAGCAGTTCCGGGTGGGCGCCCGGCGGAGCCAGCTTTGGCGCGGCGTAGCCGATGAGCTCGAACACCTCTGGATTGGTGTAATAACCGTTGTAGGTCTGGAGGACTAACTGGTCGAAGAAGACAGGATCGGCGGTCTCGATCGTCCTTAATAGATCGTCTTTAGCTGTATCGGAGAGGCTCTCGAATCCTTGGGAGGAGTTCTGTCCGGCCGCCACGGCGATCTGGGCCAACCCTTGGTTGAAAAGGCGGGTCAAGCTTGGGGTGGCGGCGGCCGCATCCTCGATGAAAGCCGCTATACCCAGGGTCCCCGCGCCGGGCAGCTTGCCGTTAGCGGGAATGATCCGGTTGATCACGCCCGTCAGTAACGACCGTTGGGCCGGAGAGAAAATCTGTTTCGCCTCGCTCAAAATGGGCTCCTGTTCCGGCTCATGCGCTAATGAGCCGTTCGGCGCCGTCTGTCTGTGCCGCAGAAGGGGCCGGTGGGGGTCTGACACGGTAGGAGTCTGACAAGGATACTCTGCCCGTTTGAACCGAGTCAATTTCGGGGCGCGGACGTTAAGGGTGGGGATATCTAAGATGGGCGTTATTTTTTTCTCTCCGGTTGCTGGACTGTTTGCGCCGGGAGTATCATGGGCGGGTGAACCGGGCGGCTAGGTTCCGGAAAAAATCGCGGCTCCGGGGATATTCTAAACGCCCCCGGAATCTCGTCCGGGACCGCCTTCGACCGGATAAAAAATGGTCCGATACAACCCTTTTTTTTGGATACTTAAGGCGGCCATATTCTTCGGAGAGCGCCGGTTGCAGGTCAACGGCGGCGTGATCAGGTCCGTGGCCGACGGCCGCCGCGACAATCGGTTCTGGCTGGCCACCCGGTACTTCAGTTGGCGCAAGTTCTGGAATGTGGTCCGTGTGGAGTTCCAACTCCGGTTCGCACGGCGCATCATTTGGGGTTCTCCCTACGAATGGGAGATCGATACCACCAACATCTGCCAGCTGAAGTGCCCTCTGTGCCACACAGGCAAGGGCACCATCCACCGGGACCAGGGCGTGATGGACTTTGACCTGTTCACCAAGATTGTAGACCAGATAAAGCATTCTTGTGTGTGGCTCACGCTGTACAGTTGGGGCGAGCCGTTCTTGAACCAGCGGGTACATGAATACATCGAGTACGCCCACAAGCAAAAGATCGCCACGATCATCAGTTCAAATCTGAACAAGCCCCTGACCCCGGAGATGGCGGAGCAGGTGATCAGGTCTGGACTAGACGTGATGATCGTTTCCTTGGACGGGGTGACCCAGGACGTTTATGAGATCTACCGGGTGAGCGGTCATCTGGACCGGGTGCTGGATAACCTGCGGCTCTTGGACCGGAAGAAGCGTGAATTGGGCTCAAAGACCCCCCACATCGAATGGCAATTCATCGTCATGCGGCAGAACGAACACCAAATGGACGAGGCCCGGGCCTTGGCGGGTGAGTTGGGAGTTGACTCCCTGGTGTTCAAGAAAGTGGACTTTCCCCACGGTGAAAACGACCTCGCCGAGGCCGAACGGTGGCTGCCCCGCCAGCACCCCGAGTACCTGAGGCCCGACCCATTCTACAAACCCTACCAGGAAGACGGCCAGGTCTGTTGGCGGCTTTGGCGGACCGCGGTGGTCAACTGGGACGGCGGGTTCGCTCCGTGCTGCTATCTCACCGACAAGACCCAGGATTTCGGCGACCTCAATGTAACCTCAGTAAAAGAGATCTGGAACAACGATAAATACACCACCGCCCGGGCGTTGTACAAAAAAGATTTTGTCCCCACAGAATGGATCGGATGCTTGGACTGCAGCGTGTACCAGGGAAGCCGCGCGGCGCGGCGCCGGGGACCTGTTGACCTCCATCCCGAACCGGTGGTGCTTCAGGTAAACGGGGCTAAACCGGTCAACAAGAATGGGCCGAAAAACGCAAGTCAGTTGCCTGGCTCCGAAGAGATTTACGCTTCTCAAAACGGGCAGGTTGAAAACATAACGAAGGCGAAGACCGAAGAACCAGTTTAAAATCGTGGACGCCCGGGTCTGGAAATTTCGACGAAATTCTGGCAAAATGCCAACTAAAATTGCGCCGGGCGAAGAAAATAGCTTTGCTGCCGGCGCATCATAGTCAGGTGAGTCACAAGTGTTGGGCGGTGTGGATGCTCCACCGGACCTGAATACGAGCGGTCATCAATAGAACCTGATAATGGCTACAATCAAGAATCACATCCCTCATCCTCCCCTATCAAGTGTCTGGCTCCCACACCTTAGGGAGATAGCGCTGGTTGTGGGCGCGTATTTCGTCTACATGTACTCCCGCACGCTGGTCTTCTCTGATTTCCAAAGCACGGCCCTAGCCAATGCCGGGAGGGTGATTCAATTCGAGAAGAACGCGGGGTTCTTCTGGGAACCGGCATGGCAGGCTTGGGCCATCGAAAGCGCCAGGTCGCTGGTCATCTTCTTCAACTGGGCGTATATCGTCACTTTCTTTCCCATCGTCCTGACCGCATCCGTTGTCCTGTATGTCACCAACCGCGACCGTTACAGATACTACCGGAACGTCGTTCTCCTCAGTTTCTTGATCGCCCTGGTGGGATTCATGTTGTTCCCATTGGCTCCGCCCAGAATGATCGCCGAGCATTTCGTGGACACCATCAGCGCCTTTGGCCCATCGGGATACGCCAGCCGGGAGTTAGCCAACTACTACAACGCTTACGCGGCCATGCCAAGTCTGCATTTCGGCTGGACGTTGATGTTTGGCGTCATATTCCTGCGGTCGAACAACGTACTGCTCAAGGCCTTTGGCGTTATATACCCCACCGTGACCCTATTCGCCATCACCATCACCGCCAATCATTACATCACCGACGCCATCGGTGGCGGACTTCTGATCTTGGCTTCGTTCCTGGTCATGGAGCTTGGCATCCGCAGACGGTTCTTCGTGCCCGTTATCCTCCCCTGGACGCGGGCCAAGTTCGGGTATGCCGCAGGGATCGTCGGGAAGATGGGAATTTGGCTGACAGACAGCGATGGAAATCCCATTACACTGGCTCCGGCGAATACCTTGCCAACGGTGGACCATCACGGATTCCTGTGATTGGCCCATACTCCAACGGGCCGGCCTGAAGCCAAGGTGATCTCCGCCATTCGGCGTAACCGTGCCGCCCTTAACGAAATCTCCCTCTTTATTGGCGCTTATCTCGTCTATCTGTTGACCAAAGGGCTGGTCCACGCCGACACCCGGGCCGTGGGCGTGGTCAATGGCGAGAAGATAGTCTCCCTGCAGAGGGATTTGGGTTTCCTTTGGGAACCCGGTTGGCAGTCCTGGGCCTTGGAGAATGTGAAAGTGCTGGTGGTGACGATGAACTGGGTGTACATCATCACCTATTGGCCCGTGATCCTTCTGGCCGCCCTCGTCCTGTTCGTCAAGAGCCGCGAGAAATACAACTTCTACCGGACCGTGGTTTTCATCAACCTGGCTGGGGCGTTGGCCACCTTCATGTTATTCCCGGTGGCTTCGCCCTTCGCCATTCCCAGCATCGAATTGTTGGACACGATCCAGGAGTTCGGGCCCCGGTCGTATGGCAGCGAGGACATGGCCTCTTACTACAACATCTCCGCCGCCATGCCCAGCCTTCACTTTAGCTGGACGGTCATTCTAGGAGTGTTGTTCTGGCGGTCGTTCCGTGGATGGCGCCGGCTTCTGGGCCTGCTGTATCCAATCCTAACGTTCTTCGCCATCGTGCTCACCGGCAACCACTTCATCCTGGACGCCGTCGCCGGCGGGGCGCTGGCGTGGTTGTCGTTCGGCGTGGTTTGGCTGCTGCGGGCGAAGGCGCGGCCGGCCCAACCCCAACTCTGACGCCCGGCTATTTGGATCCCAACACACCAGGTATTTCCCCTTATTGACCGCAAAGAGGGCGATTGACCTGCCCTTGGTTTTGTTTTATAGTTCGCGACACTTTAGACGGTTCTTTACTCGGGGAAATTAGTTCGGTTTGGTAATTCGCGAAGGAGATACCCTTATATGGCTACGCCGGTAATGCCGCTTGATGTCATACCATCCTTTCACCAAGCATTACGAAACGACATGAAATTGATTGACGACGCGGCCTACAAAGCCGCGGCGGAGGACGGCAATTTGGCGCCTGTTGTGGAGCGGCTACGCTTTTTCAGCGAGATATTGATGTGGCATGCAGCCGGCGAGGACGAGTTGGTGTTCCCGGCCATGGACAAAGTAGCGCCGCTGGTGGCGCAAGGCTACCTCCACGATCACAATGAATTCGACATGATGACAGAGGGGTTGGCTAGGATGGTTGCCGCGTCAGACCCCCTTGTAGCAGCAAGGGAAACAGCGGCGATGACCGCGGTGCTAAGGATTCACTTAGACAAAGAAGACCAGCAACTCTACCCGATTCTGCGGGAACGCACTTCCTTGGAAGAGCAAACCGCGATAGTCGGTGGCATGGCCGCCCATGTGCCGCCCGAACGAAATCCCGAGTTCATACGCTGGTTCTTCCCCTTGTTGGGACACGATGACCGGGAGATGTGGACCAAGGTCGTGATGGGATTGATGCCCGAGGAGGTGTTCGCGGGCGTCAAGGTCCTCATCCGCGAAACTATCACTGACGATTGGGCCGAGCTGACGCGGCGGATTCCCGAGTTAAACGTCTAGCCTTACGGGCTAGACCGACTAGGCTGGGCCCTCCGGCGGCGGCAAAATCTCTATGTCATGACGCTCCGCCGATTGAAGCATGCGCTGAATGAATGCGTCGGTTAACGGTTCGAGGGGCGCATTCCGGTCCGTGGTTTCTTTGAAGGACTCTCTGAAGAACTCCTCGATGTCTCCTGCTGGCACAAAAGTAAAGAGCATCTTGGTCGTGGTCCGGGATTGATTTTTGAAATTATGGGGCGTGCCTTTGGAGATATGTACAAAATCGCCGGCCTTCGCCTTGTGCGTTTGGTCGCCCAGTGTTATCTCCATCTCTCCTTCGAGGATATAGAACGTTTCGACCTGATTATGGTGGATGTGAAGGGGTGGGCCACCATCGGGTGGCACCAACGCTTCCAACGCGATGTAATCCCCGCCGGTCTCGGCCGCGGCCGCGAGAATAGTGTATACATCTCCGGGTCCCATTAAAATTGTCCCTGTGTCTGTAGCTCTGAAAAACGACATGATAGGTCCTCACTAAATTGATTCGCCGCTTTGGCTAGCGTCTCTTGCCCCATTCAGGGTGCTGGAAGGTGGGTAGTTTCAAGCGGTCGATGGGCCGGTCCACTTTGCCAACGGGGTCCGGAACGGGCTCTGGCTCCGGTTCTTCGGCGGCTGGCGGGCGGTAAGCTTGTCCCAGCGCGCGGTCCGGCCGCAAACTGCTCAGATGTTGGGCCAGAGATTCCAGGCTGTTCAGGTTATTGACCGGCAGAAAATCGTCGATGAAGGGCAGCGCGGCCTTCATCCCCTGGGTTAGAGGCTGGTAGCTGGGTGACCCCAGAAGGGGGTTCAGCCAGACCAGCCGGTGACAACTGCGTTGCAGCCGGGAGGTCTCCCGGGCCAGCAATTCAGGGTCGCCCCGGTCCCAGCCGTCGGAGATGATCAAAACAACGGCTTCACCCCTGAGCACCCGCCGCAACCATTGGTAGTTGAAGGTCTTGACCGCGTCGCCGATGCGGGTCCCGCCGGCCCAGTCTGGCACCGCTTTGGAGACCTCGTCGATCGCCTGATCGATGCTGCGGTATTTCAGGTTTCTGGTGATGCGGGTCAGGCGCGTGGCGAATAGAAAGGCCTCCAGATGACCGACACCGCCCGCGCCGAAGCTCCCGGCGATAGTGTGGATGAACTGGAGGAGCATCCTGGTGTAGCGCTCCATGGAACCGCTCACATCACAGATGAGCACCAGGGAACGCTTCTTGTCCTTCCGAGACCGGTGGGCCAGGTCCAGGAATTCGCCGCCGTATCTGAGGCTCTGCCGCATGGTGCGGCGCAGGTCCAAAGGACCGGACCGGCCGGGAGCCAGCCGGCGGGTGCGTCTCTTACCCAGGTCCCAGGTCAGGTTGGCTATCATGTGCCGGGCATCGGCCATCTCCCGTGAAGTGAACTCGGAAAAATCCTTTTGCCGGAAGACCTCCACCGCGCTGTAAGTGCGGCTTAGGTCCACGTTCTGGACTGAATCATCGTCCGGATCGCCTTGATATCCCCCGGCGCCCTCGGGCTCATCGTCCCCGCCCGTACTCACCTGGGGTTTCCGGAAGCGCTTTTGTTCCCCTAATGAGCGCAGGTCCATGGTGGTGGTGCGGTCTGTGGGCTTGCGCCAGAACACCTGGAAAGCCTCGTCGAAGATGGGCAAGTCCTGCTTTCGGTGCACCAGGATGCTGCGGGCGGCCTGAAAGAATTCCCCACGCTTTCCGATGGATATATGGTCCGTGGCGCGGACCAGGTCCAGCATGTTGCCCGAACCCACCTCCAGCCCCACCCGGCGCAGCATCTCACCGAAGAGCGTCAGGCTGTGCAGGATATGGCCGTCGGGGCCGGCATCGTTGGGGATTATTGGTATGGGACCAGGCATCATTACCCGCGGCGGCGGCCTCCACGGCGTGGTCCGCGGTTCTTGGAGCGTTCCAACATCGCCCGCACCGGCTCGCCTTTAACCGACACGATATCGTCTTGATACTTGAGCATCATTCCCAGGGTATCGTCGATCACCGAGGGGTCCAGTTCGGTCTGGTTCAAAGCCAGCAGGGCGGACAGCCAGTCCAGGGTTTCAGTTATGCCGGGAATCTTGAAGAGCTCGGTCTCCCGCATCTCCTGGATGAAGGCGGTCACCTGCTCGGCCAACTTCCTGGGGGCGTCCGGGATCCTGGCGCTGATTATCTGAAGTTCTTTCTGGTAGTCGGGATAGTCTACCCAGTGGTAGAGGCAGCGGCGCTTCAGTGCATCGTGAATCTCCCGGGTGCGGTTGGAGGTGATGATGACGATGGGCGGATGGGCCGCCTTGAAGGTGCCCAATTCGGGGATCGTGATCTGGTAGTCACCCAGGAGCTCCAGCAGGAACCCTTCGAATTCCTCATCGGAGCGGTCAAGTTCGTCGATCAGCAGCACCGGTGGTCTTTCTTGCGCCTCGTCGATGGCCTGGAGCAGCGGGCGCTTGATGAGGAATCTCTCGCTGAACAGGCCGGCGTTGGCGGCATCCCGGTCGACGTCGCCGGACGCCTCCATCAGGCGGATCTCCAGGATCTGACGGGCATGGTTCCACTCGTATACCGCCTGGTTGATGTCCAGTCCTTCGTAGCACTGCAGGCGGATCAGCTTGGTGCCCAGTCCGTTGGCCAGGGCGCGGGCGATCTCGGTCTTGCCGACGCCGGCCTCCCCTTCCAGGAATAGGGGGCGTTGCAGCTTCATGGCCAGGAATATGGGCACGGCCAACGCCCGGTCGGAGATGTAGAGCTGGCCGCGCAGGAGCTCCTGCACATCCTCAATGGTCTCGGGAGCCTTGTACTCGCCCGCGGCGCTATCGGTCTTTTTTGGGGTCTTTTTTGGGGTCTTTCTCGAGGTTGTACCGGTGGTCGTCAATAGAGTCACTGTCTCCCGAAGATGGCATTAAGTGCCCGGTCAGGCACGGGAAATCATTGTATCCCAAACCCGTTGGGCGCACCACCGGGCCTCATCCGGCCGGACTAACCTGAAGGGGGAACGTATAGGGACTGGAAGAAGCGGCGGACCAGATGGCCCAGACGGGTCCAATGGTCGTTGAGAGACTCAAGCTCCTCCGGTTCTAGTTCGTTGTAGGTCTTTCCGTACTGTGGGAAGGTCCAAACCGTGAAGGCCCAAAATTCGGGGACCGGGCCTGGTTTACGGGCCTGGGCTATCTCTCCGGCAGCCCCCAGAAGCTCCCAGGAAGCCAATAGCCGGCCCTTATAGGCGATGGCTAGACCTTCGGCCCAGGAGGCATTTCTGTCCGCTCCGTCGAGGGGTTCCATGAGTTCCAGCAGCCGGTCCACCCGCTGGGAGTCGTCCACCGCCGGGCCGGCGAATCTACGGGTGTGGCGGCTCTCCCAGGCAGGGCCCAAAGCGGGGATAACCAGGCCGCCGTCCGAGGCGATGGCCAACATGGAACCAGCCTTAGACCACACCACGGCTTTTTTTTCGGCGATGGCCTCATGGGTGTCGCCGTCTTCATTGGGCGATACGTCGATCCCGAGTTCGGCGGGGGTGACGGGGCGAAAAGGCAGGCCGTCGAGCAACGACCGGAACGCCTTCTGTTTGTCGCCGTTTCCGGTGGCTAGGAGGATCGGCGCGGCTCGCGTTTCCGTCATGGCGATCGGTTAAAGGATACGGGCCACGGCCCTGGTGGCGGCGCCGTCTCCCCCTTTGAGTTTCAGAGGCAGGGCCCAGAGCTCAAATCGTTTGCCCACCAGCTTGTCCAGGTTGATCAGGTTCTCGATGAGGGGGATGTTTTGCCCCAGCAGCAGCCGGTGGACCGGAAAGTCCTTGATGGTGGACAGAGGTGTGTCCGGGTGCTTATCGATGGGGAAGTCAACGGCCACCGCGTTGGCGCCGCACTCGGCCAGGTAAGCAGCCCCCTCGGTGCTGAGATAGGGGCCATGGCCGTAAAAACGCGGCCCACCTGACTCGGCCTCCGCCCAGCCGGTGAACAGGACAACGATCTTGTCCTTGACCGACTCTGGATTTGCCCCGGCGCCGGTAAGTTCAGAGACCGACAAAGGCGATTGCCCCTTGGCCACCGGCCGGAGGTCCAACAAGATCGCCGGACCCGCGTATTTCTCCAGCGGCATGTTTTCTATCGTGGTCGCGCCGTCCACGAAGTGAAACGGAGCGTCCACGTGGGTGCCGATATGGGTCGCCAAGCACAGTTTCTGGTTGGAACGGGCGTGGGAGGCGTGAGTCTGGATCGACTCGACCTCCACTCCCACCAATCCGGGCACGAGACTGACCCGGTCGCTGCCCAGAGTAAGGGTCAAGTCGATGAGTTCAGCCATGCCAGTTACCCTCGATCAAAATGGGGCGAACAGATTTAGTGTTCCCGTTAGTCTCCGGCCGCCTGCTCTAGAAGAGCGGCCCGCACCGCTTGGTCCGACAGTTGCTGCGTCGTCTTGGCCTCGGGCGGCAGTGCATCCTCCCAGTCCGGTATCAGGACGCGTGCGCCGGATTCCATGCTGAATATTACCAGCACTCCGGAGAAGCTGAAGAACATGGACAGCACCAAGGCCGGGTTGAACGAACCGGTGACGTAGATGGCCAGCCCTCCCAATATCGTGGCGATGGCGTGGCCGGAAAGGGCGCCCATCATCTCGAACCCATAGAGGGTCGCCAGGGGCCCGGTGCCGAAATACTGGCGGTTCACCACCAGGTAGGCGGACATCTCGCCGCCGAACCCCAGCCCAAACAGGCCGGCGAACAGGTAGAAGGCCCAAGCGTCATGGGCCCAGAACAAAACCAAGACCGTGACGCCCTGGATGAACAACGCCGTCATCATGACGGGCTTGGCCCCCATGCGCTCGGCCAAGATGGGAGCCATGAACCGGCCCACGATGCTGAAGATGGAGATCAGCGCCAGGATGAACGACGCGGCTGCCAGGCTGACGCCCTGATCTATCGCCAATGGGATGGAGTAGATCAATACGATGCCGTGACCGGCACAGCCCAGGCCGTGGATGGTGGGCAGGTTCCAAAACGCCCTGGTGCGGCGCATGGCCTTGTTAAAGACCTTTAAACGCAACCGCTCGATCGCTTTGCTTCGGAATATCTCCGGTGGGTCGTCCGGACTTGAGCCGTAGGCTGTGGCCCTCACGTCGGCCGGTTTGGAGTGGAAGAATAGGGTTAGAAAGACCAATACCCCGCCTCCTCCCAGGCCGATGACGGTGAAGGTAGTCTGCCAGCCCACGGTGTTCAGGAGTCCGGCGATTCCGGGCGCGACCGCTGCTGCTCCCACTCCGCCCGAGGCCCAGAGGAGCCCGGTGGCCATGCCCAGCCGCTGTTTGAACCAGCCGTTGACCGACGCCAATATGGGCACCATAGCCAGTGACTGGGTGACGGACAGCAGCACGCCGAAGTACAGGAAGAACTGCCAGAGATGGGTCACGGTGCCGATCAATATCATGCTGACGGCGTACAGGATGCCGCAGGCGAACATCATGGGCCGCGCGCCGTAGCGGTCGCCAAGCATGCCGGTGATGGGGGCGGCCAAAGCTCCGCAGAGGTAGTAGGTGGCCAGGGCGGCGCCGATGAGGCCCATGTTCCAGCCGAATACGCCATCAGGGTCGTTCAAGGGGGCGACCATGATCCCGGCCGCCATGCTGATGGACTGGCCGACGATCTGGGCCGCCGCCAGGATCGCCAGTATGAGCCAGGCCCGGTGAATCTTCTTGGGGGCGCCGTGGGTTGCCGGAGTTGCGGGGGTTGGGGTGGTGGTGACCGCCATGGTGATGGTAAATCTCAAAGAAGGCCGCACCGGCCTTCCTGGGTCCTTGTTGGTTAAGTTGTGTTCAGTCGTGGCTGGCTCTGGGCTAATGCAGAGGGCAGGCCCTGAGGAATGCCTTGCCCCACCAAGTGTCGCTGTTCTCGACAGTCGAAACGAGGCGGCCCACCTGGTATGGCCCCGAGTTTGGGTCCCGGAGGTTGCCGCCGCTCAGGGTGGGCGTGGTGCCCGGCAGGCCGAAGGCCAGAGTGCGCTGGGCGCCCACGTCGGCCGACACGGCCCATGCCCCGAAGAAAATGATCAGGGCGAGGACTACAGCCAGCACCACGGCGAAGGTGAACGGGACCGGTATGCGTTTTGAAATGCTCAATCTTTTATCTGATTCTGTTGGGTGGTTAAATCGGCCTGGACCGGAGGGGCCTAGGACCGGACCTCCACGTCATAGGGGAACACCATGTTGTTGCCGTAGCCCCGCCCATCCCAAGGGTTGGGGAACTCCATGGGCTGGGTGACGCCATCGACGTTGGTCGCCCGGCACATGATGGTGTATTTTCCTTCAGCAGGCGGGTTCCAGAAATGCTCCCACCGGTACCATGAGTAGGCGGTGCGTGGGTGCAGCGTGTCCACTGGGCCCCAGGTCTTGCCGCCGTCGGTGCTGATCTCCACCTTCGCAACGTCCTCCTCGCCGGACCAGGCCGCGCCGGCCAGGGTGTAGCCGCTGGCGGGGATGATCTCACCGGGGACCGGGTTGGTGATGATGGACTTGACCTGAAGCTTGGTGTAATAGCGGTACGGCACCGGGCTGCCAGGCTCGTTCATGGTCATGTACCGCTCGGTCATGTAGAACCCTTTGAACTCGTGGTCCAGCACGTGGATACCCACCAGCCACTTGACTGAGTTCATGCCGTACCAGCCCGAGACCATGAGGCGCAGGGGAAAGCCGTGTTCCTTGGGCAGGGGCTCGCCATTCATTTCATAGGCCAGGATGGTGTCGGGATGGAGGGCTTTTTTCATGGGCAAGCTGCGTTCGTAGGTGACTTCGGCAGGATCGCCCACCACTTCGTCGGGACCGTGATCGGCGCCCTCGAACATCACCTCGACCGCTGAGGATTTGACTCCGGCCAACTCCAATACGTCCTTGAGCGAGACCCCGGCCCATTCGGCGTTGCCCATGATTCCGTGGCCCTTGATCTGCTCCATGACCGAGCTGATGCGCAAGGACTTGGTGTAATACTCGGGCACCGGACTGTTGCCGCAGCACTCGAATGTTACCTGGAAACGTTTCTGGGGCAACTTCTTGAGGTCTTCGAAGGACAGGGAGATGGTCCGCTCAACCTCTCCGTCTATCTTCAATCGGAAGGTGTTGATGTCGATCTCTGGGCTTTCCGTCCAGTGATTGCGGATGTAGAACAGGTCGTTGGGTACGATGTCTTCTTGCAACGCCTGCGGGGGCGCGGCGAAGGTCCGAAGGCCGGCGTTGGTGGGTATGATCTGTGGTTCTGCTTTGGTGCCGATCTGTGGCAGGGCCATTGGGGCTCCTCCTCGAGATGCTCCGGGGGTGTTGTTTGGAATTTTCTATTCCAGGTGGTCGGTCTCCAGTTCCGCCGACGGATACGTGATCAACAGTAGAGCCGGGGTCCAGAGATGGTGTATCAACTTGTGGGGCACGCCCGGCGGGGCCAACAAGGTGGTGCCCGCCCGCACCGTCCGGACTTCGTCGTCCAGGATGACCTGAATGGCGCCGGACAAAACCTGGATGGAGACATCCACCGGATGCGTGTGCATGCGGCCTTCCCAGCCAGGGGAAATCTCCACTTCCTTCACGGTCAATGATACCGCACCTTGGTCTTTAGATACCAGATACCGCTCCCGCACCCGTTCCATGGTGGGGGCCAGGCGGACGCTTGCATGGTCGATTATAGGCATGGGTTATCTCCTGGGTGTCTTTGGCGGGACCCTTATTCGTGTGGCGTTGGTTAATCCACGGTTATGGGGCGCCCTTTTATCTAATGCGGCGGTGGTTATTCTACTGTGATTGGATAACCGACTATGGCGCTGAAGTTTTTGCGCATGTTGTTGTAACGGGGCTCACGGGACTGCACGCGGCCCACCTCGTCGTGGGCGCGGGACATGATGTTGTATTTGCCGGCCTTGTCCGCGTCCCACCGGTAGGACCAGCGGACCCACATGAACCGGTCGCGGGGCTCCTCGATGTGGGCGGGGCGCCAGGATTCTCCGCCGTCGATGCTGACATCGACCTGGGAGATGGCGCCGGCGCCGCTCCAGGCGTAGCCTCGAATCATGTGGACGCCCTTGGTCATCTTCTCGGTGTCGTCGTTGGGTTGGGTCACGATGGACTTGACGCCCAGGGTGGTGATGAGCTCTTTGTCGGGGCTGTCGGCCGAGTCGGCGTAGTAGTAGAACTGGTAGTGGTACCAGCAGTCTGGCATATGGTCCAAAATTTCTAGATCTGTGATCCACTTCACCGACCAGTTGCCGGACCAGCCGGGCACCAGCAGACGGACGGGGGCGCCGTGGAGGTGCTCCAGGAGCTGTCCGTTCTGGGCCCAGGCCAAGATGGTGTCGGGATGGAGGGCCTTTTCCATGGCCAGGCCCTTGTCGTAGTAGAAGGGTTTGGTGCCTTCGGCGGCGGTGGCGGGGACTCCTTCGTCATTGCCGATGGCCCGCACGTAGAGAGATTTGTCGGTGAGACCGGCGGCGTTCAACACGGCGGCCAAGGGGACTCCGGTCCATTCGCTGGCGCTGAGGATCATGCACTCTTGGGTCCGGGAAGGCTTGGGGCCTTCATCCTTGAAATACTCGAAGAAGGTGGCGTCGCTGCCGGAGCATTCCATAACCGTGCGGACGCTGCGGCCGGCGAAGCGGCGGAGTTGGTCGAAATTCAGAGTGATAGCGTTCTTGACCTGGCCGTGAATCTTCAGCTCCCACTTGTCCGTCGCCACCACCGGTGGGACGTCAAAGTGCTGCACGGTGTAGTGCAGGTCCGTGGGAGTGATCAGCCCTTCCAGGTCCATCACCGGGGTGCGGATCCGGACGGCCCGGCCTTGGTCGTCCATCAGCGTGACCGTGTTCAGGTCTTTGGTGGGCCAACCGTTCCAGTTGCCGGTCTTGTCGGCGTTGGCCGGGTCCGAGCCGATCGCCTCGTCCATTCTCAGGAAATCGGGGATCGCTCCTAAATCTTGTCGCGTCGTCGCCATCGAGTCCCTCCTCTGCTTTGCCGTTTATCTTACTTTGCCGGCGTTGGGGTAATCTGGGCCGCGATTAATCAGCGGCGTATTTCTCGCCCAGGGCGGTTTCCCACCTCAGGTAATTCATCATCTCGCCGTAGCTGCGGGAAACGCCCAGATAGTTTATGTCCGATGGCGGGCGCACGATGCCGGTTAGGCCCTCTTCCACGGTCAGGCCGGCCTTTTTCCAGGCGGCCATCCCCCCGTCCAGCGCCATGACATTGGTGTAACCCAAGCCCTGAAGCGTGGCCGCGGCCAGAGTGGAACCGCGCCCGTCCCGGCAGGTTACCGTGATGGATGCGTCCTTCTTTGGAGCGGTATCTGCAATCTCAACCTCCAACCAGCTACGGGTCATCCACTTGGCTCCTGGGATATGGCCCTGGGAGAAATCTTCGCTGGTGTCGACGAACAGGACTAAGTCTGGTTGATTGGCGTTCAGGTCTTGGGCGGAGATCTTTTTCACCGACGCCTCCGCCGCGCTCAGACCGGCCAGGCTGGAAGCCGGGACCCCGGTCTCTAAGTTCTGGCCCGCGGCCTGCCAGGCGGGTGCGCCGCCATCCACGGCGAAGACATTCTCGTGGCCCAGTTGCCGGTAGATGGAGGCGGTGATGGTGGCCCTGGCTGTGCCGTCGCAGCAGAAGACGTAGGTAGCGTTCTTGACCACGGCGATATCGTCGGAACGTTGTACGGCCTGTCCACCGGGGAACCAGCGGAAGCCGGGTATGTGGCCGGCTTTGTATTCCTCTTCGGTGCGGACATCGATCAAGTAGACCGACTCTTGGCCCCGTTTGGCCAGCACCTGTTGGAGGTCGGGGATGTCCAAGTAGCGGACGCCGTCTTCGCTGGCCAACCGGACGGCGTATTCCTCGGCGGCGGCCCGGCTCTCGGCGGAAACCTCGGGCAGTTCCAAGCGGTCGCCACCGTATTCCAATTCGTAGCCGGCCAACAGCCAGCCGGAGGTGCCGTTCTTGAGGCCCACCGCCGGAACGCCCATGCGCTGCAGGACCCTGGTGCCCATGATGCTGCGGGTGCGGCCGGCGCAGTTGATGACCACGGTGGTGCCGGGGTCCAAGTCCTTGGTTATATCGGTGATCCTGAGGGCCAGCTCGCCCCCCGGCATGCTGCGCCCGCCGGGGATGCAGAAGTTATGGTATTCCTCGGGGGTGCGGGTGTCCAAGATGACCAGTTTATCGCCGTTCTCGATCCTCTGGTGGAGGTCGTCAGCGGTGATCTCGGGGACGTGGTGGACAACTTCCTGCATCTCGCCGAAGTCCTTGCTGGGAACGTTCACGCCCCATTCGGTGGGCAGGTCATTGCTGGCCCAGCGGTTGGTGCCTCCTTCCAGAAAGGAGACATTGGTGTAGCCCAGTTTCTCAAGTGTTCCAGCGCCCAACTGGGCACGGCGTCCATCGTCGTCGCAGACCACGACCTGAGTGCCCTTGAACGGAACAGAGTCCTCGATGATGTACTCGATGCGCCGCCTGGGTATGAGGGCCGCGCCGGGGATGTGGGTGGCGTTGTACTCGCCCGACTCCCGCACGTCGATCAGCGCGAAGGGAGAATCCCCGTCTAGTAGATTCTTGAGGTCTTGGGAGGAAATTGTCTGGACCATTGATGTTGTCTCCTCTGTAGGCGGCCGGCTAACCGGCCGGGAAAATCCAACTTAGACGAAACGCGAGACTGAGGGTCTGGCGCACGCCTCCCAACCCATCATCCATCCGGGAATCGACTCGCTGTCCGCTAGATGATTCGCCGTCAACGCAGGGGCATCCCGATGACATCGGGACCGTGCCCTTGCTAGCAGTTGTCCCACTTGGTCGTGCGGAAATTGGTGATCTTGCCGGTTTCCAAGTTAAAGCTGTGGCGCTCCAACCCTCGCAGGTCGGTGCCGTACACGTGAATCTCCACGGTTGGCCGGTCGGTGTGGTTGTCCATCTGGTGGATCTCGTCTTCAACGGGAATCAGCAGGGTGATCTCGCCGGGTTTGAAGGTAGCGGACCGGTCCTCCTCCAGCTTGGCGTAGCCATCCACGTCGCGGTCATCCACGCGCCGGTACCGGGTCTCGGTGAGGGCGTTTTCCAGTATCCCGATCATGCCCCAGGTCTGGTGGTCATGGGGGCCAAGATGCTCACCGGCGCCCCACACCACCGCGGTAACCTGCAGGCCGCTCTCGCCCTGATAGAGCAGGCGGGAGGCGTGATTGGGCCGGGGACCCACGCCCAGGGGAAGCCGGAATTCCGCGGGTATGGAGTCGGGGTTGCTGATCAGACGCTCAAGCCAAACAGTCCCTTTGTCGAATATCTGCTGGTTGCCGGGTTGGCTTTTGAGCAGGGATTCCATGTCGTGGGTGAATTCTTCCAGGGAGTATTTTACGGTGGTCATTGATCTCCTTTACCTCGGGGCGGCCCAAAGCAGGCCCCAGAGCCTGGAAATTCCAATATGTGAGCCTAGAGCCCCGGTAATTATCGTGAAGGCGGCAAAGGGTGTCAATAGGACTGAACCCGGCCCCATTTCAAAGGCGCGGACCCGGTTGATAATCGTCTTTGTGACGGCCTGGACCCGGCTAGTTCCGTCACGGAACAGCCAGGTGCTAGAATGAGACGGCAGCGGGAGGCTGGACCGCGCTTCCGGTAAGGAAGCCCGCGGGAGGGAAGTGGTTTATGGAAGACAACGAGTTCGTGGAGCGGATCCAGGAAAAGATCGAGCGGATGACTGGACGCCAAGTGGAACTGCGCATCGACGAAGAGGATGCCGGCCAGATGGGTGTGGAACTGCGCGACGATATACCGCTGGTCATTCTGGGCAACAACGTCCGGCAGTATTCCGGGTTCGCCCGCATGGGCATAGAGTATGCCGTTGCCTGCATCCGCGAGGAACGGGCTATCGATCCCATGGAGTTTCACGTGCTGCTGGCGCGCAACTAGGACCAACGGGTCCTAGCTTTTATGATTTAAACACCTGTGATGGAAGAACAAGAACCAGAGGGTCCGTCATTCCCCAAGCCCTGGTACTACCGGCCAGAGTACATGATTCCCATGTTTATCTTCTGGCCTGCCGGGGCGCTATTGGCCATCAGGTCCCCATGGAACACCAATGTGATGCTTGGCGGAGTGGCCTGGGCGTTCGTGATCGTGGGCGGCGTTTTGGGTGTCAGGTGGATAAACGCCGAGGAATACCAGCCAATCATGACGTTCTACGTCCCCGGAATCCTGCTCACCATAATCACGCAGGTTCAATGGGCGGCCTACCGCAAAAGGATGGCCGGCAAAGATGAGCCACCAAACCTGGAATCAGCAGAGTTGCCGGAGAGCAGCCCGCCGCGCCCCTCGGCCCGCCGGCGCAGAAGAAACCCACCGACCGGCCGCTCTAGAAACTGACCACCGCCCTGGCGTTGGCCAGTATCGCGCCCTCATGTGATTCCACGGTCACCCGGCACTCCACCGTCTGGCCTCCACCTTCATCTGACTTATTGACCACTTGGCCGCACACGCTCACGGTGTCGCCGGGCAGGAACTCGGTCAAGCTCTCGATCTCGATGGTTGTGTTTTCGTTTTTTACGCAGTCGGGCGGAAAGGCCTTTAGCAGCAGTTCTTTCACGTAGGCGGTCAGCTTTTCCGTGTTAACCGGGTCCTCTTTGGGAGCCTCGGCCCCATCTTTGACGGGCGGCCGGAACTCGAATTTGACCAGTATCGGCAGGTCGTCGCCCACCGAGATGCTGGCGAAGTCAGCTGTTTGGGCCCAGAGGGTGGGCATGGGACGTGCTCCCCCAATAATCAACGATTCTGGTATGCGCTTAGGCTATGATACACTGGATTTCGAGCCTGCTGGAAGCTAACCAAAGCTGGTCTGATGATGGTTTGGCGGAAACATTGGGAGGAATATTTGCATGGCGGAAAATGAGGAGCCGTTCCGGAGAGGAATGGTTGTCATGGCCCACCCGGACGACGCCGAGTGGAGCTGCGCTGGAACGGTGGCCAAGTGGTGTGCGGAAGGCTGGGATGTGGTCTACGTTCTGTGCACCGACGGCAGCAAGGGCAGTTCGGACCCGGAGATGACCAGCGAAAAGCTGGTGAAGTTAAGAGAGAAAGAACAGAGGGCCGCCGGTAAGGTCCTGGGGCTGCAAGAAGTTGTATTTTTGGGCTACCCCGACTCGTTGCTGGAGCCCACGCTGGAACTGCGGAAAGACATCGCCCGGGAGATACGCCGCTACAAGCCCGACGTGGTGATCGTTGGCAGCCCGTCCCGGGATACCGAGTCCGGCTATTACGTGGGACACCCGGACCATTATGCGGCCGGCGAGGCGGCGTTATCCGCGGTCTTTCCCACCGCCCGGGACCGGCTGACCTTCCCCGAGCTGTTGGACGAGGGGCTCGAACCCCATAAGGTGCGGGAGGTCTGGGTGGCGGGCGGTGGCGACAACTCCGACCAATTCGTCGATGTTGAAGCCTACATGGACACTGCGGTGAAAGCACTCAAGGCCCACAAGTCGCAGGTCGACCAGGAGAACGCGGGAGATTGGTTCCGCCAAGGGCGGATCGACACCGGCAAAAAGGTGGGCATGGCCTACGCCGAGGGGTTCAAGCGGATCACATTGGGGTAGGCAGGCGTAAGCCGGGTTCCTTGGAAACAGCATCAGTGACCATGCCGTCTTGTATCCGTAGGCGCAGGTTTTTAACCTGCCCCGTTATTCATCCACGATCTTCGTTGAGTCGAACCGCATCCCAGGCAAAAGCTAGTCGCGAAGTTGGCAATTGGCAGGAACGTCATCGAGGCCTACCAGGGCGGGTTGGAAACCCGCGCCTACGAGCCTCGACTGGCCTTCCCGAGAACGCCGGAATGCGCGACATGGTATCGGACGCACGGTAGGGGCACGGCAATGCCGTGCCCCTACCGTGGCGGCGCCATTTCTTTTTTGCCCTGATTTATCGCGGGCCTCTAGGCGGGTTTGTGGGCCACCACTTTGTATCCGGCGGTGTTGGTGGGGGGCCGCTCGGTGTGTTTATCCATGTAATCGACCTGCTCGCTGGTGAACTCGATGTCCGTGAAGCCGGCGCGGACCAGCCGGTCGCGGTACACATCCACGTGTTCCGCGCCCGCCGTGCAGGACACCCAGTCCTCGGGCGAGGAGACGCTGGGGCCGTCGGTCGTCAGCGCCATGACGTCGGACAGGTGGATCCGGCCGCCGGGCGACAGCACCCGGAAGCTTTCGCTGAACACGGCGTCCTTGTCCGGAGACAGGCACACCACGCAGTTGGAGATGATCACGTCGATGCTGGCGTCGGGGATGGGCATCTTCTCCATCTCGCCCTGCACGAAGTCCACGTTCTCGATGCCCAGCTTGGCTTTGTTGGCGCGGGCCAACTCCAGCATGGCCGGAGTCATGTCCAGGCCGGTTACCTTTCCGGTGTCGCCGACCTGCCGGGAGGCCAGGAAGCAATCGATGCCGCCGCCTGAGCCCAGGTCCAGCACCCGTTCACCGGGTTGCAGGCCCGCCAGGGCCGTGGGGTTGCCGCAGCCGGCGGAGGCCGCGATGGACTCGGTGGGAAGTCCGGCCAGTTGGCCCTCGTTGTAGAGCAGCATGGCGTGGTCCAGGTCTTCGACGCCGCAGCAGGCGCCATCGGTGGAACAGCCGCAGCCATCCGAGTCCAGTTCGACCGGAGTCAGGCTGATCACCCGCTCCGCCCGGGCGCCGTAGCGCTCTTTCACCAGGTCTTTGATCTTCTGTTGGTCAGTGGACATATCCCAGTCCTCCCCTGATGTGGTTTTAGTTGATTGCCGGTATCTATTTGCTGGCGGGCAGTGCCTGTTCTATGCAGTCTTCGACGGTGGGGAGCATCCGCTGCCAAACGCGGGCGGCGGCGCGGAAGGCTTCCTCTCCGGTGCCGGTCAGCCAGCACACGCGGCGCTGGCGTCCCTGGTGCTCCTCCATGCGGCAATCGACATAGCCGCCGTCCTGGAGTTCCTTGATGGTGGAATAGACCATGGCCTCGGTGGGTTCGCAGCAACCTTGGCAGGCGTCTTTGATGGCCTGGTTGATGCCGTAGCCGTGGACCGGCCCCTTGGCCAGTTGGGCCAGGAGCAGGAACCGGCAGAGACTGCGCTTCACCAGGTTCTCCCAGTAGGCCTCGGTCTGCATCGCCGTTGCTTTTGTTTCCAGTTTTAACGTGGTCATTCTTCCTTTTACTGCTTTCTCGAGATTCCGCCGGCGGCGATAATACTGAACCAGGAATACTAATCCTGCTTTAATACTAAAGCTTGTTGAGTATATTAGCCAGCCGATTTTCGTTTGTCAATACTTCCCCCGCATCAAGGGCAAATTTGAGGCTAGATTGTGATAGAATCGGGCCGCCCAGGTATCGGCGATGCCGGTCTAGAACGCCCGTCAACAAGGATCGAAATGAAGATCACCAAGTCACAGGTGCAGGTGCTGCACGCTCCGGCCGACGAGCAGTTGGTGGACGTGCAACCCAAGGCCGGTGGCCTGCGCGCCTTCGTCACCGTGAAGATGATGACCGACGAAGGTATCGAGGGCATCGGCCTGACCTTCGCCCCCGCCTTGGGGTTAAGCCCCCTTGCTCCGGCGTTGAAATCGGCGGTGGACGCTCTCTGCGGCCTGGCGGAAGGTCAGGACCCGATGAACATCGAGGCGGTGATGCAGGGACTCCGGGACAAGACCACCGGCTCCGGTCCCGGCGGAATCCTGACCCTGGCCATGGCCGCGGTGGACATGGCGCTGTGGGACATCAAGGGCAAGGCGTTGGACCAGTCGGTGTGCTCCCTTTTGGGCGGCTACCGCAAACGGGTGCCCACCTACGCCAGCGGCGCGCTGATGCGTCCCATGAACCTGGAGCAGTTGGCCGAGATCGGCCCGGCGCTGGTGGAGAAGGGCTTCCGGCAGATGAAGTCGCAGATGGGCGCCGAGGACACCCCGGCCAAAGAGGTCATGCGCATGCGGACCCTGCGGGAGGCCGTGGGCGAGGACATCGACATCATGTGCGACATCAACCAGCTTTGGAACGTGAACCAGGCCATCACCATCGGCAAAAGGGTGGAGGAGTTCAACCTGTTCTGGCTGGAGGATGTGGTGGCCCACGACGACTACCAGGGCATGGCCCGGGTGGCCGATGCCCTGACCACGCCCCTGGCGGCGGGAGAATACGTCTACGGCGTCAACCCCTTCCGGCAGATGATCGAGAACCGGTCCGTCGACATCGTGATGATCGACCTGCTCCGGGTGGGCGGCATCACCGAATGGCGCAAGGTGGCGGCCATGGCCGAGGCGTTCAACCTGCCGGTGGTCAGCCACCTGGTCCCCGAGATACACATCCAGCTCATGGGTTCCATCCCCAACGGACTGACCGTGGAGTACATGCCCTGGACGCTGAAGCTGTTCGAGGAGACGCCCAAGTTCATCGACGGATGCCTGGAGGTGCCGGACAAGCCGGGCCTGGGCCTGAAATTCAGCGAAGACGCATTCAAACAGTACGCTGTTACGAGCTGAAAGCTGTCAGCAGACGG
This sequence comes from Chloroflexota bacterium, assembly GCA_022563275.1. The sequence goes on along the minus strand of JADFNR010000026.1, from coordinate 727 downwards.
CTTCCAAAGGAGAGAGACATGATCGCACAGATGCGCACCTACACCATCAATAAAGGGATGATGGACTCTTGGCTGGAGCTTTTCGACAAGGAGATCCGGCCGATCCACGAGAGCCTGGGGATCCCCATCGTGGCCACCTGGGTCAACGCCGACCGCACCGACTTCATCTGGGTGCGGACGTTCAACAACGCCGAAGAGATCCCGGAGAAAGAGGCTGCTTACTTCGCATCGCCGGGACGCCAGGCCCTGGGCGACAAGCCCACCAGCCACATCGCCAAGATGGACGTTAAATTGATCGAAGAAGTGCTGGGAGGCGTTGTAGCTGTCAGCTAACAGCCGTCAGCTTCCTTCCGCATGATTACGTGGGGGATGTCCACTTCCATGAAGGGTAATCCACGCTCGATATAGCCGTGGGCGGCGTAGAAGTCTTTGACGTATTCTTGGGCGTTCAGCACGTAGGTGCTCACGCCCTGGGCGGTGGCCTCCTCCTCAAGGAACTTCAGAAGGCGGCCTCCGATGCCCTTCCGGCGCCATTGCAGGTCCACGGCCATGCGGCCGATTCGGGCCGCGGTATCCTCGTTGCCGAAGACCACCCTGCCGGTGCCCACTATCTCTCCCGTCCCCGGTCCCTGGTGATTAACGATGGCGATGACGTGGGTGGCGGCAGCGTCGAACTCGTCCAGCTCTTCGTCCATGGGAACCTGCTGCTCCCCCACGAACACCCGGA
>JADFNR010000025.1 GCA_022563275.1 Chloroflexota bacterium | reverse complement strand
CATGCGAAACCCCGACGAGGTCTACGGGACCTGGGCCGCCGAGTTCGAGGGGCTCTACCGCTACGGCCGGGCCTTCACCCTGACCATGCACCCCCAGTACATCGGACGTCCGGGCCGGCTGCTGATGTTGGAGCGCCTCATCGAGCACATCAAGACCTTCCCCAATGTGGAGTTCATGCGGGCCATCGACGTGGCCAAGATGTGGCTTTAAAGCTGTCAGCTTACAGCCGTCAGCTTTCAGGTCTGGAGAATCCCTTGCCAACCCACTGCATCGCCATTAACATGTGCCAATACCCGCTTCCAACACCCCCGGCAGGAGCTAAAGATGCCCAAGGTACATGACCGCGGCGGTTGGCCCAACGATGACCCCATCGACCACACCGAGCACAAGATGGAGGAATGGGAACGGCTGGTTGACGCACTGAACGGCGTGCTCGGCGAGAAGGGACTCAAGAACACCGATCAGTTGCGCCGGGCGATCGAGAGTCTGGACCTGAAGACCTACGAGTCGTTGGCCTACTACGAGAAGTGGACGGCCGCCATGGAGATCCTTCTGGTTGAACAGGGCGTCATGACCACGGGAGAGATCGACGCCAAGATGGCCGAATTGAAACAGGGGCGGAGCTAGCCGTGGCGGGCAACGCAAAATACCAACCCGGTGACCGGGTCCGCATCAGGGTGGGAGTCCCACCGACCCATTTCCGGACCCCCGAATACGTCCAGGGCAAGCAAGGCCGGATCGAGACGCTGTGGGGCGCATTCCCAAACCCTGAGTCCCTGGCCTACGGCGGCGACGGCCTCCCGGCCCAACCTTTGTACCAGATCGAGTTCGCCCAGACCGACCTCTGGGAGAACTACAAGGGAGCCGCCACCGATACGCTGCTCATCGACATCTACGAACATTGGCTGGAAAACATCTAGTCTTAGAATCTACCCCCGGTGGGGTCAGGAGAGCATCCCATGGCCGAGAACGGACACAATCCTGGACACGAAGACGGACACGGGCACGGAGAAAACGCCGAGTATTACTCCCTGCGGGCCGAGGCCATGCAGGCCTTGTTGATCGAGAAGGGCGTCTGCACCCTGGACGACATCCTGACCATGGCCGACAAGATCGATTCCCGCTCGCCTGAGGACGGCGCCAAGGTGCTGGCCCACGCCTGGGTCGACCCGGAGTACAAGAAACGCCTCTTGGCCGACGCCGAATCGGCCCTCTTGGAACTGGGCTACGACCTGCCCGAGACTGCTCCGAAGCTTACGGTCTTGGAGAATTCGGACGAGGTCCACAACATGGCGGTCTGCACTCTGTGTTCCTGCTACCCCAGGTCCATCATCGGCCGCCCGCCCGCCTGGTACAAAGGCTTGGCCTACCGCTCGAAAGTGGTCGTCGACCCCCGGGGCGTGCTGCGGGAGTTCGGCACCGAGCTCGACGACTCGGTCCAAGTTCGGGTCATCGACAGCAGCGCCGATTTCCGTTACCTGATCCTCCCCAAGCGGCCCGCCGGTACCGAGGGCATGAGCGAGGAGGACTTGGCCAAGCTGATCACCCAAGAGAGCATGATCGGCGTAGCCCAGGCCCTCTCCCCCGAGTCTGTCCGCGCCGGCTAACGGGCATATGGCCGAAATCCACCCTTCGCGGAGATGACGGTGTCGCAGGGGAACGGTATTTACGATTCCGTAGGGCGGGTTTCCAACCCGCCCTTTGCTGGTAAACGGCGTTCATTCCACGCGGTGACCCTGGAGCCCAACCGGGGCGGGTTTAAAACCCGCGCCTACGAACGCTCCGGGCATGGTGGAATAACGATAGAACGGACTTGGATATTTGGTTAGAGGCCCCACTCTGTCATTTCGAGTCCGCCGTCTCAACCTGTCATTCTGAGCCGGCCGCAACGCCGTTTTTGCCGTGCGGAACCGGTGGTAGGCTGCTAATCAGCAACGAGATTCCTCGCTTCGCTCGGAATGACAATGGGGCGGAATGACAATGGGGCCGGTCTGACCGCCCCCATCTTACCGGGAAACCCTCGTTCTTTCATCGCCTCGTGTCACTGTCCGGCCTTGCTGTCATCCACCCACCAAACACTGAGGGGTGCCTCGTTTTTTCTCGCGGGCCGGCCTAATCGGGCCGGTCGAGCATCTGTTGAGGTATGTCTCCAAGCAGCGTTTCCACGGCGGGCATGGCTGCGTCGTTGCCCAGTCCGATGTGCAGCGGCGTGATGGAGATGCAGTTGTTCTTCAGCGCGGCTATGTCGCTGTCCGGAGCGGGAGTCTCGCTGCTGGGTTTGTTTCTGGATATCCAATACCGTTTCTCCGGCCCCACGTTCTCGGCCCGGACATTCTCTCCCCAGGACCGGCCCCCCAGGCGGGTAACCCGGACACCAGCCACCTGAGTCATCTCGATCTTGGGGATGTTGACGTTCAGAAACAGGGTGCCGCCGGTATAGTCCTTCAACTTCTCAGCCAAGGGTTTCAGGATCTTCTCGGCGATGTCGTACTTGGTGTTGGTCACGGCGGCCACCGAGATGGCGATGGTGTTGATGCCCCGCACGAAACCCTGAATCGCGCCGCCCACGGTCCCGGAGACCATGACGTCCCAGCCCACATTCGAGCCGGCGTTTATCCCGGACACCACCAGGTCCACGTCCTTGACCAGATTTTCCAGGGCCAGGACACAGCTATCGGCGGGGGTGCCCTCCACCGAGAATGCGCTCACCGGATAAAGGCCGCCGCCCTCGTTCTCAGACCCCGGTTGAAACTCTTGGCCCACGGTCCATTCGCCGGCTTTGACCGGAGCATGGAGGGTCAGGCTGGCGCCGACACCGCTCTGCTGCCGGTCGGGGGCAACCACGACGACCTCGCCGACCTGCCGCAGGGCCCGGACCGCAGCCCAGATGCCCGGTGAGGTGATCCCGTCGTCGTTTATCACCAGTATCTTCATGCTTCTCCCGGCGTTTTCTCGATGCCTGATCTACCCGTTCTCTCAATGCCGGGCGACGGCGAATATCATATCAGGCGGGATATCCAAACACAAAATGGCCGCGCCACGGGGCACGCGTGGGGGCGCCGTCCCGACGCGATCGAACACCGCCCCTCTGTCACCCCGAGTGTAACGAGGGGTCTCGTTGCTCTGGTTGAACTGGCCTATACCGCAAAACGAGATTCTTTCCCGACCAGTCGGGAGCGCTCCTCAGAATGACAGCAGGAAAGGCGGGGAAATCAATCTTTGGGAGATGTAATAACTTGCGACGCCGGTCAGCTGCCTATCGAAATGTAGGGGCGTCCCGATGAAATCAGGACGCCCCTACGTGTCAAAAAAGGCTCGTGCCGTCTAGTGGTGGGCCAGGCCCGTGGCGTGGAAGACGGCGTGCTTCAACTCGATGGCCGCCATGGCCCGGCGGTATTCGGCCGACGCGAATATGTCGCCCAGGATGTCCGAACCCAGATCGCCGTCGATCAGGCCGGTTGCGGCGGCGATGTTCTCATCCGTCAGTTCTTTTCCAACAAGCGCCGCCTCTACCGACGGACCCCTGGTGGGAGTGGGAGTCAGGCCCCCGACCGCAACTCTGGCCGCAGTGCAGGTGTGACCATCCATGGTCACCAGAATCGCGGCTCCCACGACGGCGAACGACGTGGCCGGATGGGCCATCTTGGCGTACTCGGCATGCTGGTTCTCCGCCAAGACCGGCATCTCGACGGCGGTGAGAATCTCATTCTCCGCCAGGACGGTGGTGAAGGGGCCGGTGAAGAAATCATCGACCGGTACGGTCCGGGAACCCCGGCGCGTGATCCCTCCCTGGCCTTGGATGATGAACTTGGCGTTCATGACCGTCAGGACCGTCGGCATGTCTGACGCGGGGTCGGCGTGGGCGACGTTGCCACCGATGGTCCCCCGGTTCCTGACCTGGGGGTCGCCGATGCCTTGGGCGGTCTCCCACAGGATCCCGGCGGCGGACCGGACCACATCCGATTCGGCAATCTCGGCGTGGGTGGTCAGAGCGCCGATCCGCAGGGTGCCGTTGGCCACGGATATGCCCCTCATCTCCTCGATGCCGCCGATGTCGATAACCATTGGCGGCCGGGCCAGGCGCAGCTTCATCATTGGGAGGAGACTGTGGCCGCCGGCCAATATCTTGGCGTCGGGATTGTTGCTCAGAAGCTGGATGGCCTCCGAGACCGTGCTGGCTTTCTTATATTCGAACTCTGTGGCAAACATCGTTTAACTCCCCTGTCCTTGGCGAATCGCCCGCCAAACTTTTTCCGGGGTTAGCGGCATATCTAAGTGGGTGACACCCAGCGGCCGCAGGGCATCGATCACCGCGTTGTAGATGGTGACGGTAGAGGCGATGGCCCCCGTTTCACCGATGCCCTTCACGCCGAGCGGATTGTGGGGCGAAGGGGTGACGGTGCTGAGGATCTCCAAATCCGGGAACATATGGGCCCGGGGCAGGGCGTAGTCAGTCATCGAGCCGGTCAACAGTTGGCCGTTTTCGTCGTAAACCACCCCTTCCCAGAGGGCCTGGCCCGCGCCCTGCACCACGCCGCCGTGGATCTGGCCCTCGACGATCATCGGATTGATCTGCGGGCCGCAGTCGTCGCCGGCCACGTAGCGTTTGACCTCGATATTCCCGTTGTCCGGGTCTACCTCCACCACCGCCAGATGGGTGCCGAAGGGGTAGACGAAGTTGGGCGGGTCGTAGAACGCTGAGGCCTCAAGGCCGGGCTCCATGCCCTCGGGCATGTTCCAGGCCACGTTGGCCATGGTGGCTATCTCCTGGATGGTTTTGCTCTGGTCCGGCGAGCCCTTGACGAAGAACTTGCCGTTCTCGTACTCCACGTCCGCCTCAGCCGCTTCCAGCAGGTGGGCGGCCAGAAGGCGGGCCTTCTCTTTGATTTTGCGGGCCGCTAGCACGATGGCCGCGCCTCCCACCGCCGTGGTACGGCTGCCATAGGTGCCCCAGCCCATGGGGGTGTTGCTGGTGTCGCCGTGAATGATGCCGATATCGTCCACGTCAACGCCAAGTTCATCTGATATTATCTGGGCGAAGGTGGTCTCCTCTCCCTGTCCGTGGGGCGCCGTCCCGATATAGGCGTTCACCTTGCCGGTGGGATGGAAGCGGATGATGGCGCTCTCCCATAGGCCGCCGCCGAACCCGACCGCGCCGGCCACCTGAGAGGGACCCAGGCCGCAGATCTCGGCGTAGCAGGTTACTCCGATGCCCATGTACTGGCCGTGCTCCCGCATGCGGGCCTGCTCTTGACGAAGGGCCTGGTAGTCCACATGGCCCAACACCATGTTCAATAGCGGCTCGTAATCGCCGCTGTCGTAGGTGATGCCGCTGGCTACATCGTGCCCATCTTCAAATTTGGGGATCAGGTTCTTCCGCCGCAGCTCCACCGGATCGGTCCCCAGTTCCACCGCCAGCAGATCGACCAAGCGTTCGATCAGGAAGGTGGCTTCAGGCCGGCCGGCGCCGCGGTAGGCGTCCACTGGGGTTGCGTTGTTGAATACGCCATAGATGTCGGCCTTGGTTGCGCCGACGTCGTAAGGGCCGCTGTAGATCAGGCCGTGAAGTATGGTCGGCACGCCGGGGCCGGCCGTGGACAGATAGGCGCCCATGCCGGCGTAGACCACCGACCGGATGCCGGTGATCTTCCCTTCACGGGTGGCGGCCATCTCCACGTACTCGACGTGGTCGCGGCCGTGGGTCGTTGCCTGGTAACCCTCGGAACGGGTGGCGGTCCATTTCACGGGACGGTTCAATTGCATGGAGCAGTAGGTGATAATCATCTCGTCGGCGTACATGGCGATCTTGCTGCCGAACCCGCCCCCCACTTCCGTGGCGATGACCCGTATCTTGTGCTCGGGTATACCGGTTACCAGAGACCCTAAGAACCGGACGATATGGGGGTTCTGGCTGGTGCTCCACAGCGTTAACTCGCCCATGGCGGCCGTCCAGTTGGCCACCGCCGAACGGGGCTCCATGGCGTTGGGGATCAGCCTTTGTTGCAGGATGGTGTCTTTCACGATGACATCGGCGTCGGCGAAGGCCGCGTCGGTGTCGCCGCCGGCGGCCACCCAGTGGAACGCCTGATTGTTGGGGGCGTCCTCGTGCAATTGGGGCGCTCCCGGCTGCATCGCAGCCTCAGGATTGACCACCACGGGAAGAATCTCGTAGTCCACTTTGATCAGTTCCAGGGCGTCTTCCGCCTGGTAGCGGTTCTCGGCCACCACCACCGCCACGGCGTCGCCCTGATAGCGGACCACGTCCTTGGCGATGGCCGGGTGGTCTACCGCCTTGATGTCGCAATCGGGCGGGAGCCAGGCGCATGGGATGGGGTTCAGCACGCCGTCGGTGTCGGCGCCCGTGTAGACCGCCAGCACCCCCGGCGCTTCGGCGGCCGCGCTGGTGTCGATGCCGTTGATCTTTGCGTGGGCATGGGGACTGCGCAGCATCGCCGCATGGACCATCCCTGGCAGTTGTACGTCATCGGTGTATGTGGCGGCGCCGGTGATCAGCCGGGGGTCCTCACGGCGGCGGATGCCCGAGCCAAATATTCTAGTCGTCATGGCTTAGCTCCTCTTGGCTTCCGCAGCCGCCAGAACGGCCCGAACTATGTTTTGATACCCCGTGCAGCGGCAGATGTTGCCCTTCAGTCCCTGACGCACCTGGTCATCAGTGGGATCAGGGTTCTTTTCAATCAGCTCTATGGTGGTCATGATCATCCCGGCGGTGCAGTAGCCGCATTGGAGGCCATGTTTCTCCCAGAACGCCTCTTGCACCGGGTGCAATTCGCCGATCGGCGCCACGCCCTCGATGGTGGTGATCTCGCTGCCGTTGGCCTGGACCGCCAGGCAGGTGCAGGACTTCACCGTAACGCCGTCCATCTTCACCACGCAGGCGCCGCATTGACTGGTGTCGCACCCGATCTTGGTCCCGGTCAATCCCAGGTCCTCTCTAAGGAAATGGACCAGGAGCAAACGAGGGTCCACTTCCTTTTCATGGGTTTTGCCATTCACCGTTACTTGAATATTCAAGATAGCTCCCTTGCCTGGTGAATAGCGGTTGACCAGGCGTGGATTAGGCTCAGATGGCCGAAGTGTCCAGAGTATATACTCGGTCAGATACGCCGTCAACGGGCCTGGATTCACAACGCCGGTTGCACAATCTCTAGGCTGGCAATATCATTTGGTTAACGCCTGGATAATGAAAACTGGTCAACCGGCGGCCAATAACCCCGCTGGCTTGTAACAAGGTTTCTTGCTAAGGATGACGATGTTCCCACAGAGCATTTTCCCCGATACCGCTGAAGTCGACTCCCAAGGCCAGTTGGTCTTGGGCGGGTGCCGGGCAACCGACCTGGCCGGCGAGTACGGCACCCCGGTGTACATACTGGACGAAACCACCCTGCGGGCCCGCTGCCGCACCTTCATCGATGAGTTCCGCAAGCTGCACCCGGCCACCAATGTCAGCTACGCCTGCAAAGCCTATATCAACCCGGCTTTGGCCAAGCTGTTTCTAGAAGAGGGCATGGGGTTCGACGTGGTTTCCGGCGGCGAATTGGCCATGACCATCAGCGCCGGGATTCCCATGGACGAGGTCTATTTTCACGGGAACAACAAGACCCCTCAAGAATTAACGGAAGCGCTGGAGCATTCCATCGGCTGGGTGGTCGTGGACAGTTTCTATGAGATACAGCTTCTGGACCGATTGGCCGGGGAGGCGGGCAAGACCCAGGACATCCTGATCAGGGTCTCCCCCGGTGTCGACCCACACACCCATGTGTACACCACCACCGGCGTCCTGGATTCAAAATTCGGGTTTTCGATCCAGACCGGCCATGCGGCGGAAGCGGTCCGCATGGGACTGGCGGCCAAGAACTTGAACCTGCACGGGCTGCACTTCCATCTGGGCTCGCCCATCTTCGAGTTGGAACCGTACCGCGTGGCCACGGACCTGGTGCTGAGATTCGCCGCCGAATTTCGCGAAGAAGGGCTTGAGATGCAGCGTTTCAGCCCCGGTGGGGGGTTCGCCATCGGGTACACGCGAGGAGACGAGCCTCCCCCAGTTTCCGCCTACGCGGAGGCCATCGTGTCCACCATGACTGAGACATGCCAGGACCTGGGCATGGAACTTCCTTTCCTGGTCATCGAGCCTGGCAGGGCCATCATCGGCCCCGCCGGCGTAGCCCTGTACCGCATCGGGGCCATCAAAGACGTGCCTGGTGTGCGGAAATTCGTCAGTGTCGATGGCGGCATGGGAGACAACATCCGGCCGGCCCTCTACCAGGCGGAATATGAAGTGGTCGCCGCCAATAAGGCCGACCGTGAAGGTACCGAGAAAGTTACCATCGCCGGCAAATATTGCGAATCAGGAGATCTGTTAGCCTCCGATATAATGCTGCCGGAGTTGGAATCGGGAGACCTTCTCGCCATCCCCGCGACGGGGGCTTACTGCCCCTCCATGGCCAGCAACTACAACTTGAATCCCCGCCCGCCCATGGTCTTGGTGAAAGACGGGAAGAGCCGTCTGATCCGCAGGAGAGAAAGCTACCAAGACATGATGCATTGTGACGTGGTTTAAACCCGCGGCCTGATTTTCGACCCCGGCAAGGCGCCACCCATTTCATCAATTTGAAATACAGGTTTTTATGTGGACCATCTTCGGCCAAGACCATTTGCTCAAGCGGCTTGAGCCCACCCTTCAGCAGCGAAGGCAGTCCCACGCCTATCTGCTCAGTGGCCCGCCGCATGTGGGCAAGATGGCAATGGCTATTAATCTGTCTCAGGCCGTGAACTGTTTGGAGGGACCAGGGGCGCCCTGCGGTACCTGCACTCAGTGCACCAGGATCGCCGCGGGGCTTCACGCCGACATATCGATCCTTATTCCCGGTCAGGGTGAAGAAGGCCGGTCGCCTAAAACCGTGATCGGGATAGACGCCATCAAAGAATTGATACACCGGGTGAGCCTGAACCCATATGAGGGGTCATCCAGCGTGGTGATCATTGACGGCGCGGAATCGATGAGCGACGATGCAGCGAACGCATTGTTGAAAACGCTGGAAGAACCACCCCCGCAGGTCATGTTCCTGCTGCTTACGGCCAATGAAGGCGCCGTGCTGCCCACCATTCGCTCGCGCTGCCAAAGAATGGTTTTGGTCCCGCTATCAAGGGATGCGATGGTCCAACGGCTGGTATCCGGCCACCAAACGACGCCTGAACAGGCGGAACATTTGTTCCGGCTGTCCCGGGGATGCCTGGGCTGGGCCATCGGCGCTTTAGACGACGCCCAGGTGCTGGAGCAGCGGCAGGCCGACTTGGAAAAGATGCAAGAGACCCTGGATGCAGGGTTGGAAACCCGGTTCACCTACGCCAACGAAATTGCCACTCTATTTGGAAGCGACCGTGACGCGGCCAAGGACCTGCTGGCCCTTTGGCTTCGTTGGTGGCGGGACCTCCTCCTGATCAAAGAGGGAGCGGAGGAATTCCTGCATAATGCGGACTACTCGGATTCATTGAGGAACCAAGCGTCAGGCCTGAGCACGGCAGAGATCGTGCAGTTCATCAACCGCCTGATGCAGACCTTGTCGAACCTAGATAGCAACGTCAACCCCCGTTTGGCGATGGAAGTAATGATGCTGAATCTACCGATCGAAGCAGGCCAAGTATGACCCGCGTGGTGGGTCTCCGCTGGAGGGAGGCCGATCCGGTGACCTACGCCATCGCCGGCGATTTTTCTCTGCCGATGAAGAGCTACGTCGTCTTGCAACTGGAAAAATCGCAAGAGCTGGCGTGGGTCTGCCGGGATGCCGTCGAGCTGATAGCGTCACAACCGGAAATAGAGCCGTCGCTCCGCGTGGTGCGCCGGGCCACCGCCGGAGACTTGGGCCGCCTACAGCAGAACCGCGAATCGGAGGAGAATGTCTTCAAGATTGCCCGCACCAAGGCCAGGGAACTGAACATCCCAATGAAGATAGTGGACGCTCACTACACCTTCGACCGCTCCCGCATGGTGGTGACATTTGGCGCCGAAGGACGGGTGGACTTCCGCCCCCTGCTCCGCGCATTAAGTTCGGCCACCGGGGGCCGGGTGGAACTGCGCCAGGTCGGCGACCGGGACGTTGCGAAGTTGACCGGAGGCCTGGGCCGCTGCGGCATGACACTGTGCTGCGTGCGGTGGATCACCAAGTTCGAGTCCATCTCGGTGCGGATGGCCAAGGAGCAGGCCCTACCCATCAGCGCTGATGGCCTGGCCGGCGCCTGCGGCAGGCTGCGCTGCTGTCTCCGCTTTGAGTACGAACAATACCGGCAGATAAACCGGGCGTTGCCCAAGATTGGAGAATCGGTGGGGACTCCCAACGGGGCGGCCACGGTGATAGTAGGACACCGGCTGAAGGAAACTGTATCGGTGCGCTATGACGATGACCGGGTACTGGAACTGCCCCTGGCCGAAATCACCAGGGGCCAACCGTCCCGCAATTGATTTCTCAGTCCCTGATCGACCAGGGGATATAGACCTTCCAATCGTCCAGAATCACCCTGTTCTGGAGTATTAGATAAGGGTTGGGGTCTGGAGCGCGCGGCGTCTTACCCAACCGCATCTTCGCCTCAACCGGGGTGCGCCCCGCTTTGTGGAGGTTGCACCTATTGCAGGCCGTCACCACGTTTTCCCAGGTGTGAGCGCCATGTTGCCGCCGGGGTATCACGTGGTCCAAAGTTAGGTCGTGGGCCTTCTTGCCGCAGTACTGGCAGGTGAACTTGTCCCGCAGGAAAACTTCCTTCTTGGATAGCTTCCGGGGCAGAAAGGGCCGCTTGACCATGTAGGCCAACCGGATAACCGAGGGTGCATCGATCACCCGTGTCACGGTGTGGAGTTGACCCTCGTAGTTCTCCAATAACTCGGCCTTAGCCTTGGTTACCAGGACGATAGCGCGGCGGACGGTGCACACGTTCACCGGAACGTAATTAAGGTTCAACACCAAGACCGGCGCACGGATCAGAACGTCAACGTCCACCGCCTCCGCAACTCCATTTCCAGAAGCGCCGTTCTTCGTTAATCGTTCGATTTCCGCCTGCTCTACCATGTCGGCTGGCTGTTGGTCCTCCCGCGCCGCGTCTGGAAACGCTCCTTCCACAGATCCTTAAAGGAGCGCTAGGGGAAGTTCCCGCCCGGACGTCGCCGGGGCCACCACACAGGCGCATAAGCCCCCTCCGAAACCGCTAGGGGGCCAAATACGCTCGGAGCCTATTGGCAAACATAGTAGCACATAGGCCGAGATAGGATGCGTGAGCCTAAGAAAACCTGCCGGGCTGGCAGGCGCCGTCAATTGGTCAGCTTATCCAGCTCATCGTCCCAATCGCCAGGGATGAGCTTGACCCCTCGGATCACCACGTCAAATTTGTCAGCCAAGAAAGTGCCCAAAGCCGATTCATCAATGGTCTTATCCAGGTCCCGGAACGGGAATCTTTGTATGCCGGTTAGGACTCCAGTAAGCAATAAGAACCCAACTAACAACCCAGCGGCCATCCCCGCTAAACTGTTGGCCAGGCCAAAGAGGGGAATTATCCCAAGCACCTTGCTGGCCATGAAACCGATGATCCCACCCGCGACGAACAGCACCACCAGGATCAGGATGAAGCCGGCCACCGTTTGGGCATTCTCGTTGTCGGTGATCCCGGAGAACATGCTCCCCACCGAGTCGCCGATGCGGCTGGAGACCGCCAAGCCGATCACCAGGGAGACCAGGGGCACCAAGATTTTCAACAGGCCCGAGGAGAATCCCCAAAGAGCAGTGATTCCCCAAACGACCAGAATGGCGATATCGATCCAGTTCATAACCCCTCATAGCGCGGCACTGGATAACGGCTGATCCGAGTGTAGCATGAGGGGAATCCAGGGGGCCAAGGGGTTACCGGGCGGTTGCCACCGCATTTCGAAGGCCGACCAGACCCACCAGCGCCATCACTCCCAAAACATAGGAGCCAATCACATCGCTAGGCCAGTGCACGCCCAAGTAGACCCGGGACGCGCCCATGCCGATCACCACCAGGATAAGGACGGTCTGAATCGCCCGCCGCAGGAACAGGGGTTTCACCCATAACCCGACGAAGTAGACGAGCACCCCTCCCAAGATCACCGCCAGGAGAGAGTGGCCGCTGGGGAAGCTGAGTCCGGACGGCAACGATTCAAGAATATAGTAATCGGGCCGGGGCCGGTCCACTAGAGTCTTCAGACCGTGTCCGATCCCGACAACAGCCAAGCCTCCGAGAACCATGGCAGCGTCGGCATAGCGGCGGGCGAGCGCCAGGCCCCCAACCAGGGCCGCTACGCCAGGTATGAACACCCAAGTTATTCCCAGGTTGGAAAAGCCCATCGCCGTATCGTCCAACCAACTGCTCCGAAGGGCCTGAATCCGAATCAAAGCCCCCTCATCTCCGGGGAAGGTCGGATATGCCCAGGCTAGGATATACAGAACTAAAGTGCCCAATATTCCGGCGGCAAGCAGGTAGGCCTTCCAAGAAATGCCGGGAAAGGAGCGGTTGATTGCAGTTGCTTCCATCACAATTACTACGCCAGCCATTAATGAATTAGATTCCAGCCTGTATTAACGTATGTTGAATCCCTTATTAACGCTAGCCGGGCGACCGCTAGCCAGGACAACAAGATAGGATACTACATTCAGTCCAAAAACCCGCTCTTACCGGGCCGCATTGCGTGATCTGGCCCGTTTGACGGCCGCAAAAAACCTCGAGTAAACCAAACCAAGACCGAATCCAGTCTCAATGTAGCGGCGGTACAAAAGGAATAGAAACAGCAATAAGATCCCAGCCAGCAGGTATCCAGCAGCCACGTCGCTGGGCCAATGAGAGCCTTGGTGTATACGGGCTGGTCCCACTGCGACGATCAATAGCACCGACAACATGACCACCGGAATTAAAATTCTTCGTTCCAGACGGTGTTGGATCGGAAAGAACGCCAGGAACCCAAAGAAAACCGTTCCGCCAAAAACGTGACCACTGGGGTAACTGCTAACGGCGCCGCCGGCGACTGGCTGGGACCGGTCGACCATATCGCCCAGGGTGTAGTCGCCCAGAAAAGAAGCGGCGGCGGCAGCCGCTCCCACCACCACGAACGCCAACGCCGTCTTTTGTTGCCGCGCTATCAAGAGACCCGTCAGTCCTACAACGCCATAGACCAAACCAGCCTTGAGGCTGGTGAGCAAACTAACCACGGTGAAAAACGCCGAAAGCCCCGGCACGTCCCAGTCCCGGATCCAGTTCAGCGTCGCCAAGTCTTGGCTGGGAACGGGGTTTGCGATGACCGCGGCCGTCAATAAAGCTACCAACGCCGCAAGAATGACGGCGAGCAACAACCAAAGGCCCATCAGGGTAAAACATTGACGGAAGTTAATACTTGGCCCCATTGGTGTGATAAGCGTCTCCCAGTTCCTCTATGCGGTGTGACGGCCACCCGTTTAGGCGCTCACACCATCGCAACTCTACCCGAAGAAGGTTTCAACCTTATACGAGATCTACACCCAAACCACCGTTGATCGTCCCGTTGTACAACCCGATCAAGTTGAAACCCCGCACCAACCCGGACCGCGAATTCCGGGTTATCCGCAATCAAGGATCCCGGGGCTGAAGTGTATAATGCCGGTGCGTAGCACCCACACTTGCAGAATACCGAATCAGAGGGAGCAATTGGCCCGCGAAGTCAGCGTAATCGCCATCGACGGCCCGGTAGCCGCGGGGAAGACAGCCGTGGCGCGGGAATTGGCCCGGGTCCTGGGGTTCGGCTACCTGGATACCGGAATCATGTACCGCGCCATCACTTGGCTGGCCCTGAACAACGGGATCTCCGTTGAAGACGAGACCTCGTTGGGCGAACTGGCCCGCACCAACCCGCTGGGATTGGTGGGAAACGACGGCAGCCAGGTGCTGGTGGCCGGCCACACATTGGGGCCGGAACTTAGGGATCCCTCCGTGGACGGGAATGTTTCCATCGTTTCCAGGGCCACACCGGTGCGAAGGGAGCTGGTGGCCCAACAACGGCAGACGGCCGCACAGGGCAAGATCGTAATGATTGGGCGCGATATTGGAACGGTTGTCCTGCCCAACGCCGACCTCAAAGTCTACCTTACAGCTTCTCCCGAGAACCGGGCCCGGAGACGCTGGCAGGAGATGCGGGACCGCGGACAAACGGTTGAACTAGAGACGGTTTTGAGCGAGACCCTGGCGAGGGATGAGATAGACAGCAGCCGCGACGATTCCCCCCTCATGCCAGCCGAGGACGCCTGGCAACTGGACACCGACGGTCTCGACATCCAGCAGGTTGTAAAGAAGATCGTTGCCCGGGCCGGATGCCGTTGAGCGGCTTCAAAGACGCCCGGTTCCTCTACCGCTTAGGACGCTGGTTGGGGCGGTTCTGCTTCCGAACCTTTGGCCGGCTGGAGGTTGCCGGGGTGGAATGCGTGCCCCAGTACGGCCCGCTGATCGTTGTCTGCAACCACTTGTCCTCGAACGACCCGCCCCTGTTGGTGGCCGCGATACCCAGACCCCTGTTCTTCATCGGCAAGCAGGAGTTGTTCGGCAACCCCATGTCCCGCAAATTGATGCGGGCATTTCACGTATCGCCGTTCAACCGGTCGTCCGCCGGGATTGACGCCATGCGGACCCTGATGCAGAATCTTGAGCGCGACAGGGCGGTGGTAATCTTCCCGGAAGGTACCCGAAGCCCCGACCACACCATGAAGAAGGGTATGCTGGGAGTGGTCTATCTGGCGTTGAAATCTCAAGCGCCCATCCTGCCGGTGGCGGTGACAGGCACCCATACCTTCCCTCTGTGGCGGATTCCCTTCCCCTTCCGGCGGATCAAGGCCAGCATCGGGCCGCCCTTCACCCTGCCGGTGATCGAGGGCAAGCCCAGCAGAGCGGTGATGTCCAGCCTGCTGGACATGGTGATGGGCCGCGTCGCCGATCAATTGCCGCCGGAATTCCGCGGCGTCTATGGTGGCAAGACCGTCCGCGGACCGGCTAAACCGAGAATTTGATCTAAAACCGTTGCTAAAAATTTACACCAAATAGTTACCGGGAGAGATTTATGCAGCAGGCATCCAAATTCGGCATCTACTTGAACGCTCAAGATAATCAGGTGGTGCGTATCAACTCGCCATATTGGATCCCGGAGGAACCTGACTGGGTCTTCCTGACCAACGAAGTCAACGCCACTTTGCTCAATATCCGCGAGATGGCCCAGGAGAAGGGCCTCTCCAAGGACTCCGGGGCCATCACCTGGGGCACCATCCCTCTCAAGGACTAGTTTCTAAACGATGCTGACACAGAGGGGCGGCTAGATGCAGACCGGCCCGGTGGAGGACCTGCAGGTACGGCAGCGGCTGGAGGCCCTGGAGGAGAACCTCTCTCCATACGCCAGCCGTTCCAGCCGTTCCTTGGGCCGCGAGCGGTCTGAGACACCATCTCCCCTGCGTACCGAGTACCAACGCGACCGCGACCGGATCATCCACACCAACGCCTTCCGCCGTCTGAAGCACAAGACCCAGGTTTTCCTGGCTCCCTCCGGCGATCACTACGTCACCCGGCTGACCCACACTCTGGAAGTGGCCCAGGTCGGCCGCACCATCGCCAGGGCGCTGAACCTGAACGAGGACCTGGTCGAAGCCATGTCGTACGGCCACGACCTTGGCCACACGCCCTTCGGACATTTGGGCGAGGAGACGTTGGACCAAGTCTATTCCGAGGGCTTCACCCACAGCGCTCAGAGCCTGCGTATCGTCGAACGATTGGCCAAAGAAGGCGAGGGATTGAACCTAACCTGGGAGGTCCGCCAGGGGATAGTCTCTCACTCCAAACCCAGGGGCGATTTTCTGGACATCGAGCTGGATGAGTCACTGACTTTGGAAGCTCAGGTCCTGCGGCTGGCCGACTCGGTGGCCTATCTGAACCACGATATCGCAGACGCCATCAGGGCCGGCATGCTGAAGGTGGAAGACCTGCCGGAACGGGCCAACCGGGTGTTGGGGACGACCCATTCCCAACGGATCAACTCCCTGGTCACAGGCATCGTCCAAGCGTCGTGGCCCGCGTCCGGGCTGGCGGATGAGCCGCCGGACGAGAAGCCGGTGATCGGCATGGACCCGGAGGCCCGGGAGGCCATGGTGGAGTTGCGGGAATACATGTTCCGAAACCTCTACCTGCCCCTGGGCAAGACCAGGCAGTCCGAGGTTGGCCGCGAAGTGGTCAAGCTGCTCTACCACTATTTCGTGGAGAATGCCGAGGAGATACCGCCGCCCTACTTCAACCCCGGCGTCGAACCGGACCGGGCCGCGGTGGACTACGTAGCCGGGATGACCGACCACTACGCCATCCGCCAAGCGGAGAAGCTGCAACCCGGCATCACCCAGGGCGCCTTTCAAAGCGTTCCCCTAGAGTAAAAAGCCTCTTCCCGCCCGGCATCTAGACATAACGATCGGGGTTTGCCTTTAGCTCCTTAAGGAATTCTTCGACAGAATGTTCCAGGTCAAGCCCCGGTTTCCAGCCCCATTCCCGCCGGGCGTTGGTGTCGTCCACCCTTCGGCCAATATCGTCTAGGATCGGTTGCAGTTCTGGGTCCGGCTGGAATTTGATCTGCGCGCCAGGTATCTTGGCCCGGACGACATCCGCCAAATCGCCGGCGCTGGGAGTAGGCGTAATCCCAGTCAACACATAGTTAACCGTCTTGATCTTTTCCACCGGCGCTTGTCCAAGTTCCACGATCGCCCGGGCGGACTCCGTGAAATACATAATTGGGATGCGGGTCTCAGGCGTCACCCAGATGGTGAAAGGGTTTCCCTTGGCGCACTCTTCAATCACCCCTGGATTGTACTGGGCCACCCCCGGAGTCCTGATTCCTGGTCCCAATACGCTAGGGTACCGGATCCCTCTAAAATCGATCCCATATTTTCTCTTGTAGAAGCGTCCCATGTTTTCCGCGAACACTTTAGTCGCGCCATAAAATAGCAGCGGGTGTTGGACCGTGTTGTCATCGATGAAGTCTTCCTTGATATCAGCGCCATAAACGCCAAGGGAACTGGTGAACAATACCTGGGAGACGTCGAACAACCTTGCCGCTTCCAACACGTGAAAGGTTCCGAGTGCATTGGCCTGAATCGCGCCGGCCGGGTCCGCATCAGATGGGACACTTAGCATCCCGCCCATATGATAAATAACGTCGGGCCTCGTCTTCTTTACAGCATTCAGCACGTGACTGAAAATGCCCAGGTCTCCGGCGATTCCCTCAACGTGATCTGCCACATCCGCCAACTTCGGCGTGGAAGGGTTTCTGCTGAAGACGACCGGTTTCTCCCCCTGTTCTAGCAGGAGCCGCACGACCTCCACACCCATGAGACCGCTTCCCCCAGTGATCAAGCTAGTCAAAATAGCCTCCCGGGCTGGTCATGAGCTTTTTACCTGAGGACCTAGCCCTTGAACGCAGGCATGACCTCTTCGGCGACGATACTCAGTTGGTCTTTGAAGACTTCCAGGGGCATCCCCATCACCGCGGCGATGTTGACCCTCTCCACCCCTGGGTATTTCTCCTCGATCGACTTGAAGCGTTCGACTACGTCCGCCGACGTGCCGCAGACCCAGGACCCTGCTTCCACCGCTTCCTCCAACGTGGGAAGTTTAACTCCTGGGGTCTGGCCCTTGTTGATCACCGAGGCGTTCTGCTCGTCGGTCATGGGCATGACGCCCAAGGGGCCGGCGAACTTCATGGCCTCTTCGAAATAAGGACGGGCCTGTTTGATGGCCTTCTCTTTGGTCTCGGCGATGAACATACGGAAGCCCAAGGCCACGTCTTCGCCCAGCACAGTCTCCTTTCCGTACTTCGCGCGGGCCGATTGCAGCATCTTCAACTTCTCGTCCAGGGCCGCGTCCGGGTTATTGGCGATCAGCGGGTTGATGCCCATCTTCGCCATGAAGTCGATCCCCCTGGGGTTGGCGCTGACCAACGGCTGCCAGATCTCCACCGGCTGGGTCACCGGACGGGGCACCAACGTTAGCTCCTTGAGCTGGTAGCCGCGGTAGGGGACCTCCGGGGGCAACTGGTAATGCTTTCCATGGTGCGAGAATCTCTCCTGGGTAAAGGCTTTGGTGATGACCTCCAACTGCTCCTCGAATAGCTCCCGGTTGGCGTCTGAGTCCAGCATGGGCGCGCCGAAGGTCTCCACCTCCCTGGTGTGGTAGCCGCGGCCCACGCCGAAGATGATCCGGCCCTTGCTGAGAACATCGGCCATGGCGAAGTCTTCGGCCAGGCGAAGCGGATGCCACATTGGAACGATGTTGAACCCGCAGCCAAACTTTAACGTCTTGGTTTGGGTCGAGAGATAAAGGCCAAGCATGAGCAGGTTTGGAATCGCTTCGTACCCTTCCGGCTGAAAATGGTGTTCCGCCATCCAGAACTCCTGGTAGCCCAGCTTCTCCAGGTGCTTGGAGATGTCCAGGGCCCAGTCGAAAGTCTCAACCAATTGGTCGTTGGTGTACCACCGGTCATTGGCCGGCGTACCCTCCAGCCCGATATTTTCGTCTACCACATGGCCGGCATAAGAAGCGGAAAAGTTGTGGATCATTCGGTTACCCTCTGTTTGCGAATAGGTTGAGGCCCCGCTGCTGGGGCCTCAATCGAATTTTGCCTCTGCGTTCTTCGGCGTTCCGCCAGCCGTTATTCCTTGGGCACTTGGCTGGGCGCCGGGTTGACCAGTTCGATGCCGATGGTCACGGGGAACACCCGCACCAGTTCCTCCACGGTCCAGATGCCATCCTTCTGTATCGTCCTCACCGGCTCGGGTTCGTTGAGCAGGGTCACCAGACCCTCGGTGACGTGGAAGACGTGGCCGTTGACGTGGGCCGCGTCGTCGGAGGCCAGCCAGGCCACCATGGGAGCGACGTCGTCGGCCCCGCCCCGGAGCGTCAGCGCGGCGCCGGTGCTGATGCCACGGGCGGCGCGCAGTTCCCGGGCGTCGTCGGGGATGCTGCCGATCATCCTGGTGGCGGCGCTGGGTGAGATGGCGTTGGCGGTCACGCCGTAACGGCCCATGTCCCTGGCGACCACCCTGGTGAACCCGGCGATTCCGTCCTTGGCCGCGCCGTAGTTGGCCTGACCGGAGTTGCCGTACAGCCCCGTGGTGGAGCTAAAGGTGATAATCCGGCCCGAACGTTGCTGCCGGAAGATAACGCTGGCGTTCTTCACGACCGAGAAGGTCCCCTTGAGGTGAACGGCGATCACGTCGTCCCATTCCTGTTCGGTCATGTTGAAAATCATCCGGTCCCTGAGTATCCCAGCCACCGTGACCACGATGTCCAACTTTCCGAAGCTGTCCAGGGCGGTCTGGACGATCTTCTCGCCGCCGGCCATGGTGGCAACCGATTCCAGGCAGGCCACCCCGTCTCCGCCGTCGGCTTTGATCTCGTCCACCACCTGTTGGGCGAAGGACGAATCGGCGCCGGTGCCGTCCACGTTGACCCCGGGGTCAACCACCACCACCTTGGCTCCTTGGGCGGCCATCAGCTTGGCAACCCCCCGGCCGATGCCGCGGCCCGAGCCGGTTATGATCGCCACTTTGTCTTTCAGCAGGTCAGCCATCAGATTATCTCCATCTGGTTACTTGTCATTTTCTTGCGCCGGGGTTGGACCCTTGGACCCGCTCCCACAGCAGAGTATTTGTTAGGTCAGCCCTGGCCCCTTTAATGGGCTGGGTATTCAGGCGCAATCTCTCGCCTTCAAACTCATAGTTCCTGATCTGGACATCGCCGATCCAATTGGGGAACAGGGCGCTCTCCACACGATGGGTTACTTGGCCTTTGGCCTCGTCCACCTCGTAGGTCCCGTAGTAGGCGATGTATCCTTCAAACGCCGTTTTTATCTCTTCGGCGGTGCCTTTCAGCAGGTTTCCCGACTGGAACGCCGGCCTGCCGCTGCCGGCGATCTGGCCGGAGAAGTTGCCGTGTCCGTCGTACATCAACTGGCCCTCTGGTTCTTTGCCATAGGGATAGCTGATGCGGCCGTCGGACCACTTGCCGTAACACTCCAGCAACCGCCAGGTGCCGGCAAACTTATCGCCAGCCACGTCCGTCTTTACTCCCTGGCCGGGGCCGGGTTGGAGATATCCTTGGTCAGGATGTCGCGGGCCATGGGCGCCAACTTCTCAAGGTCCCAGGTGCCGGACGGTTCGTAGATGGCCTTCTGGGGCCGGGGTTGGGACACCAACGAGATGGTGTCGCCATAAACCAGAAAGATCTGGCCGTTGATGTTATCGGCGAAATCGGTGGCCAGATAGCATACGAAGGGCGCGATGTGGTCGGGGTCCAGGTTGGCCAGGTCTTCCTCGTTGGCGATGGGGGCCACGCCGCTGCGGGCCCGTATCTCCGCGGCGCTGCCGGGGATGTCCGCGATCATGCGGGTGCTGGCCCGGGGCGCTATCGAGTTGACGGTTACCCCATAGCGGCCCATGTCCTTGGCCACGACCTTGGTGAACCCGGCGATGCCGGACTTGGCGGCGCCATAATTGGCCTGGCCCGAGTTACCCATGAGACCCGACTCGGAGCTGAATGTGATGATGCGGCCGGAGCGTTGCTGGCGCATCAGGATACTGGCGTTCTTCACCACGGTGAAGGTCCCCTTGAGGTGAACGGCGATCACGTCGTCCCACTCCTGTTCCGACATATTGAAGATCATGCGGTCTCGAAGGATCCCGGCGCAGGTGACGACGATGTCCAGCTTGCCGAAATTATCGACGGCGGCCTGCACGATCTTCTCGCCGCCTTCCATCTCGATGACCGACTCCATGCAGGCGACGGCGTTGCCGCCCGCGGATTTGATCTCCGCGACCACCTGGTCAGCCACGGATTGGTCGGCCCCGCTGCCGTCCACGTTCACGCCGGGGTCAACGACCACCACGCTGGCGCCTTCCGCGGCCATCATCTTGGCGATGCCACGGCCGATGCCACGACCGGAGCCGGTTACGATGGCCACCTTGCCATTCAACATTTCCGCCATTCTTGCCTCCCTGGGCTTGGGTTAAATTTGGGCAGAAAAAACTGCCCCTTAGTGCTAAACGATCGTGGGAAATCGAGGGCCGGGAACTTAACGCAAGGGCAGCGCTACCGTCGCCGACCCAGGGGTGGTCTTCTCGCCGTCTTTGTTCTCGAGCCATATCTCGCAGTCGACCAGATTGACGCCCTTCTCCTCATATTTGCGGGTCACAACGCCCTTGGCCGTAACCGGAGAGCCGGGAATGTCCATGCCCCGGTACTGACAGGCCAGGCGTTTCAGATCGCCATTAGGCCCCATCCACTTGGTCACCAGATGGCCAAGGAAGGCGTTCTTTAGTGCGCCGTGAAGTATCACATCATCCAGATCGTTGTTCTTGGCGAAATCCTTGTCGTAATGGATCTGATAGTAATCGCCCGATGCGCCGGCGTACTTCACCAACTGTTGGGTGGTCGGGTTCTTCACCACTGCCGGCAATTCCGTGCCTTCTTGTACGTCGTCCCAATAAACCTGATCGGCCATACTAGGCTCCCGTCGCCGTTCCCGGCGGTTAAATATCTAAGGATTTAATATCTGATCGAAGTGCTGGTCTGGATCGCGGCAACCTGGTCGAACTGGTTGCGGTAGGTCACCACGACGGACGTGATGATCATCAGGCCCATGCGTCCGGTGCGCTCGTTTATGTCGGCTATCTCAGCAACGGCCGTTATGCGGTCACCGGCCCGCACCGGGTGGAAATATTCCCAATCGCTTCCGCCGTCCAGCAACCGGGTGAAGGGCATATCGAATGGATAATCAGGGCGGTCGACGCCCACGGACCGAAGGAAGGTGGGCGGTGCGATCAGCCCGCCGTACCGGCTCTCCCGGGCCGCCTTCTCGTCATTGAAGACCGGATTGTCATCTTCGATGGCCTCGGCGAACTTGATTATCGCGCCTTTCTCCACTTCCATGGTGCGGGGGGCGCTCTTCTGGCCAATGGCCTGCTGGCGCATTTCCTCGTTCAAAAATGACTCGGGAGTAGTCACGAAATCCCTCCTGTTCCAGTGCAGGGAAAGTCTACAAGTCGCCCTCTGAGGTGTCAAGAATTCATGGCGGCTTGGGCTCGCCGATCCCCGCAGCCAGACCGGTGGAGATCATTGGACAGGCACGCCAAGCCGATATATAGTTTGGAGGATTTTCCCTCCAGTCCGGTATCCAGGCACGCTTTCCCGCCTGAGACCCACCCCCCCTGCCAGCAGCCGGTTACCGGGCATTTTCCCTGGAGCCTTTACCATGGAATACGGTTTTTACCTCCCCAACAGCGGCCCCGCCGCCGAGCCCGATGCGCTGGTGAACATCGCGAAACTGGGTGACCGGCTGGGCTTCTTCTGCATGGTGATGCCCGACCACATCCTGCAGCCCAATCAGGTGAACTCCACCTATCCCTACAGCCTGACCGGCGACATCCTGGCGGCCGGACAATCGGGGGACGGCGAGTGGCCGGAACAGGTAACTACCCTGGCCTTCCTGGCCGGCGTCACCCAACGCATCCGCCTGGTAACCAGCGTCATGATCATCCCTTACCGCAACCCCATACTCGCCGCCAAGATGCTCGCCACCCTGGACATGCTCTCCAAGGGCCGGCTGATCCTGGGCGCCGGCGTCGGCTGGATGGAAGAAGAGTTTGAATTGCTGGACGCCCCTCCCTTCGCCGAACGCGGGGCCGTGACCGACGAATATCTGCGGGCTTTTATCGAGCTTTGGACCAAGGACGACCCCAAGTTCGAGGGCAAGTACGTGAGTTTCTCCGGCATCACCTTCCTGCCCAAACCGGTCCAGAAACCCTATCCCCCCATCTGGATCGGCGGACAGAGCAAGCCGGCCATCAGACGCGCCGCCCGGATCGGCAACTGCTGGCACCCGGTGGGAGCGATACCCGCCGCCCCCCTGGAACCGGAAGAGCTGGCTGAAAATCTGGTCCTCTTGCGCCGATACGCCGAGCAGGCCGGCCGGGACCCGTCTGAGATTCAAGTCTCGGTTAAGGCCCCACTGTACGACTCCGGGGATTCCAGCGGCCCCCGGCGCCGGTTCAGCGGCTCGCCCGACGAGGTCTGCCAGGATGTCCAGACCTACGCCGACGTGGGAGTGACCCACCTGATCTTCGACTTCCGCGCGGCCGACCCCCACCAGACCGAGGACCGCATGGCCCGGTTCGCCGAAGAGGTCATGGCCGTCACCTGAACCAACCGGCCGCGGATCACTTATCTTTTCACGCCAGGAGGCGCCCCATGGAATCTCTGAACGAACGCTATGAAAAGGGCCAGGCCATGCGGTCACTGATGGCGCAGGGCGACCCCAGTCATTACACCCTGCCCGGCATCGACCAACTGGCCCCGGACTTGAAACGGATCATCAACGAGGCCCTGTTCGGCCAGATCTGGGCCCGGCCCGGACTGGACCCCAAGCACCGCTGCATGGTCACCATTTCAGCGCTGACGGCCAGCGGACATCTGCCCCTGCTGCGCCGCCACATCGAGCGCGGGCTTAACCTGGGCCTGACACCGAAGCAGGTGGTGGAAGTGTTCGTTCAACTCACCTTCTATGTGGGAGTGCCGGCCGTGGAAGCCGCCATGCGCACCACCAAGGATATCTTCGAAGAGCGCGGCCTGGAATTCACGCCGACCGAGGTCTACGACACCAGCCTGTCGGCCGACGAACTATATGAGATCGGCAAGAAGAGCTTCCAACAGAACATCGGCGAATCAACCCTCTATCCGGTGGAAGACACCGATTCCATCGAGATGGAGTTGGGGCGGCTGATCGACGAATACCTCTGGGGCGCAATCTACACCCGGCCAGACCTGGACCCGCAAAGCCGCGCTATCTGTTCACTGGCCGCCATGACCGTGATGGGCCAATACGACCGCCAGATACGCCGCCGCATCGAAGGGGCGCTCAAGGTTGGGGTAACTCCCCAGCAGGTCATGGAGCTATTCATGCACCTGATCCTCTACGGCGGTTACATCAACTCCCGCACCGCCATGCGCGTGGCCCGTTCGGTTTTCAAGGAACAGGGCCTAAGCGCCTAGACCGAACTCTTAGAACAACCGCCCAAAAGTTACCCGGAGCAGCGACATGAAACTGCGTCTTGACGACGGCATCGAGCTTTTCTACACCATCGACGACTTCACCGACCCCTGGACCGAACCGGAAACGGTGGTGATGCACCACGGCATGGCCAAGAGCCACAAGATGTGGTTCGGCTGGGTGCCCATCATCGCCCGGCGCTACCGTGTTATCCGCTTCGACATGCGGGGCATGGGCCTATCGGACGTGTCCGGACCGGAGCACTCCTGGACCCTCGACAGCTTCACCGATGACCTGAAAGAGTTCGTCGACAAGATGGAGTTGGAGAAGTTTCACCTGATCGGCGAGACGGTGGGTGGTTCCATCTCCATGAATTTCTCCGTCAACAACCAGGAACGGCTGCACTCCCTCACGGTCTGTACCTCTCCCACCAACTTCGACTCCCACCACAAAGAGAGCGCGGAACTCATCGAGCGCGAGGGGATGAACGTGTGGGTGGAAGAATCCATCGGGCGACGGTTGGACCCGCAGATCGTTGACCCGGCCTATATCCGCTGGTACGCCGAGCAGATGAAGGCCACTCCAGCCCACGTGGTGGCTGGTTTCCAGGCGAATGCCAGCGGGGACATCGGCCCCCTGTTGAAGGACGTCCAAACCCCCATGTTGATGCTGGCGGCGGCCAACTTAAGGGAGGAAGTTCTGGGGGATTTCAGGGGCGCGGCGGACCTGTTCCCCAACGGCCGCAAGGTGATCTTCCCCGGCGTTTACGGCTTCGTCCAACACATCTTGCCGGTGCCCTGCGCCAGGGTCTGGCTCGACTTCGTCGACAGCTTGAAAGTTTCGTAAACAGGACTCACATTTGCCCGATGAAGAAACAAATTCGGTAGACCGGCCCAACAGCGGACTCTGGGGCCGGTTTGGAATCGCGGAACTGCTGCGGCAGGAAGGCAGCCCCTACCTGCTGGACCCCAAATTCCGCCGCCACTACCGGCGGTATTTCTTCCAGGCGTTGCTGGCCACGGCGGCCATGGCGCTCATCCTGCTGTTCGTTGATTCGCTGTCGACCGCGGCCATCGCCGCCGGCCTGGGCTCGAGCGTGGTCGGAATCTTCATCAACCCCTCAGGAACAACATCACGGCTGCGCGCGGTCGTCGGCGGGCACACCATGGCCCTGCTGATCGGTTCGGCGTTTTCTTTCGTCCTTTTCGCGGGGTCCGCAGACGGGGGTATGGAATCGTTCATCGCCAACCACAGCCAATACCTGGACCTGGCCATGGCCTTCTCGGTGGGGCTGCTGATCCTGGTGATGGCGGTTACCGACACGGAGCACCCGCCCGCCGCCGGTATCGTCATCGGCATGACCAGCCGGCAGTGGACGCCTGAGGTGTTCTGGGCAATCCTTGGGGCCCTGGCCCTGCTGGCGGTGATCAAGCTGGTCTTGCGGCAGCATCTACGCGATCTCCTGTAGGCGTCCGGCCGCAGCCGTTTGACGGAGACTGCAGCGACTCGTTGACCGGCGTGGACCGGCGGAATACAATCCGGCCTGTCCGCCCGTGACCCTTTCCCCGGAGCGTTTAAATGCCCGTCGCCCTCAGCCGTTCCTACGCCCGTTTCGTTTCCTCTCTCGAATACGGCCAGCTGCCGGACCAAGTGGTGGACAAGCTCAAGGCCTCAGTCCTCCACGCCATGGTGGTGTCCATCATCGGCGCGCAGACCCATCACGGCGAAGCAGCCATCGCCTTGATCAAAGAGGAGGATTCCAAACCTGACGGAGCGACGATCCTGGTGGACGGGGCGAAGGCCACCCGGGGCGGCGCGGCCTTTGCCAACAGCAAGCTGATGCACGCCACCAACCAGACCGATTCCTACCGGATGCTGATCCACCCCGGTCCCTGCATCATTCCCGCCGCACTGGCCACCGCCGAGCTCTCCGGCGCCTCGGGCCAGGCATTCATCACCGCCTTGGCGGCCGGCTATGAGGTTGAGTCACGCATCGCCGGTGACTTCATACCCACCACCCAGGCCCGTGGGTTCCGCTGCAGTCCCATCTATGGAACGCTGGGAGCGGCCATCACCACCGGCAAACTGCTGGGCCTGAATGAAGACCAGTTGGTGACCGCCCTGGCCCTGGCCTGCACCTTCGCCGCCGGCACCACGGAAGGGCCCAGGGTCAGCGGGCGGGAGATGATGTACCACGAGCCCCAGGCCACTCGGAGCGGCATCACGGCCGCTCTATTGGCGCGGGAGAACCTGAAGGGCTCGGAGACGTGCCTGGAGGGCGCGGCCGGTTTCTACAACGCGTTCACCGGCAACAACCGTGGCGAGTTGACCTACACCTTCGTGGAGGGGCCCGGCGCCGGACCAAACCCCACCGACCTGGCCCAGACGGTTGAGGGGCTGGGCTCCCGCTGGGAACTGCTCCACGTCACTCCCAAGATCTACCCAACGGCCGGCTACAACTGCCCGGTCATCGACCTGACCACCCGGGTCCGCGCCAAACACGACATCCCGCCGGAGGAAGTGGCCGGCATCACCATGGAGATGAACTGGCTGGAGACCACCTACCCGTCTCCCGCCTTTCCCAACCAGGACCGCTCCATGCCCGGCGTGGGCAGCACCCACTACTTCATCGCCTACACCTGGGTCCACGGAAGTTACCCGCCCCTGCGGCAGCGCATCGACCCCGGCCTGGGCGAGACCGAGACCGACCGGGCGGTGACCGACCTGCAACAGAGGGTGACGGTGACCGGCCAGAAAGACCGGGCCAACTTCGCGCCGCGGATCACGGTCCGGACCCGCTCCGGCCAGGAGTTCCACGACGAATTCACCGGCAACGAGCTGAAATGGGACCTGGCCACCGAAACCGAAAAGATCAGCGCCTTGTTCGGCGATCTGCCCTGGCCCAGAGCCCAACTGGACAGCCTGGTTTCAACCGTATCCAATCTGGACGATGAACCGTCCATCGCGGGCTTGGTTGCGGCCTGCGTGCCTGCTTAACGTCATTCGGGGGCTTGAAACTCTCCATCGGAGGAGGCCAATAGACATGGACCTGTCATTAGAGGGAAAGATCGCCATCGTAACCGGCGGCAGCAAGGGGATCGGCCGGGCCACGGCATTGGCCTTGGCCCAGGAGGGCGTGGACGTGGCGATCTGCGCCAGGGGCATGGATGACCTGGAGGACGCCGCCGCCGAGATTCGGACCGCCACCGGCCGCAGAGTTTTGGCCGTCCAAGCCGACATGGGCAAACCCGATGACATCAAGAACCTGGTTGCAACCACCGTGACCGAGCTAGGCGGAGTGGACATCCTCGTCAACAACGCCGTCAACTCCAAGGCGGCGCCCTTCATGGACCTGGCCGACGAAGACTGGTTGAACCACATCAACGTCAAGGTCATGGGCTATGTCCGATGTTCCCGGGAGGTGATCCCCCACATGCAAGCACGGGGTGGCGGAAGGATCATCCACATCGGCGGCATGGCTGCCCGGCAAGCGAACACCCTCGCCAACAGCAACGGCGTAACCAACTCTTCGGTCTCCAACATGGCCAAGAACCTTTCTGACGCGTTCGCGTCCGACGGAATATTGGTCAACTGCATCCATCCGGGAACCACAAGAACAGAACGGCAGACCCGAAGCCTGATAGCTCGAGCGGACCATGCCAGTATTTCAGTCGACGAAGCCGAACGCCGCGCCGTCGCTGATATACCCATCGGCCGCATGGTTGAGTCCAAGGACATCGCCGACCTGATCTTGTTCTTGGTCTCGGACCGGGCCGGCGCGATCACCGGCCAGACCATCGCCGTCGAGGGCGGAGCAGGCCGGGGGATGAACTTCTGATTCTCGCGTTTACGGACCGCATCCGATACTCTGAATGAGGCATCAGAACACACGAGCCTAAAAAGCACGGCGCTACCAATCACGGCAAACCGGGCACGACCCGACCGGCCGTCTCACCATATGAACCAAAAGGAAAATTAATGTTTAACCTGGGCAACGGGGTTGGACCCATCGCACAGATCCTGAACCGGCGGACCCTTCTCTTCCTGACGCCCTTGCTGCTACTTCTCATCGCGGCGTGTTCTTCGGGCTCGGACGACCCGATCATCTCCAGCGAACAGGAAGCCGGCGGACCTGAGTACTCCGGCATCATCATCACCACCGACATGGCGGTGGGACTGAACCGCATCTTATTTGGCGTCACTAACCGCGAGGGCATGCCGGTGCTCGGCACGACATCAGATGTGGGCGCCTATTTCCTTGTCCCAAACCAAGACACAAGGGAACTGAAAGACTCGGCCACCGCTCGATTCGTAACCTGGCCCACCATCGTCGGTGGGGTGTTCGCTGCGGAATTCGATCTGGATGTAGCCGGGTTCTATGAGATCGACATCAATTTCACGGCCAACGACGGTACACCGATATTTGCTCAGACCAGTTTCATAGTCAAGGAAGAGCCCAGCAGCCCGGCCATCGGCTCACCCGCCCCAGCCAGCGTGACCTATACCGCCGCTGGCACTGATGACATCTCCCACATCACCAGCTCTCCGGAGCCGGACCTAGACCTATATGAGTTGTCGGTCCACGAGGCGTTGGAACAGGGCAAACCGTTGGTGATCGTGTTCGCCACTCCAGCATTTTGCGTGAGCGCCACCTGCGGGCCCCAGGTAGGAGAGTTGAGCAAGGTCAAAGAGAGCGTCGGAGACCGGGCGAATTATGTCCACGTTGAGGTTTTCGAAGACCCTCACCTGATCGAAGGAAACCGGCCCACCGGCGGGTTGGTGCCAGCCGTAGACGAGTGGGGACTGACCACGGAACCGTGGACATTCATCATCGACAGTCAGGGACTGGTACAGGCCAAATTCGAGCAATTCACCACGGCCGAAGAGATCGAAGCAAGGCTTCTGGAGATCCTCTAGCCGCCCGGTCCCGTTACGTCGCGAACATCCGTGGCGATGAGGCTGCCTCGGTATTTTCTGTAAGTGACGACGACACTTTCGCCGAGTACCTGGTGCTGTCTTAGATGGGAGGCGCTGATCCCAACAGGGCCGTCGGTGGAAAACTCCCAGACTTTGCCGTCGCCGTCTCGGACCCGCAGTAGCTCAATCTCAACCAGATCGCGTTCCACCGCCTCGATGACCAGCCCCGTAACCGTGTTATCGCCGCCGTCGCCGCCGCAGGCCAAGCCAATCAGCAGCAAAGCCGCGACTGCCGCTATGACTAACGGCCTTTTTCCGATTCCGGGTCGTTCCGGGACCTGCGTCATCCGAATTTAAATACCTTGGTGGCCGCCAGGGCCGTAGCAACCACCCAGCCGCCCAAGGCCGCCAGATAGGGCCATGTTTCCCAGATCGGTTCGCCGTCGATGGCCACTTCCCGCAACGCCGCCAGCATGGGCGTAAGGGGGAGCGCGAACGACAACTCAGGCAAGATCCACGGCAAGGCTGCGGTGGAGAAGAACGTCCCGCCCAAAAACATCATAGGCAGCGCCACGGCGTTCCCCATTCCGGATGCAGCCGCCGGTGACTTGGCCCAAGCAGACAGGATGAACCCGATATTCAAAAACACAATGCTGCCCAACGCCGTGATCGCCAAGACCCAGAATATGTTTCCGTGGACATGCCCTCCGAACGCGAAAACGCCCAAGGACAGGATGATTCCCGCCTGTACCATCGCCAGAATCACGTGGGCCACGATCTCCGCGGCAAAAAATTTCCAGATGGGAAGAGGCGTCACCAGCAGACGCTTCAGTATCGATTGGTTCCGGAAGGTGCTGATGCGAACGGCGATGGAGATGATGGAGTTGGTCATGATGCCCAGCCCCAACAGCCCGATTAATACGTTGTCGAAATAGTCGACTTCGGGCACCTGAATCACATCGGAAGTGAGAAGCTGGGACGGGATCACCGGGGCGCCGTCCGAGTGGATATGAGAGACCAAGTTCCGGACCGCGCCGTCGACCAGTTGGTTGCGGTCGGGATTGCGGGTACTGTAGACCAGCATGACCGGCGCCGGACCCTCAGCTTGGGCCTGTCCTGCCGGGTCGTCGAACAGTTCTGGGATGATTATCAGGTAGCCCAGGTCGCCATCGGCCACCTTGTCCCGTGCATCAGCGATGTTTAAGTCCTCAAACTCCAGGTCAAAAAACTCGATCTCGCTGAGTCGTTCGCGGAGAAGTTCGGCTCTGGGGCCGCCGGACTGGTCGATCACCGCTACGTCGGCCACACCTACGCCGTTGAAATCGAACAGGCCGAACACCACCACCAACATCAGGGGGAAGAACAAAGCCCAGAAGATGGCTTGGCGGTTTCGCGCCATCATCTTCATATTTGCTAGGACTAGAGCGATCAACGTTAGTCTCGGAGCTCGCTGCCGGTCAGTTCGAGGAAAACGTCTTCCAAAGTGACCGGGGTGATCTGTAGGTTTTCCAGTCCCAGGCCAGCCTTGTCGATCTCGTCCAGCATCGATCTCAATGCGGTGGGACTGTTGGCGAGTCTTAGCAGGTAGGTGTTCTCCCTCTTGGCGTCTTCATCGGCCGTTTCTCCAGGCTGCTCTGCTGGCTGCTCTTCTGATTGGACCAACTCCACCCCGCCGTTCAGGGACTCCAGTTGGGCCACGGTCATCGGCTTATCCAAGGTCAATTTCACTGCATAGCTGGCTTTCAATTGACTGATCAGGTTCCGCGGCGTGTCCAACGCCAAGATCTGCCCATGGTCCATGATAGCCAGGCGGTTGCAGAGGGTCTCCGCTTCTTCCATGTAGTGGGTGGTCATCACCACGGTAACTCCGCGCCCGTTGACCTCCCGAATCAGGCCCCAAAGGTTGCGGCGGGCCTGGGGGTCCAGTCCGGTGGTGGGCTCATCCAAGACCACCAGTTCGGGGTTGTTGACCAGGCTGGCCGCCACGGCGAACCGTTGCCGCTGGCCGCCCGAGAGTTCCGACATACGGTTGGAGGACTTGTCGGCGAGTCCGACTTGATCAAGCAGGGATTCGGGCGAAACCCTGGAGGGGTAGAAACTACCGAATAGGGCCAGGATCTCCTTGAGGTTCAGATAGTCGTAGTAGGCGGAGGCCTGGAGTTGCACACCGATCCGGGTCTTCACCTTGGCTGCGTCGGACTGTACGTCCAGCCCCAAAACCCTGACCCGGCCTTCCGTTGGCTTCTGGAGGCTCTCGATGATCTCGAGAGTGGTGGTCTTACCGGCCCCATTCGGGCCCAATATCCCAAAGACCTCACCCCGTTCAACGTCAAATGTCACCCCGTCAACCCCGGTGAAGGAACCGAATCGTTTAACTACATTTTCA
>JADFNR010000024.1:29173-31579 GCA_022563275.1 Chloroflexota bacterium | reverse complement strand
CGTTATGGGCCGGTGGAGTGGTCCTAAATAGGGCTCTTTTTTCACCGTGGTGTAGCAGAATGACCGATACCTCTCCAACGCCGGCGGGCCGTTTTTCGCCAACCCCCAGTTAAACCCGATTGCCTCGGTCAAAATAGGCCCAAAAACCAGTTTTAGCCGAGGTTTTTATATCTGTGTCCATCTGAATATAAGATTCTATATATCAGTTATTATCGTTGTTGCTGTATTGACACTTTGTCGACATTAACATATAAAACCTTTAGGTAAAAAGTATGTATTACGGACAATAATAGTAGTGTACCTCTAGTATATCGCGTTCATCATGCGCAAAACGTAACTCGGGAGAAGGAGCCGTGCCAATGTCTAGATCGAGCCCATGGTTAATCAGGCATCTGCCCAAGGCAATCGTTCTGTTATTTGTAGCCCTGCTGTTCGCCTGCGGGTCCTCTGCGACCGCGACTCCGGCGTCCAGCGGCAGCAGTTCAACTCCGCCCACGGCGGCGCCCGAGCCCACTTCTACTTCGCAACCATCAGCCATCGGCGGGGTCACACCGACGCCGATACCCACGGCTGCGGTGCAAGCCACCAAGGCGGCGCCCGCCAAGGTTAAGCCCACCGGCACCATCAACTATGGCGTCAAGGAGACTGGTATCTTCGAGGCGCACCCGAGGTTCATCTCCAGCCCTCGTTACCAATACGTGGCTGTAACCGCGGGTGAGTCCATGGTTACGATCAACCCGGACCTCTCCCCCGGCCCGTTCCTAGCCGTCGAGTGGAGCATATCCGACGACTTCCTGGTCTGGACCTGGAGGATTCGGGACGACGTCGAGTTCCAAAAGGGTTATGGATTATTGACCGTTGAAGATATCCTGTACTCGTTCAAGGAGTACCACGATGGAGCTCTGAATGCCAGGGCCGGAATCATCGGTGATTTCTGGGTCGGCAATAAGGGCGGCTCCCAGACTGTCATCGATGACTTCACCGTCGTTGTCGACACCGGCGAACCATGGATCCCGGCGCGGGCGTTCGAATTCATGCGCGGCCTGGGAGGTCTCAGCACATCGATCGTAAGCAAGAAACAGTCTGAGGAATTGACTCCCGAAGTGGCCAGCAAGGACATCGCCATGACCGGCCCTTGGGAGATCGAATCCCACTCCAGCGGCGAATTCTGGAAGTTTACTGCTGTCGAGGACCACTGGCGGCAGACCCCCTTCTTCGAGGGTTTGGTCCTGTGGACCATTCCTGAAGAGTCTGCCAGGCTTGCCGGATTCCAGACGGGCACCTTAGATACCTTCCAGATGGCCTTCGACACGCTCATATCTGTTGAAGAAGTTCCGGGCGCCACGGTTATCTCCTGGCCCAACGCCGGACAGGCCGGCCTGAATATCTATGGCCAGACCTACGGGGTAGACAAGGACGGCAATCCCTACGAGGCCTTGGACTGTAGTAATGCCTGGGTCTCCTGCGACGAAGACCTGGATTCCGTGGAATGGGCCAATGCCGTTAAGGTTAAGAAGGCCATGGCCATCTCCATCGACCGGCAGACCATCGTCGATACGCTGCTATCCGGCTTCGGCAATGTCCTGTATATGCGCGACTGGATGGGCCATGAAGCCAAGGCCGACCCCCGCTGGGTACACAAGTACGATCCGGAGTTGGCCAAGCAATTGCTGGTTGACGCCGGTTATCCTGACGGGTTCACCATCACACTTACTCCGGCCATCCGCGGGGCACCCGCCGAGACCGAAGCCTGTGAAGCGGTCGCTCAGTACTGGGAAGACATCGGTATCAGCGTCAAGATCCAGAATGTACCCTACGCAACCATCCGGCCTTCGCTGATCACCCGGCAATACCAAGGAGTCACCTGCCACACCGTTGGCGCACGGTTGAATCCCATCATCGGCGCCTCCAACTACGTCAAGCAGTCAACATTCAGTTACGGGACCGAGCACCCGTGGATGGAGGAGCACATCTCCGCCGCGCTGCTGGAGGTAGACCCGGCACAGATCGAGCTCAAGACCAGAGAGGTCTACGACTTCTTCTACGACAACGTGATGGCGTTTGCTCTATACGCCTTCGACGGCCTCTGGCCAATCGGCCCGGCATTGGACCCAGATTGGACCCCGTACGGGTTCAGCGAGGTCAGGACTCCTTCCGGGTTTGAGTACATCAAGCACCGTTAGGCAGCAACCCAGGTCTGGACTAGGGTCTTTGGGCCCTTAAAAGATCACTCAATGCGCCCCGGCAGTGATGCCGGGGCGCATTTTTTATCGGCTTCGTCTGACCCATTGCATATCGTCTTACCGCGTTTTCTGGATTTATATCCAGCTATCACTGACTTTACATCTACCTATCCCATCAATAATTACGTTTCGCTAGTTTAAACATGCACAATAAGTTATCGAT
>JADFNR010000024.1:14586-29076 GCA_022563275.1 Chloroflexota bacterium | reverse complement strand
AAACCATCATTTGATAGTAGTAAATCGTAGTATGGGAGGAAGATACGTGCCACAGCCACCAATCAGGGCACTGGTTTCTAGGCATCTGCCCAAGGCAATCGTTCTGTTATTCGTAGCCCTGCTGTTCGCCTGCGGGTCCTCGGCGACCGCGACTCCGGTGTCCAGCGGTTCAACCTCGCCCACGGCAGTGCCGCCGCAAGCCACGTCGGCTCCGTCGACCGGAGGCTCTGCCCCGCCCACGGCCGTGCCCACGGCGGCGAGCC
Source organism: Chloroflexota bacterium (assembly GCA_022563275.1). The sequence goes on along the minus strand of JADFNR010000024.1, from coordinate 28,813 downwards.
AAACCACTAAAGCGCCACCGGCCAACGTGAAGCCCACCGGCACCATCAACTACGGAGTGCCGGAAACCGGCATTTTCGATGGGCATCCAAGAAAGATCTCCAGCCCACGCGTTCAGTACGCGGCCGTCACATTCGGTGAATCGATGTTCGCGATCAAGCGGGACCTGACCCCAGGCCCGTTACTGGCCACTGAATGGAGCATATCCGACGATTTCCTCGTCTGGACCATCAAGGTCCGGGATGACGTCGAGTTCCACAAAGGGTATGGACTGATGACGATGGAAGACGTCTTCTGGTCTTATAAGGAGTTCCACGAGGGCGCCCTCCTCGCCAGGGCCACCATCATCGGCAACTTCTGGCTGGGCAATGCCGGCGGCTCTCAGGAATTCGTTGATGATTTCACCATCAAATTGAACACCGGCGTGCCCTGGGTCCCGGAGGTGGCATACGAGATGATGCGCCACCTGGGAGGGACCAGCACTTCCATCACAAGCAAGAAACAGTCCGAGGAATTGGGCGTTGACGCGGCCAGCAAGGACATCGCCGCGACCGGCCCTTGGGAGATAGATTCCCACTCCAGCGGCGAATTCTGGCGCTTCAATGCTGTCGAAGACCACTGGCGGCAGACCCCATTCTTCGAGGAGTTGGTCCTCTGGACCATACCTGAAGAGTCAGCCCGTGTCGCCGGTTTCCAAACTGGCACACTGGACATCTTCCAGATGGCTTTCGACTCCCTGCCCACGGTGGAGGCAGTTGAAGGCGCCTTTATCGTTGCCTGGCCCAACGCCGGACAGGCCGGCCTGAACATCTATGGCCAGACCTACGGCGTGGACAAGGAAGGTAATCCCTACAAGGACCTGGATTGCACTAACGCCTGGGTTTCCTGCGATGAAGATACCAGTTCGGTGGAATGGGCCAATGCGGTAATGGTCAAGAGGGCCATGGCCGTCTCCATCGACCGGCAGGCCATCGTCGATACCTTGCTGTCTGGGTTCGGACACCCCATAGCCCTGAGAGACTGGATGGGCCACGAAGGCAAGGCCGATCCCCGTTGGGTGTTCAACTACGAGCCGGAAGTAGCCAAGCAGCTGCTGGTTGACGCCGGTTATCCTGACGGGTTCACGATCACGCTAACTCCGGCCATCCGCGGGGCACCCGCCGAGGTCGAGGCCTGTGAGGCCGTCGCCCAGTACTGGGAAGACATCGGTATCGACGTAAAGATACAGAACGTTCCCTATGCCACCATCCGGCCTTCCTTGATCACCCGGCAATACCAGGGTGTGACCTGTCACACCGTTGGTCCTCGGTTGACCCCGGTCATCGGAGCTTCCAACTACGTCAGTCAGTCCACCTTCAGCTACGGGACCGAGCATCCGATATTTCAAGCTTTAGTCACCGAGGCTCTGAAGGAAGTAGACCCGGTCGTATTGGCGGAGAAGGAGAGGGAACTTTACGGTTGGTTCTTCGACAACGTGATGGGCTTCGGCCTTTACGCATTCGACGGAATCTGGCCGGTTGGCCCCAAATTGGACCCGGATTGGACTCCGTTCTCCTTCAGCGAGACCCGGCTGCCCAACTCATTTGAGTACATCAAACACCGTTAGGCAGCAAATCAGATCTGTTCTAGGGTTATCGGGCCCTTAAAAGGATCAAAAGAACCGCCCCGGCAGTGATGCCGGGGCGGTTCTCTTTGCGCTGCCACCCGTTTCGTTCAGCCCTAATTTCCGTTTATCAAACCCACGACGGCATCTGGGGGGCTTCTTAGCCGCTGCCGAAGCCAGGTTTCAGGTGGCCGCGTCCAATTCCTTGACCAGGTGATGAACGATCATCGTCCGGTTGGGTGGGTCTCCGTACAGCTCCTCTTTCACCGTTGTGTAGCCGAATCTCCGGTACATCGCCAAGGCGGGTTGGAGGATTTCCACCGTGGACAGGAAGATTCGCCGGTAACCCTTTTCCCGGCAGAATTCCTCCGTGGTCTCCAACAATCGACGGCCGATCCCCTGCCTGCGTATTGAAGAAGAGACGCTCATCCGCCGCAATTCGGCGTCCTGTTCCCGTTCCCTCGGCTGGATGCCGACGATACCCACGATACCAACCCCAGGGCCAACCGCGGGGCCGCCAGATTCCACCACCCAAAAATTGCTCCGGGGATGGGACAGGTAGTGGGCTGGTATGTCGGCCAGGTCGTCCTTCAGGGCTTGGTCTACGTAGCGGCGGACCCCGTCTTCATACTCGCCGGCGAACTCCATCAGCCCACTGGCGAATAACTCTTGCACCTGGGCGAAATCGTCCGGTAAGAAGGTCCTTATATTAAGGGCGGGCTGTCCGGTCATAGCTGCCAGTTAGGTATTGATCAGGAAGTTGATCACGTCGCCGTCTTTGACCTCATAGGTCTTGCCCTCGGAGCGGAGGACGCCTTCTTTGCGCCCTTGGGCCAGGCTGCCGCAGCGGACCAGGTCGTCGTAGGGGATGACCTCGGCCCGGATGAATCCGCGGGTGAAGTCGGTGTGGATCGTGCCGGCTGCCATCTGGGCAACGATTCCGGCGGGGACGGGCCAGGCGCGGACCTCGTCTTCGCCCACCGTAAGGAACGACACCAGGCCCACGGTGCTGTAGCACACCTGCTTGACCCGTTCCACGGCCGGTTCGTCCAGGCCCATGGCATCCCTGAATTCCTCTGCTTCACCGGGTTCCATCATGGCCAGGTCCTCTTCCAACTTGGCGCACAGGCCAACCTCACCCAGCCCACTGGCCACCTCTTTTGAGATGCCCACTCCTTCCAATGTCGGCGTTGCCTCAGACTCCCCCGTATTGAACGTGATCATCACGGGTTTGGCGGTCAGCAATTGGAAATCGGCCAAGGCCGCGGTCTCCGAGGGAGTCAGGGTCTGCGATTTCATGGGGATTCCGTCTTCAAGGGCGGCCTTCACCTTTTGCACGGCTTCCAATTGGGGGACCAGGGCAGACCGTTCCGCCGGCTTGGCCTTCTTCAGACCGTCGCTGAGCCGCGCTTCGGCACGCTCCAGGGCTTCCAGGTCCGCCAGGGCCAGTTCCTCCAACATCACCTTTACGTCGCGGCCGGGGTCTACGCCGCCCATGGGATGGAGCAAGGCGGGGTCTTCAAAAGCCCGGACCACCAGCAGCAGAGCATCCGCGGCCTGGAGGATGTTCCGTTGGCGGCCGCTGAGTATCTGATTGGCGGAAGCAGTTTCCCGGTCGATGGGGGGCAGGTCCCAGTATTTTATCTCCGGGTGTATCACCTTCTTGGGATGGTACATGCCCTCCAACACCGCCAGCCGGGGGTCTATGACCTTGACTACACCGATCTGCATCGGCCCAGCGCCGCCAGCGCCGGTAGATGTGGAATGGCCTCCGGTCAAGGCGTTAAAAACTGTGGACTTGCCGCTCTGGGGCAGCCCGATAATCGCGATATCCATACCTGGGTAATAAACCTCGTTCGTTTGGTTGCCGGAGCCCGTTCAGCCGATTAATAGGACTGGAAGAGCTTGCCCCATTCGGTCTCCAGAGCGGCCTTGATGCGGCGGCGGCCCTTGGTCTTTAGCCAGTACCCATTGTGGTACAGGTTGGACGCCAGGAAGGCCAGGCCCACCAAAGGACTCCGGAGCAGCATCTTCTCCAGCGGCTTCAACGGGCCCCAGTAGATCAGCTTCTGGCCGCGGCTGGCAAAGGTGTTCTCCACGCCGGTGAACTGCCAGTTCACCTGGCTGATGTCCTCGCCGACCACGTTGATCTGCGACACCTCGCCGCAGCCCAGGCCCCGCTCGTGGGCCAGCCGGATGAACTTTATACTCATGGGGTCGAAGCCCATCATCTTGGCGGCCACGGCGTCGATGGCGACCTGGTCGTTGCTGGCCAGTATGCGGTCCTTGATGTGCCAGCGCATGGCCCTGGGTCCGGGGCCGTCTCCGGCAAAGGTCCCGTCCATCACCGCAAACAATCCGGGATGGATCTCTTGCTGGATGGCCAGAAGGTCCGTCAGGGTCTCGTGAATCACCGAGTGGGTCCAGTGACGTTTACGGTGCAAGAGCCCGCCAAAGGCGTTCTTCATGGCCCCGGTCATGGTGGTGAAAACATGGGTTTTCATGGTCGGCAGGTGGACTATATTCGTGCCGGGGAAGCTCTCTGGGATCTGGATGCCCTCGGGGAAGATATCGTCCAGCACCAGCATCTCCGCCTTGGGTTTGTAGTCGATCCAACCGTTGGGCGGCGAGTCTAGGTGGATGTCGGGCAGACCCACCTTTTCTTGGGCGGCTTTGTGCTTATTCTTGAACTCTCCCTCATAGGAGTTCACCACCACGGTCCCGTTGTGGGCCGCCACCAAGTCTTTGTGTCCCCGCGCCTCCAGGGCCCGGGTCACCCCCTCTATCTGCCAGGGGGTGGTGGAGCAAGCGGGGTACCAGTGCTGCCAGGAGATGTTCACTTTCAGCAGGGTCTTGATATCGGGCGACAAGAACTCGCCGACTCCCGCCAGGTCCATGGCCCGGCCCATGTCCGCCACCGCCGTCTCGGGCGTGGTGGCCACAACCGCCACCACCGGGCTGCCGGGGCGAGACCGGCCGCTGGGACCGGCTCCGGGCGCCGGCTGGGTTGTACCGGGGTCGAGGGAAGTCATTGTGGGGCTCCTGATCTAAAGCGCAAGGGTGGGCTTGGTTCAACTATTTAAAAGCAGCACCAGGGTTGATACCGCGACCCAACCGACGATGGATATGACCAGAGGCAAGTCACGGATGATCAACTGCTCTGGGGCCTCCGCTTGTTCGCTGTTGTTCAAAAGATAGAGGTAGCGGAACAATCCAAAGGTGACGAGAGGCAGCGTGAACAACATGGTGTTGTTGTCGGGCAGGTTGGTGGCCTCCACCGTATAGAGAGTATAACTTAGCCACGCCGCCGCGGCAGACAACATCAAAAGCTGGCTGATGAAGGGGCCGGAGTAATCCTTGAGCACGCTTCTCTGTTCCTCGGCTGTATCTCCGGCCAATCTGACCTCGGCGAAACGCCGTCCTAGAACTATGAACAACGCCCCGGCGCCGGTGGTGACAAACAGCCACGGAGAGGGGGTCACATCGATGGCCACTGCGCCCGCGGCGGCGCGGATCACGTAGCCGCTGGTAACGGCGAACGCATCCAACAACACCACCTGCTTCAGACCCAGGGAGTAGCCGACATTGATCACAGAGTACAGGCCTCCGGCCACACCCAACATCGGTTCCACCAGGACCATGACCGCCAGTCCCGCCGCCGCCAGCAACACCATGACCGTGAGCGCCACCGGGACACTTACCTTGCCAGAGGCGATGGGCCTGTTCCGCTTCACCGGGTGCAGCCGGTCCCCGGAACGGTCCATCAGATCATTGAAGAGATAGATGGCGCTTGAGAGGGCGCAAAAGGCCAACGCGACCAGAACCAGCTTCAAGAGCAAGCCGGGGACGGGGTCCAGGTCGTCGGTGCTCCAGGCAACGTCCACCGCGAAGACAAAGGGCAAGAACACCAGTCCGTTCTTGACCCATTGCAGCGGGCGCAGCGCCTTCAGCAGCGCCATCGGACCAACGGCCAAATTGCCTTGGCTCACCGGAGCTACCGGGCTTTCTATGTTGTCCTTACTGCTCAAATTCAGTTAGCTTTCCTCAAAGGCCAAAGTGCTACCGCCATCGACTAGTCCTTCTCACCCTCGAACACTGGGACCCGGCGCAGCGCCAGAAGGGCGGCCAGCCCAACGGCCACTGCGAACCAGAGAGTGACCAGCCGGACCAGCACCGTGCCGGCCGAGGCCCCCGCCCTGGTCAGGCCGCTCTGTTGCAAGAGCGCCAACATGCTTCCCTCCGTGCCCACCAGTCCTCCGGGCAGGGCCGTGACGGCACCCACCAGGGTCGCCGCCGCATAGATGGGCAGCGCCCGCACCAGTGGGATATCGGACCCGATTCCCTTCAGGATCAACCACAGGGCCAGACCTTCGGCGAACCAGGCCACTACGCCCATGGCCACGCCCGCCGCCATCACCCTGGGCGCCGCCAACTCCTTGAAACCCTCCTGGGAGTCCCGGAGCAACTCACTCCACCGGGACAGTATGGGCAGCCCAGCCAACCGGGATGCCTGCCGCGACACCGCGAACAACAACCCGGCCACCGAGACCACCAATGCCACCGCCAGGACCACAACGACCGGCATGGGCAACAACGCGAACCCCGTGAGCCCAAGTATGATCACGGAGATCACGTCCGTCAGCCGCTCCATCACCACCACCGGCGCTGACCGGCTGACCGGCGCTCCGGTCCTGCTGTTGAGCAAGTAACATTTTACCAACTCGCCGGCTTTGCCCGGCGTTATCGACATCGCGAGACCGGAGAGAAACACCAGGGCGCTGATGCCGGCCGGGGCGTCGATCTTTAGCACCTTCAGATAGAAGGCCCAGCGGAGGAACCGGAGCAAGAAATTGGCCGAAGCCAAACCCAAAGCCGCAAAGAGATAGAGGACGGGCAGATCACGGATCTTGTCAACGGTGCCGCCGAAATCCCCGTATCCCGCCAGCGCCACGAACACGCCCACCATAAGCACGGCCGGCAATAACCATTTCTTACTCAGACGAACGTTCTGGGCAGGCGAAGACGTATTCAGGACTGCTCAGGCCTTGGCGATGGCCTTTAGCTCGGAATACCATGCGCCCAGTCCGGCCATGCTTCCGTAGTAGAACGGCACAGCCACGACGATTCCCCATAAAATAAGTTGGAGAACGCGAGCGATATCAAAAATATAGTCGATGGTACCCATCACGATTACGGCCATCACCAACGTCAGAACTCCGGTCCAGGCGCCGAAGACCAAAGCATTCCGTCCTGGGGAGGCCGGGTTGCCACCGGCGGCCGAGATCCCGTAGTACCCGCCTATGAATGGGCCAAAGGGAATCGTAATAATGTGTACGATTGGAATCGGAATCAACACGATTATGATACCGAATCCGATTAAAACACCTTTTATCATTGTTTAGGCTAACGTCCGAGCTTTCGCCGTGGCTCACCACGGAACCTGAATCTATCCTGAGTGTTGCGGCCTTTCAATTGTGCTGTTCCTAATTTTTTTTGCTTGAGGAGTAGGCTGGAGCCTACCCTCGATCGATACAGTCAACTATTATAGACTTGCGGCCGGAACCGCGCACGGGCTTTCGACGAAACCGAGAATCCTGAGGGGCCGGGGTATACTGGGGGCAGCTTCGTTAAATCGCCAAACCGTCCAGGCGGGCGCCAAGGAGTCCGATTGGCCACCGACCCACCACCCAGTCCCAGCGGATACGTGCACGAGTCGCCCTTCGCCGAACTGCTGGACATGAGAGTTAGCGACCCGGACGACGGTTCCAGCACCGTAGTCATGCCCATCAAACCAGGCCATCTGCAACAGGCCGGAAGGGTCCAGGGCGGGATCGTGGTGGCCCTGGCGGATTATGCCATGTACCGCGCGATAAGGCCCCTTTTGAAGCCTGGCGAAGGCACCACCACCATCGAGATCAAGGTCAACTTTCTTGCCGCCGCGGAGAAGGGGGAACTTACAGCCACCGCTACGATCATTGACCACGGACGCAGGTTGATTGTCGGTGAGATGGAGGTCAAGGACCAGGACGGAAAGCTAATAGCCCAGGGCCTCGGCACCTACCTGGTTCTGCAGCCACGAAACCGGACTAACCAGACTAGCCAGACTTAACCATCGACTGATGCGGTCGAGATTTTTGGAATTGGGGACGGGCTGGTGTATAATTCACCATGTCTTTCCAGACCGGAGGTAGGTCCTGATGAAGATCCCCATGAAAGTGGACTATGGGGTGCGAGCGCTGGTGGAATTGGCCCTTCACTACGATGAAGGCCCCATCCAGACGTCGGTTATCGCCTACAAACAGGGTATTCCTGAAGCCTATCTGGACCAACTGATGACCTCACTGAATAAATTCGGCTTCGTGCAAAGCCGTAGAGGGCCTCAGGGTGGGCATTCCCTGGCGATGGACCCCAAAGACATCGACCTCAACATGGTGATGGAAAGTCTGGATAGCAGCAATTCACCGCTGGACTGTCTCATAAACCCCCACGAATGCGTTTTCTCCCACACCTGTGCTCAACAAGAAGTGTGGAAGACCGTTGAAGCCACGATCCGCGACGTGCTTAGCAATATCAGCGTGGCCGACCTTGCCGCACGTCAATTGAGCTTTGCCGGCCAATCGCCCGTGCCCCTTTAGACAACCACTGGAAACGCGCGAACTCCCAGGATCAACGGGAATGGCCGCCTCCGTTTCACGCTCACCTTTGCTTGACAACAACTTTTGCCAGCTATAGACTCGAAAAGTTAATGATTACATCTAATCGCCGATTGACCTGCGCTTGTACGTGTCCGCCCACATAGGGGCGGGCAACAACTTCTGCACATCTGAAGCCTGCGCCCACCCGATTGAGGAACCCTTTGGGGTAAGCGTGGGTTTTTTTATTGCGAAATCCCTATGCTAAATTAACCGCCGGGGCATCCATCGGGGCCCAGGCACATCTAAACAACCGAACTCCTGAACTATCGAACACCCAGGAGTGCCGGGAAAATGAGGAGGGTCCATCCCATGGCCGAACAGCCCCTAACGCTCACACCGGAGCAAGTAAAACGATACAGCCGCCACATCATAATGAGTGACGTGGGTAGCAAAGGTCAGCGCGCCCTGATGGGCTCGAAAGCCCTGATCATCGGCGCCGGCGGACTTGGTTCTCCGTCCGCCATCTACCTGTCATTGGCCGGGGTAGGCACCGTTGGCATCGTGGACTTTGACGTGGTTGAACTGTCCAATCTACAGCGCCAAATTTTGCACCATACCCCCGACGTGGGCCGGCCCAAGGTCGAGTCCGCTTACGACAACATCAAGTCCTACAACCCAGACGTGAACGTGGTCTTGCACGAGACCCGCCTCGATTCTTCGAACGCCATGGAGATAATCAGCCAATACGACCTGGTGATCAACGGAGCCGACAACTTCGCCACCCGTTATCTCGTCAACGACGCCTGCTATCTGCTGAAGAAGCCGCTGATGGACGGCAGCATCCTGATCTTTGACGGTCAAGCCACCGTGTTCCTGCCGGGACAGGGCTGCTACCGCTGCCTGTTCCCTTCGCCACCGCCTCCGGGCATGGTCCCCAATTGCGCCGAGGCCGGCGTGCTGGGCGCTCTGACCGGCTTGGTCGGGAGCATCCAGGCCACTGAGGCCCTGAAATACTTCTTGGGCATCGGTGAGTCCCTCAGCTCCCGGTTGCTGCTCATCGACGCACTCAGCATGACCTTCCGGGAAGTGCGTTTGAAGAAAAACCCCGACTGCCCGCTGTGCGGAGATAATCCCACCGTTACCGAGTTGATCGATTACGAGGTCTTCTGCGGAGTCGCCGAGCCTAGCGAACCTGCGGTAGTAGGCTCGGACTAGATCGGAAAAGCGGGGGCGTCTCACAAAACGGACGCCCCTCTTGGCACCGGGCCCATGCACTGGTAACGGGCCAAACACCGGCAGCCAGGAAGACTCAAAATAATGTTCCACGACAAGTTTCCACGATAAAACAGGGTTTATGGTTACTAGGCTCACCTACAAAAGCATAATCGACACCATCGGCAACACGCCCCTCGTTGAGTTGCAGCGCATGAGTCCCAAAGAGGGCGTGCGTATCTTCGCCAAATTGGAGGGGCAGAACCCCACCGGCAGCGTCAAGGACCGCATCGCTCTCAAGATGATTGAGCAAGCCGAGCTGGACGGAGAGATCTCCGTAAACCGCACCATCTTGGAACCCACCAGCGGCAACACGGGAATCTCACTGGCCATGATCGGCCGGCTGAAGGGCTATAAGGTCGCGGTGGTCATGCCGGAGAATGTCAGCGTGGAGCGGGTACAACTACTTGAGGCCTACGGGGCCGAGATCATCTCATCCGACGGCTCCCGAGGCACCAACGGGGCCATCGAAGTCGCTCAGGACCTGGTGGAAAAACGGGGCAGCGATTATTTCATGCTGTACCAGTATGGCAACAGCGGCAACCCCAACGCCCACTACGAGACCACCGGCCCGGAGATCATCCAAGCCATGCCCGACGTCAGCATGTTCGTTGCCGGCCTGGGCACCGGCGGCACCTTGATGGGCGTGGGCCGCCGGCTGAAAGAACACAACCCTCAGGCAAAGATCGTAGCCGTGGCTCCCGAGCCCGATGACTTCATCTCAGGGCTCCGCAGCCTGGAGGACGGGTTTATCCCGCCCATCTTGGACGTCTCCATGCTGGATACTAGGATGCTAGTCGGCAGCTTTGACGCGTTTTCCACCGCCAAACGTCTTTTGGCCGAGGAGGGAATCTTCGCCGGCGTTTCGTCGGGCTCCGTGGTTTACGGGGCGATACGCATGGCGGAGCGCATGGACGAGGGCGATATAGTCTGCTTGTTGGCCGACGGTGGCTGGAAATACTTGAGCACCGCCCTCTGGACGAAGGACTACGAACAACTGGCCAAGGATACCAAGGGCAAGATCTGGTGGTGATCGATGTTAAGCCGGGCCAAGCGTAAATCCGGCGTAGCGATAGCGTTTGGGCGGAGAGTAGAAGTTCAAATTTCGCGTTGGAGGCTTTTTGGGGCCGCTCCGGACCCGGTCCCGGGCAACGATTTAGGCGCGCCGCGCAACCGAGGGGTGTGAGGCTGGAGAGGGGTAAAACAACTTGATACATCAGCCGTGGCGATGCTATACTGACTCTACATATAGGCCTTCCTTAGAGAGCGGGGTATAACCCGCTTTCTTGCTGATGGAAACAAACGGTTTCTGTCCGGGAATCGGGAGGGGTGCGAACCGATGAAAAGTGATTTTCTGATTGCGTTGACCCAGTTGGCGGCCGAACGGCATTTGCCCCGGGAACAAGTGCTCGGAGCGATCGAGGTTGCCCTGGCGTCGGCATTTAAAAAAGACAACCCGGCCTCGGGCCAAAATATCTCCGTTACGCTCAATCCAAATACTGGGGATGTGAGCGTTTTCGCCCTTAAAACCGTGGTGGAAACGGTTGAGGACAGCGAAAAAGAGATCACCGTGGCCGATGCCCAGGCCATCAAGAAGGGCGCCGAACTTGGTGACGAGGTTGCGGCGGCCGAGCCACTGCCCCACAACGCCAGCCGTATCGCGGCGCAGACCGCCAAGCAGGTGGTGCTGCAACGCCTCAGGGAAGCGGAACGGGACCTCCTCTACCAGGAGTTCCAGCAGCACGAGGGCGATATCGTCTCGGGCGTGATTGAACAGGCCGAGCCGGGCCGTACCATCACCTTGGACCTGGGCCGCGCCCAAGCCATCCTCCCTTACGAAGAACAGGCTCCCAACGAGCGGTACCGCAAGGGACAGCGCACCAAGGTCTATCTCATCAGCGTCCGAAGCACGCCCAAGGGACCGGAGATTCTGGTCTCCAGAAGCCACAAGAACATGCTGAAACGGCTGTTCGAGATTGAGGTGCCTGAGGTCTACAACGGCGTGGTGGAGATCAAGGCCATCGCCCGGGAAGCCGGTTTCCGCAGCAAAGTGGCCGTGAGCGCCACTCAGCCCGGCATCGACCCAGTGGGCTCCTGCATCGGTATCCGGGGCAACCGGATCCAAAGCATAGTGAACGAGCTTCAAGGCGAGAAAATCGACATCGTGTCTTGGGATGAAGAGCCCAAGAAATTCATAACCAACGCCCTCAGCCCTTCGGAACCGGTCCACGTGGAACTGTTGGAGGCGGAACAGACCGCCATCGTGGTGGTTCCGGACCGGCAACTCTCGCTGGCCATCGGGAAAGAGGGCCAGAACACCCGGTTGGCTGCCCGTTTGACCGGTTGGAGACTGGACATCAAGGGCTTAACCGAGTGGGAAGAGATCAAGGCAGCCGCTCAAGCCAAAGCCGGCGCCAAAACGAAAACTGCCGATAAACCGAAAGTGGCGGCAGAAGAGGCCGCGGAAGCAGCCGAAGCCGTGGAAGAAGCGATCGCCATCGTCGAAGAGGCGGGCGCCGTGGCCACCGAAGAGGCGGAGGCCGAGGCAGCAGAACCGGTGGCCGCCGAAGCTCCGGCCGCGGAGATCGATGAGGACAGCATCCTCGAGGCCCTGATCCGGGAAGAAGAAGAACAGGCGCCATCAGAAGCAACGGCCGAGCCCGTTGCTGCCGAAGGCATCAGCGTTGAAGACCTAGGCGCCTTCACTATTGAAGACGTTGAGTTATCGGATGACGACGAAGAGGAAGAGGAAGACGAAGACGAAGGGGAACTGCCGGCCTTAGAAGACCTGCCGGTCCTGATTCCCGATGCGGGCAAGATCCGGTTCGCCGAAGATATCGTCGAAGAGTTCCGGGGCGGCGGCCGCGGCGGCCGGCGCCGGAGAGGCGGGGGCGCCCGTGGTGGAGCCCGTGGTGGCGGTGCACGCGGTGGCGGAGCTGCTGCCGGCGGAGGCCGCTAGATTCTTCACTGAATGGCCTCCCGCTACTGGCTTTCGCCGCAAAGCCAGTGAGCAGCTCTCTGGAGGGCCGGCCTTGCCAAAGAATCGACATCTCCCCGAACGAAGTTGTGTAGCCTGTGGCGCCAAGATGCCAAAGGCACAACTTGTTCGGGTCGTCCGGGCCAGTGAGGGGCCAATCACTGTCGATGCCACCGGGAGGGCGCCGGGAAGGGGCGCCTACCTTTGCCGCACTCCCGATTGCTGGGGCCGGGCACTTGGCAAAGGGGCTTTGGGACGTAGTTTCAAGCAGGACCTTTCCACCCATGACTTGGAACAGGTACGGGCTTATTACGAAGCGAACATCGCCCCTCAGGCTACGGCGCACTAATCTTTAGAATACCAATGGATGTGTAGATGACTTCTGACGGACAACCCACCGCAGTGGACGGCGCAGGTAAAAAACCGAGACCCCGCAAAACTGGAGAGAAGCGGGCACAGTCCCGTGCCTTAGTCCTGCCAGAGACGATGACAGTCCAGTATCTGGCGGAGGTCTTGAATCAAAATCCCATTGACGTGATCAAGCAATTGATGCGCAACGGGATCATGGCGTCCATGAACCAGGTGGTCGAATATAAAGTGGCCACCCTGGTAACCACTGCTCTGGGAGTCCGAACCAGCATGGCCGAGGAGCCCACCACGGCCAAATCAGCACCCTCCAAGGGAACCGGAAGCAAGGAAGACGAATCCAATCTGGTGGTCCGCCCGCCGGTGATCACCATACTTGGCCACGTGGACCATGGCAAGACCTCTTTGCTGGACTCCATCAAGAACACCAATGTCGCTGAGGGCGAGGCCGGCGGCATCACTCAGCACATCGGGGCCTATCAGGTTGAATCCCACGGTCAACCCATCACCTTCTTGGATACACCGGGCCACGCCGCGTTCACGGCCATCCGCGCCAGGGGTGCACGGGTTACCGACATAGCCGTAGTAGTCGTCGCGGCCGACGACGGCATCATGCCTCAAACGCTGGAGGCCATCAACCATGCCAAGGCGGCCAAGGTCCCGATCGTGGTCGCCATCAACAAGATGGACCTTCCGGGCGCCGACCCAGAGCGGGTGAAACGCCAACTCAGTGAGCAGGAACTATTGGTAGAAGACTGGGGCGGCGACGTTATCTCCGTGGATATCTCAGCCAAGACCGGCGAGGGCATCGACAACCTGCTGGAGAACCTACTGCTGGTGGCGGAGATTAGCGAACTTAAGGCGAATCCCAATAAACCAGCCACGGGCGTCGTCATCGAAGCAAAACTGGACCGGAAACGGGGGCCCAGCGCCACCGTCTTGGTACAGGATGGCACCTTGAAGATTGGCGATTTTATCGTAGCCGGCGCGGCGTGCGGGCGGGTTAAGGCGATGACCAACGATCAGGGGAAGCCCATGCAATCCGTCCCCCCAGGTTATCCGGCCGAGGTCCTGGGATTTGGGTCTCTGCCCGAGGCCGGTGACCAGTTGACCGTCGCCACCAACGAACGAGAGGGCCGTTCCATGGCCGAAGCTAGTGGTAAGGCCCATCACTCTCAGTCCGGACAGGGCCGCGCCCTCACCTTGGAAGAAATGATCAACCAGGTGGACACCGACGAGATCAAAGAGATGAACCTGGTGATCAAGGCAGACGTCCAGGGGAGCGTGGAAGCTGTCCGCGGGGCGCTGGAGCGGTTGGTTGACGAAGATGCCAAGGTGCGGATACTACACGCCGCCAGCGGCGCGGTAACGGACTC
>JADFNR010000024.1:0-14490 GCA_022563275.1 Chloroflexota bacterium | reverse complement strand
ATCGGACATCCTTTTGGCCAGTGCATCCGACGCTATCGTCATCAGCTTCTCTATCGGTTCCGAACCCAGCGCCGAGCGCCTGGCCGTCAGAATGGGCGTGGAGATTCGCCACTACAACATCATCTACCAGTTGATCGACGACGTGGAAAAAGCCCTCCACGGTATGCTGGACCCCGTCTACACCGAAATTATCGTAGGCCGGGCAGAGGTCCGTGAGGTCTTTGAAGGCCGCCGCGGTACTCAGATCGCCGGTTGCCGCGTCTCCGAGGGCAGGATGGTTAGGAACGGTGACGTGCGTGTGATGCGGGATGGCGCCGTGGTGGAGGACAGCATCATTACCAGCCTACGCCACTTCCGTGAGGAGGTGAACGAGATGAACGCCGGCACCGAATGCGGAATCGTCCTCCAGGGGTTCAACTCCTTCCAGGAAGGCGATATATTGGAAGTCCACCGTCAGGAACGGGGCCGGCGCTAGGCCGTTCCCTCCAGGCGTGGTCCCGTCCAGACGCTGTTTCTTCAAGTCTCGGTCCCAACCGGCAAAGGTACATCTGCAATGTCCCGACGCACCGACCGTATCAATGAACAGTTGCGCCAAGAGATCAGCACGCTCCTCCTGCGTCAGATAAAGGACCCCCGCCTGAACCAGATCATCAGCATCACCCGGGTGGTTTCCAGCGGAGACCTGCGCAGCGCCAGGGTCTACATCAGCGTCATAGGCAATCAGGAAACCAAGCAAGCAGCCCTGGAAGGAATCCAGTCAGCTGCGTCTTTCCTGCGCCGCGAACTTAGAGACCGCATCAACATGAAGCACACTCCTTTCTTGTCTTACCAACTAGACGATTCCCTGGAAGAAGCAGACCAATTATTCCGGTTGATGAACCGGATCAAGCCTGATGAGCCGCATCCTGAAACGCCTAACTCCGAAGCGCCCAAGATACCGGGCGGCGGGTAGCATGGCGAACGCGCAAACCGGCGCCAGGCCGCCGGTGGTCAACGGCTTCATCAACCTGTTCAAGCCTCCCGGCATAACCTCCATGGACGCCCTGCGCCAGATCAAGCGCATCACCGGTCAGCGTCAGAAGGTTGGCCACGGCGGCACGATGGACCCGCTGGCCCGGGGAGTGCTGCCGGTGTGCTTCGGTCAGGCGACCCGCCTGATGGACCACATCGTAGGTGGCGTTAAACGGTACCGCGTGGAGATCACCTTGGGTGTCACAACCACCACCTACGATGCGGAAGGAGAAGTGGTCAAGACCGGGGACACCCAGGGCCTGACCCAGGATATGGTCGAAGAGAGCCTGCGGCCTTGGGTCGGCCTGGTCAAGCAGACACCGCCCATGTACAGCGCCATCAAGGTAGACGGGAAGAGACTCTACAAACTGGCCCGCGCCGGTATAGAGGTGGAGCGAGAGGCGCGTCCGGTGGAGATCCACGAAATCAAGATCATGGAATTCGCATCCCCCAAGTTAGTCTTGGAAGTGGAATGCGGACGTGGGACCTATATCCGCTCCCTGGCCCATGACGTCGGCGAGGCCCTGGGTTGCGGAGGCCATGTGGCGGACTTGGTGCGTCTGCTGTGCGGCGGTTTCCCGGCTGAGGATTCGGTGACCCTGGAACAACTGGAGGACGCCAACGACGGTCCGGACGGCTGGCAAAAATTTCTCTATCCCGTTGACCGAGTCTTAAGGGACTTAAAGAGCATCACCCTGGGCCGGGAGGCTGAAGAACATCTACGCCACGGTCAGGCGGTGACGCTGGGCCGGCCCGAACTGGAAGCCGGGTATCTGGAGGAGTACCGCGCCTATAATTCCGAAGGAGTTTTCATGGCGCTGGTGCGCTTCGACCGGCCCACAAATTCCTGGCAGCCGGTCAAAGTGTTCCAATTAGACACCCCTTCTCCCTACGCCCCCGCCTCGGTTTGACCGGACCTTGCGCGGGCTTTGCCAGTCAGTCTACATACCCGTGGTGGAATTTCTCGATATTAGCTTTAATGGTTTATCAATTCGCTGTCATATTGGCGGAAATTCTTGACAAACCCCATTCGAATTGTATAGTTGTTGACGTTACGTAAACCTAGCTGATGAGCGGGTTTTGTAGCTACGCACCTTGACACTATGACCGTACCGAAACATTTGGGGGTGGACTACATGGAAGCTTATTGTTTCAAGTGCCGAAACAAGCGGGAGATATCCAGTCCTCGGCAGGTCACATTAAAGAACGGCCGTCCTGCCACCCAGGGGGTCTGCCCTGAGTGTGGGACCAAGGTGTTCCGTATCGGCAAGTCTTCGTAGTTCTTTCTGAGCACACCGTCAGGCCGCGCGAACGGCCGGGAACCCCAGCTTGGCCAGCAGTTTCCGTGGGTTCGTCTCCAAAAGTTCGTGGACCTCGTCGTCACTGAGACCTGCGCCTTTGGCTACCTTTTGCCTGATCTCTGGAGTAAGCAGATCCTCGGGTTCATGAGCATCTGAGTCCAGCACAGTGGCCGCTCCGGCCTCTTTAGCGATCTTCGCAACGTGTCCGTTGGCCAGGCTGTGGCCCTTGCGGGCCGAAACCTCAAGGTAGATGCCCCTTTCCGCCGCCAACCGGGCTTCGTCATAAGTGATGAGCCCCGGATGGGCCAACACGTCCACGAAGTCCGAACGCAGCGCCGCCTCGTTGGTGCCGGGTTCCACCGGCTCCACCGGCGTTTCCCCATGCACCGCCACCAATTTGGCCCCCATCTCTTTGGCCGTCCGCGCCACCAAGTCAATGTCTTCCTTTGGCACGTGGGTGATCTCCACTCCTGGCAACGCCAAGATATCCCAACGTTTGGTGGCCTGCTCGCAATCGATGATCAGGGCTTTCAGCACGAATTCCAAGTTCCCAAGCCCCACATGGTCAGTCAACGCCATGGCCCGGTAGCCGCGTGCCAGCGCCCGGCGTATCAACTCAGTGGGTGACAGTGCGCCGTCACTGAGAAAAGTGTGGGTATGGAAATCGTACATCTGTCTGCTCCGAGTCGCGTTGGCGATCCATGGGTTTCCCCGGTACGTACTCATTACCGGGCATGGCTAAGTATAGAATCAGGGCGGTGCTTTAACAAGAATCACCGGCTTGGGTCGCCGTAGCCGGCGGCCCAATCTCGTTGACACCGATTTTACCCCCGCCTACAATTGCCTCACTCAGGCACGATATATGATTTTCGGACTTGGGTATTTGGCCTCTGGAGACCAAAATATGGTAGAAGCGCTGGAGAGCAGCCTCCGGGACGACGGCCAACTCGCCCCTTGTGACCGGTGCGGCCGACACTTCGGAAAGGGATGGTCCTTTACTTTCAAGAAACCCGTCCCTGAGGGGACCGAGGACAACGGCGTAATCGTCAAATGCTACCGTTGCGCCATCCGCCACCATCCCATGCTGCGCCGTTCGCTGGTTGTGGCGTTCGTGGTTGGGACCATCCTGACGTTACTGAACCAGGGCGACATTCTCATCGCCGGAGGCTGGAACGAGGCCCTTTACTGGAAAGTGCCCCTCACTTATTGCGTGCCCTTCTGCGTCGCCACCTATGGGGCTCTGAGTAATAGCCGCCGCTAAACGTACCAAGGCTTAAAGCCTAGCGGTTGCTGATTCACGGGGCGGCAAAACGGCCCCGTTGCTGGCGGGGCCGTTTTTAGCCATCTGTAACCGGATGATTTGCTAACCCAGGTTGCGTATCACAGAGACCACTTTACCGTGGACTTCCACGTTCTCGGCGGGGGTGTAGATGGGTTCCATGGTGCTGTTGGCCGGCTGCAAGCGGACCTGACTGCCCTCCGCATAGAATCTCTTCAGCGTTGTCTCTTCCTCTTCCTTGAGCCAAGCAACCACCATCTCACCATTATTGGCGACCTTGGTGGGCTTGATGATCACCACGTCTCCGTCGTCTATGAGGGCATCGATCATCGACGTGCCGCTCACTTTCAGGGCGAATAATTTGCCGTGTTGGCGTTGCAGTTCGGGCGAGACCTCCACGGTGTCGAACTCTTGGCTGGCCTCGGACTCCTCGGTGCTCCAGGCTGGTATGGGAATGCCGGCCGCGATGAGCCCCACTATCTGGACCTTGGGAGCATTGGAAATCGCCCCCCCTTCCTGGTCCAATATCTCGATGCCGCGGGCAACGTCCCGCCGCCGGTTGATGTATCCGGCCTGGCTCAGCTTCTCCAAGTTATAGTCCACAACCGAGGTGGAGCTGATCTCACAGGCTTTCTGGATGTCCCGCACCGTGGGCGGGATGCCGTTCTCCAAGTAGAACTCCTGGAGGAATCCCCATATGCGCTGTCTCCGGGGCGGCATCTTTTTACTGCTTACCATATTTTCCTTTAGCACAGAGTAGGCATCAAGACCTTGACCGGTGCAGTTAACACATAGCATCGAGTCAGTATCGGGGCCTGAATCAGTGCGCTTTACATAAAAACGTATGTTCTGAAAATAGGCTAGCAAAGGCCCCGCCGCCTGTCAACGATTCTGTGTCACGATGCAGCCGGTTTGGAGCCAGGGCCTGAATCGGGGGCACTAATACCAAAAAAACCCGCCCTTGGTTTCAGCAAGGACGGGTATCGATTCGCGATTAAGTGCCGGGGTTAAGCAGAAGCCGCCTTCATCTTGTTCAGACGGGCCGCCATGCGTGATTTGCGGCGGTTGACGTTGTTCTTGTGCAAGATGCCTTTTTGCACCGCCCGGTCCAACGTGATCAGCGCCTCGCGGACGTCGGTCTCAGCCACGGCCACATCACCGGATTCCACGGAACGCAACGCCTTGGCCATCGCGGTCCTGCTCTCGGTCCGGTCTCCTCTTGTGCGTACGGCCCTCTTTACTTGCTGACGGCCTGTCTTCTTTGCGGGCAACTTGTTCCTCCTACGGTCATCTACGCCGGCGCTTGGGCTGCCGGTCTAATTTTTGATCTTGCGTTGTGGGGGCCGGAAATAATAATAGGCGCGAATCAAGCTTAAAAAGCCTACGCGCCTATTATAAACCAAGTTCGGCCAGTTTCCAAAAGCCGGCTGGTCTGTGGCCTGCTTAGAGAACCAATTCTGGTATCAAGCGCCCAGTCTGGATTAAACGTCCAGGTTTTGCACACTGCGGGCGTGGGCTTGAATAAAGCTCTTGCGGGGAGCAACCAATTCGCCCATCAATGTGGTGAAAACATCGTCAACCTCGATGGCGTTGTCGATGGTCACCTTCAGCATCTGACGGGTGGTTGGGTCCATCGTGGTCTCCCACAATTGATCGGGGTTCATCTCGCCCAGTCCCTTGTAGCGCTGGATCTGGGGATTACGGCTTCCGTTCAAGCTGGCCAGGTACTCGTCCTTCGCCTCCTCGGTGTAGGTGTATTCCACCTTTTTGCCCGTCTGTATGCGGTACAGAGGCGGCTGGGCGATGTATAGGTACCCCTGTTCGATCAGAGGCAACATCCGGCGATAGAAGAAGGTCAAGATCAACGTCCGGATGTGGGAGCCGTCCACATCGGCGTCGGTCATGATGATGATCTTGTGATAGCGGATCTTCGATGGGTCGAATTCCTCGCCCTCGCCGGCGCCCAGGGCCGCGACCATGGCCCGTATCTCTTCATGGCCCAGAATCTTGTCCGGTTGTTGTAGGACCCGTTCCACATTCAGTATCTTGCCTTTCAGCGGCAAGATCGCCTGGAAGTGCCTGTCTCTTCCCATCTTGGCCGATCCTCCGGCCGATTCGCCCTCAACGATATACAATTCCGATTTTGCGGGATCACGCTCGGCGCAGTCAGCTAATTTTCCGGGCAATGACGACCCGTCCAGGGCGTTCTTGCGTATCACCAGATCGCGGGCGCGCTTGGCTGCTTCCCTGGCCTTCTGTGAGGTCAGGCATTTCTCAACCACCCGCTTGCTGTCGGCGGGGTTCTCCTCCAGGTAGCGGTTCAGGCCCTCGCTGACCACCGAGTCCACGATCCCGCGGACCTCTGCGTTGCCCAGCTTGGTCTTCGTCTGCCCTTCGAACTGCGGGTCGGTCAGCTTAACGCTGATGACGGCGGCCAGTCCCTCGCGGACATCTTCGCCTGTCAGATTGGGTTGATCGTCCTTGATGTACCCCTGCTTCCGGGCGAAATCGTTGATCACCCTGGTCAAGGCGGTGCGGAAGCCGGTCATATGAGTCCCGCCCTCTTGCGTGTTGATGCAATTGGCGAAAGAGAAAACCGTCTCCGAGAAGGTGTCGTTATATTGGATGGCCACCTCAACGGAGGTGTCATCCACCACCTTCTCGAAATAGAAGGGGCTGGACTGAACGGTCCGGCGGTTACGGTTGACGTTCCGGACGAGGTTGGCGATGCCGCCGTCGAAGAAGTATGTGCGCTCGATATCTCCGCGGCGCCGGTCGAAATGCCAATGGCTGATAAACGCAATCTCAAGGCCCTTGTTCAGATAAGCGATCTCTTTGAAGTGGGCGATCAGCAATTCGAAATCATATTCGATGATCGGGAAAATCTGCGGGTCGGGTCTGAAGGACACGGTGGTGCCTTGCGCGGACGTTTTTTCGCCCTTCACCACGCCGGTGGTTGCTTTTCCTCTAGCGTATTCCTGGGTGTAGGTCCAACCCCCGCGGCGGACCTCCGCGCGCAGTTCCTCGGACAAAGCGTTCACCACCGACCCCCCCACGCCGTGGAGACCGCCGGTGACTTTATAGGCGCCACCGCCGAACTTGCCGCCGGCGTGCAGGGTGGTCATCACCGTTTCCAGGGCGCTCTTGCCGGTTTTTGGATGCTTGTCGATGGGGATACCGCGGCCGTCGTCGACAACGGATATCCAGCCGTCCTCGGATATGGAAATATCGACTCGGTCGCAGAAGCCAGCCATCGCTTCGTCCACTGCGTTATCCAGAATCTCGTAGATCAGGTGGTGCAGACCGCGCTGGTCGGTGCTTCCGATGTACATTCCAGGACGGACGCGCACCGCTTCCATGCCCTCTAGGACTTGGATATCTTTTGCTGTGTATTCGGATGCTTGGGCTTGTGTCATATTTAATTTCACCATTGGTATACGTTATGCGGACAGAGGAATAATCGCACGTGGGAATGGAGGTTCAAATCGGTCGGGTCTGAGGCCAATCAGACTAGACATATTATACCAGATTTGAGGCTAAATAGCCTCAAAAACAAGCCTTTTAAACCGGTATTTTATGTCATCTCGATGCCCAAAATGGGCGATGACTGGAATCTCGTGACTGGCAGGGTAAATCGTTAACGGTCAATTATGCGTGATTAGCTGTGAATGAAGCCTGTATACCCGTACATAGTCTCGATCCATGACCGATTTCAGTCAATAAGGACCTGTCATTGCCATAGAATGAGCGCGGACCGGAAATTTCCGGTCCGCGCTCATTAAAACTGCTGGAAAGTGCGCTAAATTGGCGGTTATTTCGGGAAAATCCGGCGGAAAATCCCCGGTGAACCCTCTTCATGGACCATGAAGGGCCGCACTTCCGTATTCCAAACCGGAGTGACCATGGGGCTCCACGCCTTCCATCCTTCCCCATTGACCACATCCATGGACTCCATCTCGTGGACCGTCGTGTATTTGGGCGCTCCCATGACCGCCTCGAACCGCCGGGCCCGTATGTAGCCGGGAATCTTGGTTGCCTCGGGCAACCGCTCGGTGTTGTAGGCCTTGTTGAACTTTGCTTCCAGTTCCTCAGGCACCGACATCCGTCCCACCAGGAGGACCGGCGCCATACCGCTATCAGCGGTCTCATCGGACACATGGTCCGGGTAGATACGTGTGTAGAGATTCCTGATATAGGCCGTCCCGATCACGCTGGGTGACATGCGTTTGGACCACTCGGTCGGCTCCTTAAGCCATCTCTGCCAGGCGTCGGAATGCCAGGTGTCGGCCGACTCGAGCTCGTAGCAGGCCAAGTACCGGGGTCCGCCCTGCACTGCTTCGTACCGGGCGGCATCGAGCACACCCGGAATGGACAAGCGCTCCGGGATATGCTCCTCGTTGTACCACCGGTTGTACTCCTCGTCGTGTTCGGCCGCCACGTCGCTGTAGACCATCAGCAGACCGTTTCCTTTCTTCGCTGACATCCCAACCTCCATGTCTAAGTGCTTCTGCGTTCCAGCCCTTTTTTGCTAATTCGAACCAGTTCCGCGTTTAATCCCCCGGAAAATAATGTTGCCCCGTACGGCAGCTTTCCAGCGCATAGCCCATGGCGCGGAACAGAGGCTCGGGGAGGTCATCCAGGGGGAACCAGGCGCTGTCGATGAATGCCTCCGGCTCCATCAGACTTGGCTCTTGACCTCCGATGTCGCCCAGAAATTCGATGTCCACGTAATGCTTGCCGTAGGCGATGATGTTGCTCACGCAGAGGAACCGTAATTCACCCACGGTCACGCCCAGTTCCTCCCTGGCTTCCCGCCGTGCGCACTCCTCCAGGGTCTCGCCGTTCTCCAGGTGACCGCCGGCGGAAGCCCAGGTCTCTTCGCCGTGGGCGCCGTGCCGTTTGGCCAAAAACACTTTGCCGTCACGCACGAAGACCACGCCTACGCCGATCTGGGGTCTCGATGAGTCTGCGGCCATGGCGCCGAGTATAGCACGAGGCGTTTTCGAGGCCGTGTGCCGGCTCT
Organism: Chloroflexota bacterium; assembly: GCA_022563275.1. The sequence continues at coordinate 5,876 of JADFNR010000024.1, read as the reverse complement.
CGCCCGGCGTGGCTGGTTGCCTTATACTTGGCCGGTATTTCCCATATTCATGGTAGGACCCGGAGGCATGGATTGGCCGACCAAGAACGGCTGGTAAAAACCCTGATCGACCTGATCAAGACCGACAGTCCAAGCGGCGAGGAAGACGCCATGGACGAAGCAGTCAGCTCCCGGTTGGAATCCCTGGGTCTGAAGGTGTCACACGACTCCTACAACAACGTGATCGCCCGATTGGAGGGAGAGGGCCGGCCCTTCATGCTCTCCGCCCATCTGGACACCGTGGAGCCGGGCCGGGGCATCAAGCCGGTCGTTGACGGCGGAGTGTTGCGGTCCGACGGCAGCACCATCCTGGGCGGAGACTGCAAAGCCGGAATCGCCATCGTTCTGGAGGCCCTGACGGCAGTTGTGGAATCCGGCGGCGGCAACGGGGCGCGTAACCGGGCGATCGAGGTGGTGTTCACGCGCCATGAAGAAGGCGGCTTAGTCGGCGCCCATCACCTGGACTTCAGCATGGTCTCAGCCAAAGAGGGAATCGTCTTCGACGGCGAGGGGCCTCCCAACCGGATCATCCTCTCGGCCCCGTCCCAGAACGTCGTCACCGCCGAGATCACCGGCCGCGCCGCCCACGCCGGGCTCGAGCCGGAAAAAGGCATCTCCGCCCTGCTCATCGCCGCCGAGATCCTGGTAAAGCTGCCCCTGGGCCGCATCGACGAAGAAACCACGGCCAACATAGGCCGGCTGGAAGGGGGCCTGAAACGCAACATCGTCCCCGAACGGGCCTTTCTTGACGGCGAGTTCCGGAGCCGGAACAACGAGAAACTGGCCGACGTGGAACGCAAGTTCCGGGGAGTGTTCGACGAGGCCGCCTCCAGATATCCCGAGGCTAAGATCGACCTGGACATCGTGAACACCTACCAGGCGTACAATATTGACGCCAACAATCAGGCGGTCACAGTCATAAGGAGGGCGTTGGCGGCAATTGGGCTGGAACCGGTCTTGGAATCAACCGGCGGCGGTTCGGACGCCAACGTATTCATTGAGAAGGGAATCACGGCCATTCCGGTGGGCATCGGTGTCCGGGATTTCCACACCACCTGGGAGACAGCGGTTATCGCCGAGGTACTTCAGGGGGCGCGGATGTGCGAAGAGATCATCCGCGGAGCTTAGCGCGCTAGGGCCATCTGGTTGACTGACAAACCGGGCAGCCGGGATAATAGCTATTGGCATTAACCTGTCGATTAACCGCAGGGCGCCTTCGCAAGAATCGGGAGGAGACCAAGGTCGAACCCCATTCGCTCCGCCAACATCAAATATAAATTGACCGGTCCCCCAAAAACGCTGGTCTGCCCAGGCCTCTGACCAGTGTCTATAAACACAAACGGCATCTACGCCGGAAGGAATAACAAATGTCAAATCAGCCCAGTGAGAAAGCGATCCAGAGAATGCGGGTGTTCGTTGAAAAATACACTGAAAAATCGGGGACATTTGTCTCTCCTGTCGAAGGGGTGACGGAGCAAGTAATCCTCGGGCTGGCGCAGAATATAGATGAGATCGGGCGGCCTCTGTGTCCTTGCCGTTTCTACCCAGATAAAAAAGAAGAGATAACCCACCGCACCTGGATCTGCGCCTGCGACGACATGCAGATCTACAAATATTGCCATTGCCTATTGTTCGTCGATAAGGACGGTTCCCCCATCACTGAGTATCTCCCTGAAGGCCACGAAGCGCTAGAAACGTACGGGGTGATAAAAGACCCGGAACCGGACAAAGGCCGGCCCTTAAGGGACAAAGCGGAGGAAAGGGAACAGGAGCGCATCAACCGGCCCTCCTAGTTGAAGGCTCCTTGTCCGTGATGCGCCTTCTCGTTTGGTATGATCAGAGGCGGTGACGTGCCGAAAACGACAGGTTTCTCTCCCGTTTATTAAGTGGCACGTCAGATTCCAACATTCGATTCAATGCCCTTCGCCAATTGTTGTTGCGATTGGGGTTTGAAGAGCGGGTAATGGGCAGTCACCATATTTTCCGAAAAAGCGGCGTGGAAGAATTGATCAATCTGCAACGGGACGGCAGCAAGGCAAAAACCTATTAGGTCCGCCAAGTGAGAGCGATTATTTCGAAATACGGGTTCGGCAACGAGGACTGATGCACAAATATGAGGTGATCCTTTATTGGTCTGAGGAAGACCAGGTCTTCGTGGCGGAGGTTCCGGAGCTGCCTGGATGCATGGCCCACGGTGAATCACAAGGAGCGGCATTGGCCAACGCGCAAGAGGCAGTGCAACTCTGGATCGATACAGCAGTGGAGTTCGGCGATCCCGTTCCGGAACCCAAAGGCCGGCGTCTCATGTTGGCTTAACCACTCCGTCCAGACCATCGTTTTATCAACAAAGACGGTTGCCACATTAGGCCTGGGATTCGTCCGGTATCCATGGGAGGAGCGTTTTAGATGGCCACGATCACCAAGAAGCGGCAGTTGGGGCGCCAAATCTCCATCGTAGGCGCCGGAATGACCCAATTCGGGGTGTTTCCCGGCAAGGACAGCCGGGACCTGTTCGTGGAGGCGTTTCAGGACATGGTCCAGAGCATGGACCGCGGTTTTGACATCCAAGATATCGAATGCGCCTACGTGGGCAACTACTCCTCCGACCTCTTTGAGCATCAGGGCCACACCGCGCCCATCGTGGCCGACTGGCTGGGCATCACCCCGATTCCCGTCACCCGCATCGAGAACGCTTGCGCCAGCAGCGGCAGCGCCCTCAGGGAAGGCGTGATGGCCATCGCCAGCGGCATGTACGACGTTGTGCTGGTGGGCGGCATGGAGAAGATGACGAACCTGCCCACAAACGATGTCACTGACGTTCTAGCGTCAGCGGCCGACGGCCTTTACGAGGTGCCGGCCGGAATGACCTTCCCTGGCATCTTCGGCGCCATCGCCAAGGCTCACATGGACCGCTACGAGACCAACCTGGACCACCTGCTGAAGGTCGCCATCAAGAACCACAGCAACGGCGCTCTCAATCCCAAGGCCCAGTTCCAACAGACGGTCACGGAGATGATGGAACGCCGCAAGGCGCGGGCCCAAGAGCGAGGACAGGCGGTGCCCGATTGGCAGACCGACATGGATTTCCTGAACGACGCCCAGGCCAATCCCTGGATCGCCTGGCCCCTGCGCCTATACGACTGCGCACCCATCACCGACGGTGCGGCCTGCGTGCTGCTGGTGTCGGAGGAGATCGCCCATAATTTCACCGATACGCCCATCAAGATCGCGGGCATCGGACAGGCCACCGGCAAACCGCTCCACGACTCGGATGAACTTACGTCGCTGTCCGCCGCCAAGGCCGCATCCCAGCAGGCCTACGACATGGCCGGCATCACCGTCGCGGACGTAGACCTGGCGGAGGTCCACGACTGCTTCACCATCGCCGAGATCGTGGCCACCGAGGACCTGGGCTTCTTCGCTCCGGGCGAGGGACCTCGGGCGGTGGACGAGGGCCGCACCGCCCTGGGCGGCGACCACCCCATCAACACCTCGGGTGGACTTAAGGCCAAGGGCCACCCGGTGGGCGCCTCCGGCGTCGGTCAGGTCATCGAGATCTACCACCAACTGCGGGGAGAGGCCGGGGAACGCCAGGTGAAGAAGGCCAACCCCACCGTGGGTCTAACCCACAACGTAGGCGGCACCGGTGGGACCTGCGTGGTCAACGTGCTGCGGCGGGAGTCCTAACGATGGCCAGCGAATTTACCTCCAGCGCTTTCTACAACAAGCTGAAAACGGAAAGGAAGCTAGCTGGAGTGAGATGCCAGGACTGTGGCCATCTGTCCCCGGAACCCCGGCCCATGTGTCCGGAATGCCATGGGTCCAACATGGAATGGCACGAATTTAGCGGCAAAGCCAAACTCAGCACCTTCACCTGTATATCGATAGTCCCCGTTGCCATGGCCGCCAAAGGCTACGGACGGGACAACCCTTATTGCACCGGGATCGTCACGCTTGAAGAGGGCCCCCGCGTCAGCGCCCGGATCAACGGGGTTGACGGCGCCAATCCCCAGAGCATCAGGACCGGCATGGACGTCGTCTTGGACTTTGAAGACTTCGACGAGGAGTCGCCGTCCCTGGCCTTCAGACCCGCTTGATCACCGGAAAACAAGCAATCAAACAGAAAACGCCCGGCAGTTAGCCGGGCGTTTTCTGTTTTGGGGCCTGTAGTCGTTGGCCTAGTCGAAGCCGCGGGTGCCGACCCAACCGTGGGCGGAGACGTCGATCATCTCGCCGTTGGGACCGGTGTACTTGATCTCGACGTTGGCGTGGCGGGGGCCGCCCATGCCCACGCCCAGGGCCTTGTTGACTTCGTCCATGGGAGCCGAGTTGTGGGCGGCCAGCTTCTTCTCAATATCTTCCAGGTCCTCGACCTCGAAGCCGATGTGGTGGATGCCGCTGTAGTCTTTGCCGCGCTCTCCGGCCACCGCGTCGTTCTGGAAATCCAGGATGGCCATATTCACATTGCCGTCACTGAGGAAGTAGCCATTGGCGTTGGCGCTCTCCAGCTTGGCGATCTCGCGTAGTCCGAAGACCTCTTTGTAGAATGCAGCGGTCTTATCCGCGTCCTGAGTGGCAATGGCGATGTGCTTGATCTTGGGCATCTCGCAACCTCTCCTGTCCGTTTTTGGTTCACCCAGACCTTGGGTTTGATTCTGCCAAAGATACCACGTTTGCCCGGTCTGCGCCACTTTGGCCGGCACACCATTTAGAGCCTGGCCTATGCCTGCTTCAAGCCTGGCCCGTCATCTGGTTTACACTGCGGCCCGCTGATCCTACAATATATCCTCTTAAGTAAGCATCCGCCCCCGCGGCCACACCCGGCCGGCCGCCCAGGGATGACTAGAGAGTGAAAACCGCAAATCGCATCATTGAAAGCATGGGGCCGGGAGACTGGGAGTCGGTCCGGGAGATCTACCAAGAAGGCATCGCCACCGGAAACGCCACCATCGAGACCCATGCACCACCTTGGGAACAGTGGAATAACAATCACCGCGCTGATTGCCGATTGGTCGCTAGAGATGGCGAAACCATAATCGGTTGGGCCGCCTTGAGCCCCGTTTCGTCCCGTGAGGCCTACTCCGGGGTAGCCGAGGTGAGCGTCTATGTCGCCCAGCGCTCCCGGGGCATGGGAGTGGGCAAACTCTTGCTCGATTCCTTGGTCTCCGCCTCCGAATCGGCCGGCGTCTGGACCCTCCAGGCCAGTATCTTGGTGGAGAATGAAGCCAGCATCGCCATCCACGCCGCCTGCGGGTTCCGCTCCGTGGGAACCAGGGAGCGGATCGGCCGCCTCAACGGCCGCTGGCGCGACACTCTTCTGATGGAACGCCGCAGCAACGTTACCGGCGTCTAGCCCGTATCTCCGGCCGGGGTCAAGAGTCTCGTCTTTGCCGGACCCGATCTTCCCCCTGGCCCATACTTCGCCCGATACTCACTATCCCATTGGCCCATCAGGCTGCGTGATAGAATACCCTTGGCCGCCAGCCTGCCCCACCTCGAAGACCCGTGGGCGCAGCCGCCTGGCAGACCCACCGTTCCAGATGTCTCGACAAACGTGTTGGGACACCCACGGAGGATGTAAGAATGACGGTCTCCAAACGCATGAAATTCGGCGTCTTCATGGCTCCCTTCCACCGGGTGGGCGAGAACCCCACCCTGGCCCTGGAAAGGGACCTGGAGCTTCTCCAATGGTTGGATACCCTGGGCTTCGATGAAGCCTATATCGGCGAGCACCACAGCGCCGGATGGGAGACCATCGCGTCGCCCGAGCTATTCATCGCCACCGCCGCCGAGCGCACCCGCAACATCCGGCTGGGCACCGGCGTAACCAGCCTGCC
>JADFNR010000023.1 GCA_022563275.1 Chloroflexota bacterium | reverse complement strand
TTGGTCTGGATCTGGTACAGGATGAGGGGCAGGTCTCGGTAGCTCTGGACGTTGGCTTTGACTACGTTGGTGATCACTTCTTCGTGGGTGGGCGCCAGCACCATGGGGCGGCCCCGCCGGTCCTCCAGGGAGAACATGTTGTCGCCGAAGGCCTCCTTCCGCCCCGTCTGTTCCCAGAGTTCCTGGGGCTGTAGCGCCGGCAGCATCAACTCCTGCCCGCCGGCGGCGTCCATCTCATCCCGGATGATGTTTTCTATCTTGCGCAGCGACCGCAGGGCCAATGGCAGATAGGCGTAAATGCCGGCGGCCACCTGGTGGATCAGCCCGGCCCGCAGCAGCAACCGGTGGCTGGCGGTTTCGGCGTCGGGAGGGTCGGACCGTAGTGTCTTGGAGACCATCCGGGAGAATCTCATATCTGGGCGTAGCCCCCTTGGAAATGTCGGAATCGCCGGGATTGCGGAATCGCTCGAAGCGGGATTCAGTCCGGCCAGGCGGAGCCAAACCATTATAGCGACTGCGATCGGACAGTTGGAGACGCTATGACCCAAATGGAATGCCCCTAAAAAGCCGCCAGGGGGGCGTGGAGGGGCCGGATAGTCTCCCAGTATGTCCAAGGCTACTGAGTCAAAATATTAGTCGGCAATGGACCTTGGGCGGCACAATCGTTCACCGGAGCCGCGGTGGCCGTACAGAAGGACCTGCCGGTTCAGTCGCCGGCGGGTACCGGAGTGTTTTCTACCTCTTCCATCAGGGCAGTCAACATCTCGGCCTCGGGCACCACGCGCACTTTCTTGCCTTTGCGGAATATCACCGCGCGGCCCGCTCCGGCCGCGATGCCCACGTCGGCGTCCTTGGCTTCTCCGGGTCCGTTGACCTCGCACCCCATGACAGCGACGGTGATCACTTTCTTGCCCTTCTTGAGCAGGGCGTCCACATCGTTGGCCAGCTTGATCACGTCCACGTCGGCCCGGCCGCAACTGGGGCAGGCCACCAAGACCGCGCCCTTCTTGCGCATATTCAGGGACTTCAGTATCTCGAAGCCGGCCACAACCTCTTCGGTAGGGTCGCCGCTCAACGAAACTCTGATGGTGTCGCCGATCCCGTTGTAGAGCAGCACGCCCAGGCCAACGGACGTGCGTATGGAACCGGCCATGGGGGTGCCGGCTTCGGTGATGCCCAGATGCAATGGATAGGGCATCATACCGGCCAAGCGGGTGTAGGCTTCCACGGTGGTGGGAACGTCAAAGGCCTTCATGGATATCTTTATCTGGTCGAAGTCCTGCTCTTCCAGCAGGCTGATCTCCCACAACGCTGTCGCCACCATGTGGTCGACCACGCTGTAGTCGCCATCACGGGCCTCGCCGGCCTTGGGCAAACTGTTGACCAGGTCCATGTGCCGGGAGAACCCCCTGGTGCGGCCGATGCCGCCCACCGGGGGCAGGCTGCCGAAGTTGACACCGATCCTGATGGGGATGCCGCGCTCTTTTGCCGCCCGCACCACCTCGCGCACCTGATCTTCGTTGCGCAGGTTGCCGGGGTTCAGGCGGAGGCAGTCGATGCCGCCTTCGAGGCAAGTAAGGGCCAGCTTGTAATGGAAGTGGATGTCGGCGATGAGAGGGATGTGGATCTGCTTCTTGATCTCGGCCATGGCCTCCGCCGCCTGAGCGTCGGGCACGGCACTGCGGATCACCTCGCAGCCTGCCTCTTCCAGTTCGTGGATCTGCTTGACCGTGGCCTTCACGTCCCGGGTGTCGGTCTTGGTCATGGATTGGACTGTAACGTCCGCTCCGCCGCCTATCTTAACGCCGCCCACATAGACCGGCTTGGTTACTCGACGTTTATTCATCTCGCCCTTTCCTCAACGACCAGCCAAAACGATCAGATCACAGAGGTTGAATTCCCGCAATATCATGCCTATTTGGGCATACCTCGCTATTCGATGCGAAAGCAGGCTAATGGTACACGAATGGGGGGAATGGTGCCAGGGCGAGACGGGCGGAATCGGCACAGGTTGGGGGCAGTTAGCCCAGTAAATCGCAGCCCCGAATCGTGGAGTGGGCGCAACTAACCCAAGAAACTTCGGCCGTCGATCAGGCGGCTAATGTCGTTGACGCTCACCAGCAAGATGACGCCCATCAGCAACGCGAAACCGATCAGGTGCACCATGCCCTCTCTATGGGCCGGTATCTTCTTCCCGCGGCGCGCCCATTCCAACACCACAAAGACCAACCGGCCTCCATCCAGCATGGGGATGGGCAGGATGTTCAAGACGGCCAGGTTGATGCTGAGCAGTATGCCCACGCCCAACCACCCGACCCAGCCGGCGCTACGGGTTACCTCCCCGGTGATCTGGGCAATGCCGATGGGGCCGGAGAACTGCGGCGACGAGCCTTCCCCAAAGGCCCCGCCCAGGGCCTGTTTGACCAGCACCAGCATCTCCCAGGTATTGACGAAGCTATTGGGGATGGCTTCCCAGATTGGCTCCGACCGGCTCACGATGGTGACGTCATCCAGGCGCGGGAATACACCCACCAGCCAGCGGCCCGACTCAGTGTCGAACCGGGGCCGGAGATGCAGCAATAATTCCTGACCTTCCCGCTCGACCAACATCGCCATGTTGGAACCGCCGTTCAGGTTGATCTCACGGGTGAAATCCAACCGGTTCTCGATGACCCTTCGGTTGGCCTTGAGGACGACATCCCCCGCCTGCACCTGCGCCTTGGACGCCGCCGTGTTCTCTCCGACCTCCGCTATCACCAGACGGCCCACCGCGACGTCCTGAGGAATCATCAGGAGGACGGTGAAGATCAATAAGGGGAGTATGGCGTTCATCAACGGCCCGGCGATCAGGACCAGGAACCGGGTGCCGGTTCCCTTGCCGGCCAGGCTGCGGGGGACGTTGGGGTTGGCTTCTCCAGCCAGTCGGACAAACCCGCCGATGGGCGCCCAGTTCACCGAGTAGAGCATGTCGGCCAGGACCAATGACCCGTCTCCGACGGAGCGTATCTTGCCCTCATGCTTCAGGAGGTCCGCTTCACCGGGGCGCTCTTCTTCCGGCTCGTCCTCCCGTTCTCCCTTGGCCGGCTTCTTGCTCAACTCTATGACGCGGGCCACCAGATTGCCTTGGTCATCTTCGGCGGAACTAATCTTTACCTTCAGGCCTCGGCCCAGGTCATCTGGGCCGGACAGTCCGACGTACCGGGTGGCCCCGTCCAACCGAACGGACGTATTTCCGGTGTAGACGCCGAAGGCCCGTGGCGGAAACCCAACTCCGAATTCCAGAACTTTTACGCCCATGGCACGGGCGGTGGCGTAATGGCCAAACTCGTGAATGACCACCAAGATGAGGAGCAGTGGCACTAGAGTGCCAACGGCTATGAGGAAAGTTTCCATGCTTGGTTACTATACAAAGTTATTATCAAATATCGCGTCGGGTGTCACTGAAGATATTACGGTCTTAAGATCGCGAAGGATCTCTAACCGCCGATTAGTTCTACCGTTCGTTCCGTGGCCCAACGGTCCGCTTCCAAGAAGTCCTCTGCGTTTTCTCCCGGGAGAGATTCGTGTTCGGACAGGACCCGGTCGATGACTTTGGGTATCTCAGTGAAGCGGATCTTGGAATCCAAGAACGCTTGGACCGCCACTTCGTCGGCCGCGCTCAGCACCGCCGGATGGGTGCCACCCTTCTTGCCCGCCGCGACGGCAAGGTCGAAGCAGGGAAAGCGTCCCGGCTCCATGGGGGCGAAGGTCATGGAGTGAGATATCGAGGTGTCCAGCCTGGGAATCATCGGATTCGGCAGGCGTTTCGGGTAGAACAGAGCGTACTGGATGGGCAGCCGCATGTCCGGGGGGCCCATCTGGGCCTTCACCGAGCCGTCAGCGAACTCGACCATGGAATGTATGGTGCTTTGCGGATGGACCACCACTTCGATCCTGTCCCAGGGCACGTCGAACAACCAATGCGTTTCGATCACTTCAAACGCCTTATTTATCAGCGTAGCAGAGTCTATCGTTATCTTCTTGCCCATCTTCCAGGTGGGATGCTGGAGGGCCCGCTCCGGTGTGACCCCTTCCATCTCTTCCATGGGTGTGGTGCGGAACGGCCCACCCGAGGCGGTTATCAGCAACCTAAGTATCTCACTGGTCTCGCCCCGGAGGCACTGCCAGATGGCGCTTGGCTCGCTGTCCACCGGAAGCACTTCTCCGCCGTAGCGCGACTCATACTCCTTTATCAGTCCACCGGCCATGACGATGGGCTCTTTGTTGCAGAGGGCTACTGACTTGCCGGCCTTGAGCGCGTTCAGAGTCGGCACCAGGCCCACGCTGCCCATGAGCGCCACCATCACCTGGTCCACGTTGTCCAGGCAAACCATATCTTCCATCGGGGTGAATTCCATGCCCCGAAAGGCTTTTGCGGGAGGGTTGATGCAGCAGACGTGCTTGGGGTTGAATTCTTTGATCTGCTCGTTCAGAAGCTCGATGTTGTTGCCCGCGGCCAGACCGACCACCTCGAACTCGTCTGGAAACGCACGGACGATATCCAGGGTTTGGCAGCCGATGGACCCGGTTGACCCAAGTATGACGATTCTTTTCATTTTAAGCTAACTCACCGACGGGTGCTGGCGGTTTAGGGGGCAAACACCGTAACGAGCAGATAATAGACGGCCGGCAGGGTCAACAGCAGGCTGTCCAAACGGTCCAACAGCCCGCCATGTCCAGGAATTATACTACCAGCGTCCTTCACGTCCGCAATCCGCTTCAGCTTGGACTCTATCAGGTCTCCCCATTGGGCTACGACCCCCACCACGCCCCCGATCACCGCCTGCTGCCATACCGGAATCTCCAGATCGAAAACCAGCCCCAGAGCCACGGCGGCGGCCACCGCGGCGGCGAACCCGCCCAGGCTTCCTTCCCAGGTCTTGTTGGGACTGATGCTTGGGGCCATGGGCCGGCTCCCCACCGCCCTTCCCACCAGATAGGCTCCCGTGTCCACGGCGAATGTGACCAGAATGGCAAACAAGAGCCAGCTACGCCCCAGGTCCGCCGTCCCTGACGGTTCAAGACCCAGGCCACCCGGCCCAGGAATCTCCCGGAGCATCAGAGCATGGCCCAAGAGAAACCCAACGTAGATGGGCCCCAAGATCAGGTAAGAGAAACCGAGGGAATATCCGCGAATCCCGGTTGGACCGGCGCCTCGATAAAAGGCGATGAACCAGAGCAATGCGGCGAATGAACCGGCGGCCATCACGCCACCGGATATGATTAGGAAATTGTCGCGACCGGATGCGGCTTGGGCTCCAGACACCATGGCAACCACCCAGGCGGCTCCCAAAAAAACGGGCAAGGGGCCTACGGTAGCTGGTGTCATCCGGTAGAGTTCCCAAACGCCGGCCACGCCGGCCGCCAATATCAATACGGTCAACCACGGGGCCCCCAACCAGACGGCGCCCACCAGAACGGGGATTCCAACCAACGCCGTAAGCGACCGTTGGAGCAAGAACTCTTCCCTGTTCCTACTGTTTAGGGGTTTGGTTAGACGTTTGGGATCCGGGGGATTGGTCTTCGGGGTTGAGACCACCATAGCGGCGGCGGCGGTTTCCGAAGTCCTCCAACGCCCGGGCCAACTCGGCGGCGTCGAGGTCCGGCCACAGAGTTGTCGTATGGTACATCTCGCTGTAAGCCGACTGCCAGAGGAGGAAGTTGCTGATGCGCTGTTCTCCACCGGTCCGGATGATCAGGTCGGGGTCGGGGCAATGGGCGGTGAACAGATACCGGCTGAACAGTTCTTCGTCGATCGCGTCCGGACTGATCCCGTCCTTCATGATGCGGCGGACCGCTTCCAGGATCTCGTCGCGGCCGCCGTAGTCGAAGGCCACGTTCATGGTGATACCGGTGTTCTTGCTGGTCAAACGCTGAGCTTCAGCCACCGCGTCTCGAAGGTCAGGATGCAGGTTCTCGGTCCGGCCCACGTGGACTATGCGCACGTTCTTCTCGTGGAGCGCTTGGGTTTGGCTGGCCACCGCCTCGGAGAAGACATCCATGATGCCGTCAACCTCTTCTTGGGGGCGGCCCCAGTTCTCCGTTGAAAACGCATAGAGGGTGACAAACTTCACACCCATGGGCTCTAGCGTCTCCAATATGCCCTGGATGCGCTGCACGCCCACCTCATGACCGGCGATGCGCGGAAGGCCCTGCTTTTGCGCCCACCGTCCATTGCCGTCCATGATAAAAGCAACATGGACCGGCACGTTTGCGCCATCCCCGGCAGTGGGTTGTGCGCCGTCTCCGGCCGCTGGCTGGGATGGAAGAGGCTCAACCGGCACTGGGCTAGACCTGCAGGATCTCCGCCTCTTTGGCGGAACCTGTCTCATCGATCTGTTTGGTATGACCGTCAGTTGTCTTCTGCAGCTGTTCCTGGGCGCGGCGTCCGTCGTCTTGAGAGATCGCTTTGTCTTTCTCCAGCTTCCGCAACGACTCTAAACCGTCCCGGCGCGCGTTCCTGACGGATATCTTGCCGTCCTCGATCTTGCGTTTGAGAAGCTTGACCATCTCCTGACGGCGCTCCTGGGTAAGCTGGGGAATGGGCACGGTGATGGTTGAGCCGTCATTGGACGGATTGAACCCCATGTCTGATGACATCAGGCTCTTTTCGATCTCCCGCAGCGACCCGGTATCCCAGGGCTGAATCATGATGGCCCGGGCGTCGGGGGCGGAGATGGAGGCGATCTGCTTGAGCGGGGTCATGGAGCCGTAGTAGTCGATCTCAACATTCTCCACCAGCGCCGGAGTGGCCCGGCCGGTGCGGAGTTGGGTCAGGTCACGCTTGAAGGCATCCACTGCACGGTCCATCTTGACGGAGGTCCGGGACAGCACAACCTCGGGGGTTAAGTCGGTGTTGTCATCATTTGGAGGCATGGTCATTCCCTCCCAGTAATTAGTGTGCCCACGGTTTTGCCAGTGAGGATGTTGCTCATTGTACCCGGTTCAAAGACATTGAAGACGACTATGGGCAGTTTGTTGTCCATGCAAAGTGTAAGGGCCGTTGAATCCATCACCGCCAACCGCATGTTCAGGGCTTCCATGTAGTCCAGTTTGCCAAACCTGACAGCGTCTGAATTTTCGTTGGGGTCGCAATCATAGACCCCGTCGACGTTGTTTTTCGCCATCAGCAGCACTTCGGCGTTGATCTCCAGAGCCCGTAACGCCGACGCCGTGTCGGTGGTCATGTAAGGATTCCCGGTGCCCGCGGCGAAGAGCACTACCCGGCCTTTCTCCAAGTGCCGGATGGCCCGGCGCCGGATATACGGTTCGGCCACGGCCTGCATCTGCAGGGCGCTTTGGGTGCGGACATCGATCCCCTGCTGTTCAAGACCGTCCTGAAGGGCCAGCGCATTGATTATGGTGGCCAGCATGCCTGCGTAGTCGGCGGTCGCCCGGTCCATCCCCCTGGATTCGGCCGCTTCACCCCTCCAGATGTTTCCCCCGCCCATAACCACGGCGATCTCCACGCCCAACGCAGCGGCTTCGCCGATCTGCCCCGCGAGGTAGTTTACCGCTACAGGGTCAATGCCAAACTGAGTCTCTCCCTTCAGAGACTCGCCGCTGATCTTCAACATTACGCGACGGTATTTAGGTTCAGCCATACCCTGTAATTGAACTATTCACCGACTGCTAATCGGCTGAATCGGACCACTCTGATATTTTCTCCGACCTTGGCGGCCAGCTCCTTGACCATCTCACCGACGGAGGAGGAGCTGTTTTTGATGAAAGGCTGCTGCATGAGGGTGATCTGTGCCGGGGGGCGGGTGTCCCCCTCTTCGATCTCGTCTGCGTCGATGTAAAGCGGGGCCATGGCCGCGACTTGCATGGCGATCTCGTGGGCCAGCTTTTGGAACTCTTCGGTCCGGGCGACAAAGTCGGTTTCACAGCCAAGTTCAACTATGGCCCCGACCCGTCCTCCGGTGTGTAAATAGGTGTCTATCACGCCTTCGTTGGTGTCCTTACCCGCGCGTTTGGCCACGCTGGCCACACCCTTCTCACGAAGGGCCAGAACGGCCTTTTCCATGTCGCCGCCGGATTTCTCCAGGGCATCTTTGCAATCCATGATCCCGGCGCCCGTCTGGTCGCGTAGGTTCCGGACTAATTCAACACTGACGGCCAATTGACTACTCCTATTAGCCGGCCAACGTCTGGCCGTAGATTGAAAACACCGGATGGTTATTCTTTCGACTGTTCCTCAGTGGCTTCCTCTGTTTCAGGCTCCGTTTCGGATTCCGGTTCAGGATCAGCCTCCGGTTCGGGCTCAGGTTCAGGCTCAGGTTCGGGCTCAGCCTCCGGTTCGGGTTCGGGTTCCGATTCAGGCTCAGCCTCTGATTCGGGTTCAGGCTCGTCCGATGCTTCAGGCGCCGCCGCCTCAGCGACGGGCTCTTCGGCCGCTGTTTCTGGGGCAGCCGCTTCGGCAACCGGCTCTTCAGCTTCCGGTTCGGCCACCGGCGTTATGGCGGCCGCCGCCGCGGGGGCCACTTCGGCGACGGTGGCGGTATCCAGGCCCTCCATCTCCGGAAGACCCTCCTCCTCCTCGTCGGGCGACACGTAGGCGGTTAAGAACGCAGACTCTTCCACTTCCGCCATCTCTTCGATACGCGCTTGCTCCATCGCTTCACGTTGCGCAAGACCTTCCAGAACGGCGGAGGCCATGCGGTTGGTGATCAACCGGATAGAGCGGACCGCATCGTCGTTGCCGGGGATGATGTGGTCGACTAGGTTGGGGTCGCAATCGGAGTCGACGATGGCGAAGATGTCGACCCCCATGCGCCGGGCCTCAGCGATGCAGATGTCTTCCCTGCCGATGTCGATGACGAAGATGGCCTTGGGGACCTCGGTCATGTCCCGCACGCCCGTGAAATATTTCTCCAAGCGGTTCAGCTTGTCGCGGAGCTTAACTCCCTCTTTCTTGGGCAAGACCCGGAAGTAGCCCTGGTCCCGCTTCTGCTGGAGCTCCAGCATGTAGGTGATGCGGGTCCGAATAGTCTGGAAGTTGGTCATGGTGCCGCCCAGCCAACGCTGGTTGACGTACAGCATGCCGCAGCGCTCGGCTTCGCTCTGGATCACCTCTTGGGCCTGGCGCTTTGTCCCCACGAACAGGACCTTGCCGCCCTTGGCCACGAGGTCCACCATCTCTTGGTAGACGGTGTTCAACATGCCCAAGGTCTGCTGCAGGTCGATGATGTGGATGCCGTTTCTCTGGGTGAAGATGTACTTCTTCATGGTGGGGTTCCACCGCCGGGTCTGATGCCCGAAGTGGACGCCCGCCTCTAGAAGGGCCTTCATGGTGAGATGTTCGCGAACTGGGGGGGGCGGCGGGGCGGCGGGAACCGGTGCTGGTTCAGGGGCTGGTTCCGGAGCGATGGCCGTGGCCGGGGCCGACTGGGATTCTTGGGGTTCTTCTTTCGCCGGCTCGGCCGGTGATCCTTGGGACTCAACCATAAATTATGTCTATTCCTTTTTACCGGCTGGTTTAGCCGGTTACGTCCGAGAGCCCGCCGCAGGAGACGGCGAGACCCGCAAAATCCCCGCCGCCTGCTCTTGAATCGACGCCTGGGCCGAAGCTGGAACGGGGGCAGGTTGATGCTTGTCGAAGTATAACATAGGGGTATTTGGCGGGCAATGGAACCAGGCTCGGCGCCATTCATAGGGGATTCCGCCGGCCGAGCTGCCTTGGTTTGGCCGGGCCGCCTAGAAAAATACCCGGTAGATCACGTTCAGCCCGACGGCTCCGGCCACTCCGGCCGCCAGGTCGTCGGCCATGATGCCCAGACCCCCCGGCAGCCCCTCGAACCGCCGGATGGGCCAAGGTTTCAGGATATCCAGTACGCGGAAAACGACGAACGCGGCAGCCAGCCAGAGCAGGGTTTTGGGCAGGAACAAACAGGTGATCCACATTCCGGCGAATTCGTCCCAGACCGCCCGTTTCGGGTCGTGGTCAGCCTCGGTGATCAGGGTATGGCAGGCCCAGATGCCGGCCAAGAACCCCAGCCCGCAGAGCAGGAAGAAGCCGGTGGAATCTTCATCAAGGGGCGAGAAACCGTAGAGCAGCACCGCCGCCAGACTGGCCACGGTGGCAGGAGCGATGGGGGCCAGACCGATGCCCATGCCGGTGCCGAGAACCCAGCCAACGCGGTTTAGAACGATCGCCACTAGCCGTACCCCAGCCGGTGCAGGTCATCCTCGTTCATGCCCAGATAATGCCCGATCTCGTGCCACAGGGTAACCTTGATCTCGCGCTTCGCCTCGGACCGGTTGGAACAACCACGCAAGATGGGCTGACGGTAGATGGCGATCCGGCTGGGCAGCAGAGGGTCTCCACCCTCCCGCTCCGTCAAGGGCACACCGCTGTAGAGCCCAAAGAGGGAACCCTCCCCTTCGACCAGATCCTCTTCATCGGGTGCGGGCCATTCCTCGACCACCACGTCAACGTTTTCCAGCGCCTGGAGCACATGCTCGGGTATCTCCCGGTAGGCTTGGCGCACCAGCCGCACAAACTCCCGGTTGGTGATGTTGATCAAATCGAAAGCCCGGCCTGCTGTCGAATCTTCTTGAGGATGTCTATGTTCCGCCGGTCCGGTCCTTTGCCCTCGAAACCTGGCACCTCCAGAAGAAAGGGCACGTCGGCGAAGGCGGGATTGCCCATGATGGCGGCAAATCCCTTTTCGCCGATGAACCCGTCTCCGATGTTGTCGTGCCGGTCAACCCCCGACCCGCAGACACGTTTGGAGTCGTTGGCGTGGACTGCCGCCACGTTGGCGCTGCCGGGTCCGGCGTCCAACTCGTCCAGCATGGCCTGTATGCCGTCGATGTTGGTCAGGTCGTATCCGGCGGCAAAAGCATGCTGGGTGTCCAAACATATCTTCAAGCGCGGACTGTCCACAGCTTTCAAGATGCCGCCAAGTTCATCGAACCTGGCCCCGATGTGCTGGCCCATGCCGGCCATGTTCTCCACCGCTAGGCACGGTCCGTCGGGCGAGGCATCCAGGACCTTCTTGATGGCCTCAACTGTCTGGGGCAGCACTGCTTCATAGCCTCTCCCTCCATGACTGCCTGGATGAAAAATGACTCCCGCCGCGCCGATGTCGGCCGCCAGATTCATATAGTTCACCAAGGAGTCGATGCCCTTCGCTAGATTGTCCTTGTTGGGAGTCCCCAGGTTGATCAGGTAGATTGCGTGCAAGAATACCGGCCCGATCCCGGCGTCGGCCAGGCCCTGTTTGAAGAGTTCGATCTGCTCGCCGGGCACGGGTTTAAAGGCCCAGGTCTGGGGGGAAGAGCCGAAGATCTGGATGGCCTCGCAGCCGATCTCCTGGCCCCTGGCCACCGCATTGCTGATGCCTCCGGCCGTGGAAACATGTGCCCCAATCTTCATTTATCATCCCTGACAAACCAGAGATTCCCGGTCCTGCATCAGTCTCGAATTTGAGCCTGAGCAGGCTGGACCGTCACCGCCAATTATACGTTAGCCCGGCATTGGCGGTATACGTCCCCGGGCATATAATTCACCGGCATGAGAGCGCTATATCTGAAGCAGGCGGGCGACCCTCCGGTCCTGGAGGTCCTTGATGTGCCCACGCCCAAACCGGGACCCCGCCAGGCCCTGGTGCGGGTCACCGCTTGCGGGTTCTGCCACCACGACCGGTCAGTGATGGCCGGATTGCTCCGCCGCGGCGTTGCGCCCAACGTTATCCTGGGCCACGAGATCTCGGGGGTAGTGGAGGAGACCGGCAGCGGCGTCACCGGGCTGAAGCCAGGGGACCGGGTGGTCAGCATCCTCACCGAGGCCTGCGGGCGCTGTGACCGCTGCGCCGGCGGCCGTGAGCACCGGTGCCGCGAGGGCGCGGGCATCGGCCATGGCCGGGACGGCGGGTTCGCCCAATTCGTAGCCCTTTCCGAACACAGTCTGGTCAGGGCGCCAGAAGGTATAGATCCCTTCGGCGCGGCGCTTCTGGCCTGTCCCATGGGGGTCGCTCTCCAGGCGGTCGAAAAAACGGCTCGTGTGACCCCTGGAGAAACGGTGGTGGTCACTGGCGCGGGAGGAGGCCTGGGAGTCCACGCGGTACAAGCGGCGGCGGCATTGGGAGCGCGGGTGCTGGCTGTCTCGTCATCCCCAGAGAAGGAAAACCCCCTGCGAGAACTGGGCGCCGCCGAGGTCCTGGGAGACGACGGTCTCGACTTCGCCGAGTTGGTCATGGCTCTGACTGAGGACCAGGGCGCGGAGGTGGTGATCGATACCGTGGGCTCGGCCTTGTTTCCCTCGACCCTGAGGAGCCTGGCCCAATATGGCAGATTAGTGCTGTTGGGAGAGGTCCTGGGGCAGAGCGTCAGCTTGAATCCTACAGAGATAATCTTTCGCGACGCACAGGTCCTGGGCGCATCGGGGGTGTCCAGAGCAATGGTGGAGCGGGCAGGCCGGATGGTGTTGGAGGACAAACTGCGGCCGGTGGTGGACCTGGAATTACCCTTGGAGCAAGCGGCGGAGGCCTACCGGTTGGTGTCGGAACGGAGACCCACCGGACGAATCGTTCTGTTACCCAACGCCTGAACCACCAAACCCGTTCGCCCCGTTAGCGGCCGATCAGGTGGAGCAACGAAGAGGCCGCGGCCGCCGACCCTCGCCTGAAGAACCGGCCGATCTCGCCCCGGTCCCACATGACCAAGAACTGGCTGGCGATGAAGATTGAACTGTAGGTACCCACCACCGCCCCGATGGCCAATACCAGCAGCAATTCACGGATACTGTTGCCCCCGATGAACAGCATGGCCAGCAGCACCACCAAGGTCGTGATGCTGGTGTTAAGCGACCGTCCCATGCTTTCCATGATGCTCAGGTTTACCATGGGCGCCAATTCACGGTCGGGATGGCGGGATACGTTCTCGCGGATGCGGTCGAACACCACGATGGTGTCGTTCACGCTGTAACCGGCCACGATCAACAACCCCACGATGAACATGGAGTTCACTTCAAAGTTGATCACCCGGCCAAGGATCGAGAATATCCCCAAGATGATCAGCAGGTCGTGGACCAGGGCAATAATCGCGCTGACGCCGTACCGGTGTGCCTTGGGCACCCGGCGGAAGGCGTACCACACGAAGAACATGATGAACACCGATGCGGCGGCCAGGGCGTAGAAGGCGGTCCTCACCGTTTCTTGAGCCACGATGGGGGAGACGGTGTCGAATTCTACCCGGCCTCGCTCCATGCCCAGGAATTTCTCCAAATCGCGCTCGATAATCTCCCGTTCCGACAGGCCGTCGCCGATCGCTTCTTTCAAAACCACGGTCCGGATGAAGAAGTTGGTGCCCCCGATCCGCTGGATCAGCGCTTCGGGGTGGCCAAGTTCGTTCAAACGCTCCCGGATGTTTTCCTCATCCACAGGCTGGCGGAAGGTAACGTTCATCACGGAACCGCTGCTGAAGTCGATGCCTCCCTTCAGGCCCGAATCCAATGTCACCCAGCCAGGCGCGATCATCATCGAGATGATACCTGGCACGATGATCAACGCGGATATCAGAAAGTACCAACCCCGTTTTCCTACCACATCCAGCACTAGCGTCCTCCTCTCAGGACCGGGGTCTGTGCCACTTCCTGGCCGGTGCGGTGCAATGACTCGGGTGTGAACAGGTTGATCCGTCCACCCAAGCCGATCCAAGCCATCAGTTGCAACAGGTTGCGGCTGACCATCACAGCGGTGAACATACTGACCGCCACACCGATGAACAAGCTGATGGCCACACCGGTAACCAGGCCGCCTCCCAGGCGGTCACCGAACCAGAGGAGCACCACGCAGGTGATCATTGTGGAGATGTTGCTGTCCCGGATGGCAGGCCAAGCGCGGTTGAACCCCACCTCCATGGACGAAGCCAGTGTCCGGCCGATACGGACCTCTTCTTTCATGCGCTCGAAGATCAGGATATTGGCGTCAACAGCCATGCCGATGGATAGGATGAACCCGCCGATGTGGGCCAACTCAAGGGTGATGGGAATCATCTTGAATATGGCCAAAACTATGATGGTGTAGAACACCAGGGCGAATGCCGCCACCACCCCAGCCATGCGGTAGTAGATGATCATGTACACAAAGACCAGACCCAGACCGACCAGGCCGGCGATGAGGCTGTTGCGCAGCGACTCTGACCCCAGCAAGGCGTCGACGTCGCTCTCCTGGATCAATCTGAGCGGCACGGGCAGCCGGCCCGACTCCACTTGGATGGCCAGGGTGCGGGCTTCTTCACGGGTGAAGTTGCCGCTGATCTGGGTGCGGCCATCACGGATCCAGGCGCGGGCCACCGGGACGAGCAATTCTTCGTCGTCCATGATGATTGCTATCCGTTTCGTGGCCTGGGCCTCCGCCGTGGATATGCGGCGGGTCAGGTCGGAGAATATCTCAGATCCCCGGCTGTTGAACTGGAGGTTCACCACCCACCCGATACCAAGAGTATTAGTGGAAGCCTCGGCCCGAGTCAGGTCATCCCCGGTCAGCCCTAGGTCCGCGTCGGTGAAGATGTTACACGCCGGGTCCTGGCAGGTCCGCTCTTTAAACTCCAGCCGGGCCGTGGCGCCGATCAGCGCCTTGGCTTCGTCGATACCGCTCTTCACGCTGAATAAAGCCACCTGGCCGATCTCCGAAGCTATCGCCAAGACCGCCCGGCCTTGTATCTCGGCGCTTACGGTGTTCGACCGGACGGTAAATGTCCTTTCGTCCTTGAATTCGATCCTGAAATCCTCGTACCCGGCATCCGCCAACAAAGCCGGCAGGACCGCGGCCGCATCCACGGCCGGTACAGGCGCGTCTGGGCCCGGCTCGGCGAGCACGATCTCAGTGACTGAACCGGTGGCTCCCGGTAGTTGCACTATGATCCGGTCATCGCCGAACAACTGGATGATTGGCTCTTCCGTTCCGAACCGGTCTACGCGCCGGCTGATATTGTCCAAAACGCCCTGCATCTGTTCCAGGGTCGGTTCTTCAATAACGCTGGACTGGAAGAGAGTGATAGCGCCAAGGGCTTCTGTCAGGGCTTCATTCAGGCCCGTGCGCCTGGGGTCGTCTTCGGCCAAGATGTCGGTGCGGATCCGGAACCGGTTCACGCCAGTGGACCCGACTTGCAGCCCTTCTAATTCGGCGTCGTCATCCCCAAACCGCAGTTCTTGCAGTGTGGTGATCAGTTCGTTGATCGCGACTTCTTCCGTGAAAGTGATCTCGAATCTGGTGCCGGTATCGGCCTGGTAGACCAGGTGACCACCCCCCCGGAGGTCGAGACCCAGCTTAAGCCCCAATGGTCCGGTGCCGTCGCGCTCAATCCGGGGGAAGCCAGGGATGTCGATATTGATGTCTCTAAATCCCAGGGCGGCTATGGCGATACCCAGGATCAGGATGATGGTGATGGATATTCGTATGCTGCGGGAGCGCATCGGCTATTTCGACCCGTCGCGGCGGCTTTCCCGCGCCGGTTTCCCGGCCAGATTTCTCAGTGCATCGGCAGCCATTTCCAGGGCTTGCTCCTTGGTTTCAATCTCTCCGGCGGCCCGGGCCTCTTCAACGCGTTCCAATACGGCGCCAATATCTGGCCCCGGCTGAATCTTGAAGTGGGTCATCAGGTCGTGTCCGGTGATGAGGCGGATGGTCGTGGGGGAAACCGGCTCACTTGTGCCTACGTGGAGGATATGTCCGACCATTCTAGCATGGTTACGCCAGTCCTCATGTACCAGATCGGGGCCTTTTGCACCCAGATAATCGGCCAAGCTTAGGTACAAAGTGTCTATGGCAACGTCGCCCACGTCCCGAAAGTAGCGGTGGATCGCCCGATTGGTGGGCCATTCGTCGCCGTCTTTCATGCCGGTGGGGCGAAGGTGTTGCTCCACCATCTTGGCCACCATCTCGATGCCCTTGGAACTGACTCGAAGCTGGGTCAAGCGTCTGATGGCTATCTCGGCGCCCTGTTCCGAGTGGCCAAAGAACCTGGTGCGCCCGGTGGCGTCCTGGGACTTGGTCTGGGGTTTGGCGATGTCATGGAACAGCGCGGCCAGCTTCAGCACGGTGCCCCGTGTGTGTCCGTCCGTGGCCTGCCGGCTGAAATGGGCCTTGCTGTCCGGAGTCCAGGGCACACACGAATAGATGGGCGAGTTCTGGTGCCCCTTCGTAATGAGTTCCGCAGCCTCGACGGTGTGCATTGTATGTCCCCAAACGTCCCAGTAGTGCATATTTGGCTGGTCGACACCCTTGGCTGACTGGAGTTCCGGTATCACCTGCTCGAAGAGGCCGAAATGGTCCAATACTTCGAGTTGTCCCTTGGCGCCGTCCAGCGAAAGTATATTCAGAAATTCCTCTCTGACCCGCTCCGGAGAAACCTGGGCAAGCAGCTTGGCATCGGCGGCGATCAGCTTGGAGGTGCCCGGGTCCACACGGAATCTCAACTGCCCCGCCAGGCGGATGGACCGCAGCAAACGCCCCGGGTCGTCTCGAAACACCGTGGGGCCCAGGGCGCGAATCGTCTTTGCGGCCAGGTCGGCCCGGCCTCCCCATGGGTCGATAACCGAATCGAGCGACGGCCAATCGGCCAGAGGTATGGCCATGGCGTTGACGGAAAAATCCCGCCGGCTCAGGTCGTCTTCAATGGTCCCGGAGAACCCGTCCACATCGATGGTCCACGTAGCCTCACTCTGGCCGGACCCGTCTTGATCAGAGTCGTCGGCGATACCGGACGTTACCACCCGCACCACTCCGTGGGCGGCGCCCAAGGGAATCACCGTGCCGCCAAACTTCCGGGCGATCTCCTGGGCGATGGCTTCCGGGTCTCCAGACACGGCTATGTCGATGTCGTGGCCCGGCTTGCCAAAATGCAGCCAGTCACGGACGAATCCGCCCACCAGATAGGTGTCGGTCCCAAGGGCGGCACAGCAGGCAGCAAGTTTTTCAATCATGGACTACCAGGCATGGACTATCAGTCATGGGCTATACGGCACGGATCAAGCGGTGGATTGCAGCGCTCCAAGCGGGCGGGTAAAACCAACCTCACCCGCATGGTTGGAATCGGGGATGACGGGAGTTGGCGGCGCTCAGTCCTCGATGGCCGAAGCGGAGATCTCAGCGGCTACCGATTCGGCCGGCTCGACCGGCCCTTCGGCCTCATCCTCTTCACCGTCAAACTCTTCTTCCTCGTCGGGTTCGTAGGTGACCTTATAAAGGCTATCGCGGTTGACCAAGTGATCGATGTACAGGATGCCGTTCAAATGGTCTATCTCGTGTTCCAGGGCCTGGGCCAGCAACTCATCGGCGTTGACCCGGTAGATCTTCCCGTCCAACCCCATGGCCTTGACCCTGACCTTTTCGGAACGGTTGACCATGCCCCGGTACCCGGGAACGCTCAGGCAGCCCTCTTCCACCTGCCGATCACCCTCGGTCTTCATGATCTCTGGGTTGATGAGCACCATGGGTTCTTCCATCTCCGGAGTCTCGATAACCGCCACCTTCTGAAGTGAGCCCACCTGGTTGGCGGCCAAGCCCACGCCGCGTTGGTCGCGCATGGTCTCCACCATATTTTCGACCAGCTTCTTCAGCTGCGGGGTAACTTTAGCCACCTTCTTCGCCTGCTTCCGCAGGATCGGGTCAGGCAAGAGACGCATGTCCAAGATCGCCAATACGACCACCTCACGGGTGTGAAGATTCCGGTTACAGCTGGGCAGCTAAGCTGCTCTTTCTTGTCGGTAATTACTTGGTTCAGGGTCGCTAGTCATTATATTCAACGCTTCTCTAGGGTGTAAAGCTGGCTAGAGGACGTGCACCGGGTCCACATCGACGGTGCAGCCCGGCGGGAATTCCATGCCCTCGATGAACCGCGAAAGCTCCCGCCCCCGGATGGTCAGGTGCCAGCGGTAGCGGCCCCGGACCCGCGAAGGGATGCCGGGCGCGGGACCAACGACGTCGATGCCGGCCAGTCCCTGGGACTGGGCCCGCTGCGTCAGCAGTCTTCCGGTCTCCGTGGCCTGCCGCTGCGCCTGGCTATCGTTGCGGTCCTGGAACACCAGATGCACCAGATCGTTGAACGGCGGGTTGCCGGTCTGTCTCCTGGCGTCGATCTCATACTTGTACAGGGCCTGGTAGTCCTGGGCGGCGGCGGCCTGGATGGCGTAATGGTCCGGATTATAAGTCTGGACTATCACCTGGCCGATGGCCTCGCCCCGCCCGGCCCGTCCGGCAACCTGGCACATCAGTCCAAAAGCGCGCTCCCCGGCCCTGAAGTCAGGCAGATAAAGGCCGATGTCCGCCAGGACCACTCCAACCAGAGTCACATTGGGAATGTCCAGACCCTTGGCCACCATCTGAGTGCCCACCAGCACCTGGGTGTCGCCGCTGGTCAGCCGGGCCATGGTGTCTTCAGTGTCCTGGCCGGAACGGGTGGCGTCGGCGTCCAACCGGTCTACGGTCACTTCGGGCAGCAGCTTTTTGACCTCTTGCACCACCCGCTGAGTTCCGGCTCCCAGCTGCCGGATATGTTTCCCGCCACAAGTGGGGCAGGTAGTTGGCATCCTGGTCCGCCGGTTACACCGGTGGCACAGCAGCCGCGATTGAGTGGAATGGTAAGTCAATGAAACGGAACAACTGCCACATGTGATCACATGACCGCAGTCCCGGCACTGGACGATGGACGAATCACCCCGGCGGTTCAAGAATAAGATCGCCTGGTGCCCGCCGGCGACGCAGTCTTTCAAGCTCTGGGCGAGAACCCGGCTGAAGATGCTGCGGTTGCCTTCCCTGAGTTCTTGCCGCATATCGCAGACCTGTACCTGTGCCAACCGGGAAACCCGGTCCGGTCCGGCGCTGACCCGGTCGGGAAGCTCAAGCAGGATGTGCCGGCCCTGGCTGGCGGCGTGGTAGGTCTCAACGTCGGGAGTTGCGCTGCCCATCAGCACGGGTGACCCGGTGAGGCGGCCCAGTTCCAGGGCCGAGGCGCGGGCATGGTACAGCGGATGGGTCTCGATCTGCTTGTAGGTCCACTCGTGTTCCTCGTCGACTACGATGAGGCCAAGATCGGACAGCGGGGCGAACAGCGAACTGCGCGGGCCCACGACCACGTCGTACTTGCCCTCGCGGATGTCCCACCATTGGTCGAATTGCTGGCGTGGTGTCAGCCGGCTGTGCATCACCGCCACACGGCCGGGGAACCAGGCGTTGACCCGTTCCAGCGTCTGAGGTGTCAGAGATATCTCGGGAACCAGGAAGATGGCCTGGCGGCCCTGGCGCACCACCTGGTCAATAGCTCTCAGGTAGACCTCGGTCTTGCCGCTGCCCGTGACACCGTGGAGTAGAAAATTGCGGGGTTGAAGGTCCGGGTCGTCCAGGACCTCCAGTATCTTGGACAGCGCTTCGGCCTGATGGGCGGTCAATGTATGCTGCTGCCGGCCCGTGCCCGGTCCCGGTTTGGGCGTCGCGATGGTTGCCGAGTCGGCCCGCACCCATTCCATGGCGACCAGTCCCTTGCTGAACAGGGCTTGGCCCACCCCATTGCCGAACTCCTTGTTAGCCAGGGCGGTGGGGTAGGGGGCCCTCTGCTCCCGCACCGCGGCCAGCAGCCCTTCTTGACGCGGCGGAAGGTTGGTTTCCTCTGCGCCGGGGGCTTCGGTGGACGCCGGCGACGGCATCAGGAATGCTTCATACTTGGGAGCAACCCTCGGGCGGGGCATGGTCAACCGGCGCCGGATCAGGCCCTTGTCCACCAACCGGGCCAGTTCCCGGTTGGCGTTGCCACCCAATAGCTTGGCGAAGTCGGCTTCATCCAGTCCAGCCTTCTTCGCCATCAGCTCTGCCAGAGCGGCGGCCGATTCCGGTCTTAGATTTCCCTTCGTTAAGTCCGCGCCTGGAACAGCGGTGATCCGGGAGCGGACATGGGCTTCAAATCCGGGGGGCAGCAACGGGGCGATGGCGGTGAACAAGGAGCAGCGGTAGCGGGCGCTGATCCAGCGGCCCAACTGGAGATGTTGGGGGCCGATCAGGGGCGAAGGCTCCACCGGCTGCAGGATATCCCTGGTCTCGGGGACGTTGGGCACGGCCACCAGATCCACGACCAGACCCTGGAGCACCCGCCGCCCGAATGGGACCCAGACGAGTTGGCCGGTCTCCACGGTGAACCGGGGCGGGACGGAGTAGGAGAAGGTCCGCGAATGGCCCACCGCCGCGTCCACCGCCACTTCCGCATATCTCATGCTAACCATAAGGACCCGTGACCAACGCCCATCGGGGAGCCGCCCCATCCGCAGACTTGTTGGGAACCTGCCTAAAATCAGCACGGCCCGCTGGGTGCGGGCCGTGATTCGTTTAGTTTATTCTTCTTCCGGTTTTTCTTCCGGTTCTTCGGCCGGTGGCGCCTCGGCTTCTGATTCTTCAGGCGGAGTTTCTTCCGCCGGTCCTTCCTCAGCCGACTCTTCGGCGGGTTCCTCTGCCGGTTCTTCCTCGGTTGCTTCCGCTAACGGTTCTTCGGCGGGTTCGTCGGCGGGTTCTTCTGACGCCTCTTCAACCGGCGCGTCGTCCAGCTCTTCCGTGGGTTGTTCTTCCGACTCCTCGCCTAGCTCTTCAACTTCCAGTTCTTCGGCTGCTTCCGTTGCCGCGGCGATCTGTTCGGCAAGCTCAGCTTCAGCGGCCGCGGCCTCTTCCTGGGCCTTTCTGCGCTGGACCGGGTTAAGTTCTTTTATCCTGGCAGCCCGGCCCTGCAATCCGCGCAGATAGTAGAGCTTGGCGCGGCGCACATTGCCGTATCTGGTCACTTCCAGAGATTCGACCAAGGGTGAATGCAGCGGGAATATACGCTCGATACCGATGCCGGCGGTGATGCGCCGCACCGTGAAGTTGGCGGCTGGGCCTTTGCCGTTCTGCAACCGAATCACCACGCCTTGGAAGACCTGGATCCGTTCTCTTTCCCCTTCCCTGATCCGGAAGTTCACCTTAACGGTGTCGCCGGCGCTGAATTTCGGGATCCTGGGATTGGGTGCTTTCTTAAGTAACTGGGGGGCTTCCATCCTGTCTCACTAACTCGCAATTTCAATACCGGGCAAGCTCCAGTGATTCAAGCCACAGGTCGCCGCCAGTGTATCTTCGGGGTTGGATCGAGGTCTACCGATTGAGTCTACCGGGAGGTCCGTGTGCGGTTGCCCGTTAAATGGTGGGCGGTACTGGACTCGAACCAGTGACCTCTTGCGTGTCGAGCAAGTACTCTAACCAACTGAGCTAACCGCCCGCACATCCGCAGTGTAACAAGGGGCCCTTTGGCCAGTCAAGACAAGTCGTGTCCGGAGGCCGGGTTCTGCAGAAGGCGTGGATGGTTCATGGAGGATTCCTAAAAGGGTATTCCGAGAAGTGGGGTCAACTCGCGGACTTGGAACTCGACGGGGTGACGCGGGAGCAGTTTGACGAACGTGGTTCGACTAGCTCGCCATAAGCCTCATCAGGCTCAAAATCCCTTCCCCGGCGCGGGGGAAGGTTAGGATGGGGGTAGGCGTTCACCAAAGACTATGGCCACCAGAGAAAAGCGCCCGCGCAGCCCTCACCTACCCCACGTAGTGCGGCATCACCTCGTTGGTGAAAAGCTCGATGGACCGCATGGCTTGCTCGTGGGACAGGTCGCCCCATTGGAAGGCGCAGACGAAGTAGTTGGCCCCGGTGGCCACGTACTCGTCCAGGTAATTCCGGATCGTCTCCGGTGAACCGGCCACCGAACCGAACCCGCCGCCGCCGCCCTCACCGTCGGCCACCCGGCCACGCAGGTTCTTCCTCCGCTCCTCCCGCTCCAGCTCTTCCAGGGAGGCGTCCAGGTCACGTCGCTCCTCCCGGGGCAATTCGCGGACCGGGATCGCGGCTGGGCGCGGGTTCATGTTCTCCCCGGCGAACTGGGTCAGACCGCGCCGTTCAGCCTCCAAGCGCCGGGGCGTTCCCAGGTTCCAGCGGTAATGCTCCCAGGCCGGCTCGGCCTGCTTCATCGCCTCTTCATCGGTGTCGGCCAACAGCAGATGGACGACCAGCCCGATCTTGGGCTCGGTCCCCTGGGCGGTCAGCGCCCCCACACCCTGATGTTTCTCCCATTCTTGGTGGTAGCGTTTGACGTTTGCCTCAAAGCTGTCCAATCCGCCGACGATGATGGTGTTCATACCGTCCATCGCCGCCGTCTCAACGTTGCGCATGTACCAGAAGGGTGGCATCGGCTCTTGTAATGGCCGGAGCCGCATGGGGAGTTCGTCGAAGTTGTAGAACTTTCCTTGATGGGTCAGCACGTCATGAGACAGACCGTACTGGACGGCGGCCAAGGTCTCGCGGTAGCGGGCGTAGTTGGCCTCTACATCCGAGTCCTGGCCCCAGAAAAAGGCTTCAAAGACCCCGCCCCGGCCAACGCCGATCTCCAAGCGGCCGCCGCTTAGATGGTCCAGCATGCAGTACTCCTCGATGAGCTGGACTGGGTGGTGGAGGGGCAGCACGCAGATCCCCGGACCGAACCTAATATTAGTGGTGCGCTGGGAGACCGCCGCCAGGAACACGTTCTGCGACGGAGCCAGACTGTGCACGGCCGGCGTGTGGTGTTCAGCCAGATGGTAGGCGTAATAACCGGCCTTATCCAAGACCTCGAGCTGTTCCATGCGCAGGTTGTAGGTTTCCTGAAGTCCCAGGCCAGGAACAGGTTCTATGTGATCGAATACTCCGAATTGGAGGGCCATCCGCCAAATCCCCATGCCTTCAAATAACTGGTCCCGTCAAAGTCTACTATCTGAGTCAATCCGATGTCGTCAGATCGGTCCTATCTCACCGGCCCCGCCTCGTTGGATCTGACGCCTGTCCACCGTCGGCCCTCCCCGCGTCAAACGCCAACCGCCGATCAAGAACACCAACGCCGCCAGCAGGCCGAGGGACGACCCGATAAGGAACACATCTTTGAACGCTTTGATGAAGGCCACCCCTTCGGCTTCCGCGCCACCAGCCAGCTCCATAAGGTGGTGATCGCTGCGCCAGGCGAAGATACCTCCAATCACCGCCACCGAAAGGACCCTTCCGCAGGACTGGGCCAAGGAGAGGGCCGCTCCCGCGGTGCCGAACCTCTCGGATGGCACGCTGCCCAACATCAGGGAGAAGGCGGCGGCCTGGAACAATCCCAATCCGGCGCCAACTATCCCGATCCGCAAGGCCACCTCTCCCAGACTCGATTCGGTGTCCAAGAAGCCCAGGTAGAGCAGTCCAGCAGCCATGACCAACAGTCCGCCGAATCCCACCGGCAGGCTGCCGAATCTGTCGCAAAACCAGCCCCCAGCGCCGGACGATATGGAATTCAAAAAAGCCAATGTCGCCAGCATCAGCCCCAATGCAAGCGCGCCTCCTCCCAGGCTGTCCGCCACGTAGAAGGGAAAGATGAACCAGATGACGAAGACGCCGAGGTTGGCCAGGAACATGCTCAAACTGGAGACATTAAAGCCCCGTAGGCGAAGGAGATAGCCGGGCAGAACCGGCCACCTTGCCGTCCGTTCGACCCGCCAGAATGCGCCGAGAAGCACAGGAGCCAAGGGCAACAAGACGAGGACCACCGGGGAGGTCCAGCCGAGGGACCGGCCTAATCTTAAGCCGATTATCAGGCACATAAGTCCGCCGGCCAGCAAGGCCGCACCCGCAACATCAAAGGCCGGGCCAGAAGCCGGGCCGCGTCGGCGGCGCTCCAAGAACCAGAATCCCAGAACGATGGCCGTCACCGCGAAGGGCGCCCGGCCCAAGAAGATCCACTCCCAACCGAGCCACCCCAGCAACAACCCCGCGCCGATAGTGCCAGCCAGCATGCCCAGGGCCTGGCTGCCCACGGTGAAGCCCATGCTCAAGCCACGCCGGTGACTGGAGAAGACACCGGCGGCGATGGCCGGCGACACCGCGAACAGGCACCCGGTGCCCACCGCCTGCAGCACCCGGAATCCCACCACGGTTCCAAGGTTGGGGGAGAAGGCGATGAAGAACATGGCCACCAGATACGTAGCTGCACCGAAGATGTAAACCGGACGCAGGCCGAAGCGGTCGGCGAAACTGCCGGCCCCCATGACCAATGCCGCCTGGGTGGCGATGAAGGCGACGATCACCCACTGGATGCTCTGTAAGTCGGCTTCCAAGTCATCGGTCATCGCCGGCAGGGCCACGTTCACCGAGGTGTCCAGGGCGGCAAGGAACATGCCCAGGCCGGCGATGACGCCCACCATTACTCTGCCCCATGGCTTATCGGTGGTCCCATCGGCCGTATCCAAGGCCTGTTCCGGTGTTTCATCCGGAGGGTTGTTCCGGGGCGAGCTCATAAGTAACGAATTCTACCCTTTCTAGTTTGAAAGTCGATATGGCCCCTCCGGACGCCCCACCGGGTTTCTGATTGCAATGCCCTGCCGCTTGTGTTAAAAATCCAGTGCTATTCAGCCTGTAAACCGGCGGGCGGACACGCTTGCTTTAGGGCGATAAGATCCCGCCGGTCCGCACTCAAGCCGCCCAGGAGGTCGCCAAGTGGTTGAAGATTCGGGAAGATTCGATGCCCTGCTTCAAGAGGACCGGACTTTTCCTCCCTCCAAGGAATTCATAGCACAGGCCAACATCTCCGACCCAAACGTTTACGAAGAAGCCAATCGCGACCCGGAAGCGTTCTGGGCAAAGTTCGCCGAGGAACTGGACTGGTTCAAGAAATGGGACACAGTCTTGAAGTGGGACCCGCCCCACGCCCAGTGGTTCATCGGCGGCAAGCTAAACGTTTCCTACAACTGCCTGGACCGGCACCTGAGCACCAGCCGCCGCAATAAGGCGGCCATCATATGGGAGGGCGAACCGGGAGACCGGCGGGTCTACACCTATTGGGACCTCTACCGGGAGGTCTGCCAGTTCGCCAACGGTCTCAAGAGCCTGGGGGTAAAGAAGGGCGACCGCGTCACCATCTACCTGCCCATGGTCCCGGAGCTGCCCATCGCCATGCTGGCCTGCGCCCGCATCGGAGCCGCCCACAGTGTTGTGTTCGGCGGGTTCAGCGCCGAGTCCCTGCGCGACCGGCTCAACGACTCTGAATCCAAGATTTTGATCACCGCCGACGGCGGCTACCGGCGCGGCGGCATCATACCCCTGAAACAGAACTCCGATGACTCGTTGGAACAGGAAGGCGGAGCGCCCAGCGTCGAGAAAGTGGTGGTGGTGCGCAGGACCGAGAGCGCCGACGACAAGATGGTGGAGGGCCGCGATATCTGGTGGCACGACTTGATGGAAGGACAACCCCTCACCTGTGAGCCGGAGCAGATGGACAGCGAAGACATGCTCTATCTGCTCTACACCAGCGGCACCACCGGCAAACCCAAGGGGATCGTACACACCACGGCCGGATACCTGCTGGGGGCCTACGCCACCTTCAAGTGGATCTTCGACATCAAAGAGAACGACACCTACTGGTGTACCGCCGACATCGGCTGGGTCACCGGCCATAGCTACATCGTCTACGGCCCGCTGGCCAATGGCGCCACCTCGGTGATGTACGAAGGGTCCCCGGACTATCCCGACCGGGACCGGTTCTGGGCCATCGTCGCCAAGTACGGCGTGACCATCCTCTACACCGCGCCCACGGCCATCCGCACCTTCATGCGCTGGGGTGAAAGCTACCCTGAGAAACACGACTTGTCTTCCCTGCGCCTTCTGGGATCGGTGGGCGAGCCCATAAACCCTGAGGCCTGGATCTGGTACCACAAGAACATCGGCGGTGGTAGATGCCCCGTGGTGGACACCTGGTGGCAGACTGAGACCGGTAGCATCCTGATCTCCCCTCTGCCGGGAATAACTACACTGAAACCCGGTTCGGCCACCCGCGCCTTCCCCGGCATCGAGGCCGAGATACTTGACGAGCAGGGCAATCCCGTGGGCCCCGGAGGCGGCGGCTACCTGGTCATCAAGAAGCCCTGGCCGTCCATGCTGCGCACCATCTACGGTGACGAAGAACGGTACGTGGAGCAATACTGGTCACACTATAAGGACATCTACTTCACCGCCGACGGCGCCAAGATCGACGAGGACGGCGATTTCTGGCTGTTGGGCCGGGTGGATGACGTGATCAACGTTTCCGGCCACCGCATCGGCACCATGGAGGTGGAAAGCGCCCTGGTGGACAATCCCAAGGTCGCCGAGGCGGCCTGTATCGGCAAATCCCACGAGATCAAGGGCCAAGCGATAGTTGCTTTTGTCACCCTGAAAGACAGCGTGGCGATGTCCGATGAAGTCATCGTCGAATTGAAAGCCCACGTGGCCAACAAGATCGGCGCCATGGCCCGGCCCGATGACATCATTTTCGCCGCCGAGCTGCCCAAGACCCGCAGCGGCAAGATCATGCGCCGCCTGTTGCGGGACGTGGCGGAAGGCCGGGCGCTGGGAGACACCACCACCCTTGCCGACCCGGCGGTGGTAGACTCTCTTAAGGAACAATACGGCGACGAGGAATAAGAATTCCGACTTCGTTCAAGGCGGAGAAACCGCCGCCCTTCTGCAGCCGTAGAATAAGTGAAATATTCCCTGATGGAGGGTGGAAGCGATGGCGAACTATAAGAAACATGAGGCCCAGGAATGGGCATGGGAGACCCTTAAGGGACAGTGGACCACACTCATCACTCCCTTCACGCCCGATGACCGCATCGACATCGACGGCATAAAACGGAACGTCCGGTATGTTCGCAGTCTCGGCACCACCGGCGCCGGCTGCACCTGGAACATGGGCGAGTTCTGGAGCCTGACCTACGATGAGCGGATCCAGGTGATGGACGCCGTAGCCGAAGAGGCTGCGGGGAGCTGGCCGATCGGAGCCCACGTCACCCATACATCAGCGTCC
Organism: Chloroflexota bacterium; assembly: GCA_022563275.1. The sequence continues at coordinate 4,929 of JADFNR010000023.1, read as the reverse complement.
GATATGGTCTCGCTGGCCCAGCATGCTGAGGAGAAGGGATTCGACCTACTGATCGTCGGGCCTTCCTACATGGCCACCAAGACCGAAGACCAGGTCGTGCAGTTCGTAAAGATACTGGCGGACAACACCAACCTGGCGATCATGTTTTATAACTCGCCCCAGTTCGGCATCGTCATGAGTCCGTACGGGCTGGGACAACTGTGCGGCATCCCCAACGTCGTGGGGATCAAAGAGGCCAGCTTCAACCAACAGATTTCCATCGAAACGCACCTGTCTTTGGGCAAAGAGTACGTCATCAGCACCCCCGACGAGTGGATATTCTTCAAGGGCCAAGAGTTGGGCATCCAGCAACAGGTCATGTTCGCCAACACCTCAGACTGGCGTTTCGACGTGCCCGGCGCCAACAACTACGTCCAGTGGATCGACCGTGCCTGTAAGGGAGACCTGGACGAAGCGTTCTACGAGAAGAACGTGCGCCGGTTGAAAGAACTCTCCGATACTTGGTGGACCAAGATTCAGACCAAGTACAACGGCGCTCTGCCCGTCTCCATGGTCAAACATTGGGGCGAGTTGATGGGCATGGCAGCCGGATCGGTACGGCCGCCATTATTCGATTTATCACCAGTGGAGAAGTCTGAATTGAGAGAAGAACTAGAACCCCTAAAGCCCATTCCCGCCCCTGTGGTTCCCGCCGTGCCCGCCAAGTCCCGCGGTTCATGGCTCGACGGAAATAATAACTTCGCCTCGGGCATGCTGCTCATGGTGAGCGTACAGAACGTGGCGGAGGCCTTGGAGGCCGAGCAGGGCGGCGCCGACGTGGTCGACGTTAAGAACCTGCAAGAGGCCTTGGTTGGCTCCGGTCATCCCAACATCGTCAAGGCGGTCCGGGGCATCATGCCAGTGGAGAAACACGTCAGCGTAACCCTGGGTGTGGTCCCACTTCAGCCCGGCACCGTGGCCATGGCCGTGTACGCGGCAGCCGTGATGGATGCCACATCAGTGAAGGTGGGATTCCGAGTGGCGAGCTACGACAAGGCGGTGGAGGTACTCCGGGAAGCCCGCATGGCCCTGGAAGGCTTCAACACCAAGCTGGTCGGATCTGTTTTCGCCGATAACGAGCTCTTTGAAAACGGTCTCGACCCCATGTGCATGGTCCAACTGGCCAAAGACGGGGAGTGCGACGGGTTCCTCATCGACACCCTGACCAAGGACGGCCGCAACCTCTTCAACTTCATGTCGGAGAGCGTTCTGAAGGACATCGTGCTAGAGGGCAAGTCGCTGGGCATGAGCACGGCGCTGTCCGGGCATCTGAAGATCTCCGACCTTGACGAACTGGCCCGGATCAATCCCGACATCGTGGGAGTCAGGGGCGCAGTCTGCGGCAACGGAGAGCGTGACCGGGCCGTGGCCTGGGAAGCAGTGGCCGAGTTCAAACGCCAACTGGACCTCAGAAAAAGCGGCGAGGTGGACGTGTACGACGGCGAGGTTGTGCCGGTGAGCGGTTCCAGCGGCTGGGTGGTCATCGACGGCCGGGGCAAGAGTTGCGCCGGAGTGCTCGCTGCCCTGACCAAGCAGATGGAGATGGACAAGGAGTCCTTCGTCGAAGCGATCTTGGCCGACGCCCTGAACATCTACGATGTCACTCTGTGGGCAGAGAAGGCAGGCCACGAGGTCCTCACCAAACGGTCGGACCCCGACGGCACAACCAGGGTGCTGATCCGCCCGTAACAGGCGTCGTCACCAGATAATACTCGTAAAAAACGTAGGGGCATCCCGGTTCCGTCGGGATGCCCCTACGTTTTTTCATCCTACGAATAGCCCTCACGGCCCCACCCACCGCCGTAACCGGCAGGTACTAGCCACAGTTGTACTGTTAGACCATGAAGACCGGGTTGTCGTCGCGGTTGATCCGGTCTTCGCTCTTTAGGCCATCCCGTTGAAATTTGGTCAGAGCGAACATGTTACGGTGACTCTCGCCATCGTAGTACTTCAGCGGTTTGGACAAACGCCGGGCTACCTCCGCGTCCACCTCATCCTCCGGGACAAGGTGGAGAGGAGAATCCGAAGCGATGGTGAATCCCCACAGGGTCTGAAAGGCCGGGATGTGCACCTGAGCGGCCTTGGTATAGTCGAAGAGGGTGCCCAATGTATTAAAGATGGTCGTGAAGCACTCCGTGTAGCTGAGCAATCCAGCCGGGCCGGACTGGGTCACCAACACCCCACCGGGGTTGAGCCGGGCTTTGGCGATGGCGTAGAACTCCTGGGTGTAGAGCAGGGCGGCGGTGCCGCCTTCCAGGGGATCGACCAAGTCTAGGATTATCGCGTCGTAGGAATCGGAAGTGTTTTCCAGGTAGCCGCGGGCGTCCCCATGGAGCAGGTGGGTACGGGGATCGTCGAAGCTGCCTTGATGGTGATTGGGGAGGTATTTGCGGCAGAGCTCGACCACCTCCGGGTCCAGATCGACCATGGTAGCGCGTTCCACCGATCTGTGGGCCAACACCTCGCGGAGGGTGCCGCCTTCGCCGCCGCCCCCGATGAAAACCTGCTTGGGTCCCGGATGGCAGAGCATGGCCGGATGCACCAGCGTCTCATGGTAGATATGCTCGTCCCGTTCCGTGGACTGAGTCTTGCCGTCTAGGACCAGGCTGCGGCCGAACAACTCCGAGTCAAGGATCTCGACCTTTTGGTAGGCGGTCTGGCCCGAGTAGTAAACCTGACGCACCCTGAGCATCACGGACAAGTCGGGATAGACACTCTCGATAAACCAATTGCCTGACATTTCCATCTTGAACCGCAGGGCTGTTTAGAGTCCCACGGCCTCCTGGACCGCCAGACCCCTTTTTATCTCTTGGATCTCCGGGTTACGGCATTCCAAGGCTTCGGCCAGCTTGTTAGCCGCCTCCCTGGGCCGGAACGAGGTCCCACAAGAGAATATATCCGCTGCGGCATAGCCGTATTCGGGCCAGGTATGAATCGAGATATGGGACTCGGCAATAGCCAGAATTCCAGTAACGCCCTGGGGTGAGAAGTGGTGAAACGATTCGCCGACGATCGTGGCCCCAACGTCTTGGGCTGTCTCGATCATCGCCCGGCGAATATAAGAGAGGTCGTTCAGTAGTTCGGAGTTACAGTCCTTTAGTTCCAACAAGAGATGACAACCTAATACTTCCAATCACCTGTCCTCCTAATAATCATTGGTTGTGTTAAGCGCAACTGATTTTAGCGCAACAATGAAACATTCTATAGTCCTAACCACGGCTAGGCAATACCCCATCCGAAATGGCGCCTCTTGACCTGGGTCCTAGCGGGGCTGCCTCCACCCTTCCCAGAGATGGAAAATCGGCTCTCTTTTAAGGTAATCCCGTGCTAGCGTTGATTCTAACCGGATAGCTCGGAGGCGTTCTCAAGTATGGTGTTGGGCAGGGCCGGCGCAGGAGGAATCTCAGCATCGAACGGCGGCATGATTCTCGTCGTCGAGGACGATGATCGGATTTCACGCCTCGAACGCTTTGTCCTGGAACAGGTAGGTTACCGGGTGACCTGCGCTGGCACCGGTGAAGAAGCTCTGGAGATGTTGCCCAATGCCACTCCTTCGCTGGTTCTACTGGATGTCATGCTCCCTCAGATGGACGGGTTTACAACCTGCCAGAAGATTCGAGAGTCTTCTCAGGTGCCGATAATCATGGTCACCGCCAGGGACCGGGATGTAGACAAAGTCCGAGGACTAGAGATGGGGGCCGATGACTATATCACCAAACCCTTCTCCACCCACGAACTCGTATCTAGGGTGAAGTCCGTTCTGCGCCGCACCGATGGCAGCCGGACCAAAAACCCGCTGGCCTTCCCAACGCCAGCCAAGTCCGACTTGTCCTTTCTCCACCCACAAGATGAGGTTATGGGGTATCCCACGCAAGCGCCCCTCTCCGAAGCCAGGCCACTTGCCAGCGATTCTTCCGGTAACGGAAAACCCGCGGCGGCCATCAATCCCGCTGCCTCTAGCACAACCGCGGCAGGTAACGAGGTTTACGAAGGCGCCGTGAAGCTCATCATCCAGACAACGGGAGCGGTCAAGGAATTGGTCAGGTTCGTCGATATGCTGCGGAAAAATCCCCAGATACATCTGCTCCGCATGGTTCCCAATCACCGGAGAGACGGCATGGACATCTGGCTTCGCCTGCGTAGCCCCGACCCTTTGCGGGCCACGCTGCTGGCGGCCGCCGGAGTCTCTCGAGTTGAATCGGTGGACCGCTCCGAATCTGACCCCGAGACGGTGGTCCTGAAGGTGTCGCTGGACTGACTCCTGACCAATCTTTCAGCCACCGGCGGTTGCAGAATCCGGCCGTTGGACTGATCAGACGGCCGAGACCGGCATCGTCTGGCCCGCCGGTGTGTTCCAAGTCTTCTCTCTATCCGGCGGAAACCGGCGATCGTTCTCAGACGACGCCACTTGGCGCCGGCTCTTCGGCCCGACCACTCACTTCTACACCGTCCTATCGGCTTGAACTTAAATATCCGCTGCATTAACGTTGAATTACCCTCTGGGGCTTAGGCGTGATTACGCACAGACATCGTAACCAGAATGCGGCCCGAGTGTACGAACCCCAAATGTGACAAACGTCACACTTAACAACCGACATATGTCACAGATTTGAGCATCGGTCCGCCGCATAATCAGGTCACCGTCTCTCTAAGTTGACCCGGCGAGATGAGCACCATCCAGGAGAGGAAGCAAATGCGTAATATATTGAAGAGAACCCTGGGCAGTCGGTCAGAAGACCAGAAGGGATTCACCCTGATCGAATTGCTGGTTGTTGTGGGCATCATCGTGGCCTTGGCCGCAGTCATCGTGCCCCTGGTGATCCAGTTCTCGGGCCGCGGCGACGTGGGAGCCGCCAGCGCCGAGTGGGACGCCATCCAGTCCGCCATCGA
>JADFNR010000148.1 GCA_022563275.1 Chloroflexota bacterium | reverse complement strand
ATCGCGATCACCCGCTGACCCTCATGGTATTCATCGGTACGGCTCTCGACGATGGTCCCGGCCAATTCGTGGCAGGGCCTGCCGATATCCATGGGATATTCTTCTTCGGGGTGGATATTGAACCCGTGACGGCAGTCGCTGCCGCATACGGACACGCGCTCCAATCTGATCAGGCACTGGCCGTCGTTGGCCACCGGCGTCTCGATTTCCAGAAACTCAAAGTGTTTTGGTCCGGCAAGTCTCGCAGCTTTCAATCTGGCGAATCCCCCTTGGTTTTATTGGTTTTCAAACGGCGGGTGGCCCTCGCAGCCGCCCTGATGACTCTTGAGCCGCGTTTATCTTAAACCGGGCATTCGGCGGCGGCAACCTGCGGGCTGCTAGACCTGGCCGTGCCTGAAACAATCCACCGTGTGGTCGTTGACCATGCCGGTAGCCTGCATGTAGGCGTAGCAGATGGTCGAACCCACGAATTTGAATCCCCTGGCCTTCAGGTCTTTGCTCATGGAGTCTGATTCGGCGGTCTTGGCCGGCATCTCCGAAAGGGACTTCCTTTCGTTGGTCTTGGGGACGCCGCCCACGAATTCCCAGATGTAGGTGTCGAAGCTGCCCGCCTCCCGCACCACCCTCAAGTAAGCCTGGGCGTTCCCGATGACCGAGGCTATCTTGAGGCGGTTTCGGACGATACCGGCGTCCGCCAACAGACTAACTACCTTGGCATCACCATACCGGGAGATGGTTTCTGCGTCGAAGTTGTCGAAGGCTAAGCGGTAGTTCTGGCGCTTATTCAAGATGGTATTCCAACTGAGGCCGGCCTGGGCGCCCTCCAAGATCAGAAATTCGAACAGCAGCCGGTCATCGTGGAGCGGCACCCCCCACTCTTGATCGTGATAGGCAATCATCAATTCGCTTCCCGCCCATTCGCACCGGTCCATGTCCGATCTCCGTCTATAAATTTTGGCCGTATCTTGTGGCATTGTGTCTGACAGGATTATTATAGGTCACGACAAAAAGGCCGAACCCTTTTCACCCCGAACCGTTCAATCAGACCTATCCCACCATTTCCCGTGGAGGTACCCAACTGTGGCAAGTCAATATGACGTGATTGTAGTCGGCGCCGGCAACGCGGCCCTGTCCGCCGCCATCGCCGCCAAGGAAACCACCGATTCGGTCCTGGTCGTTGAGAAAGCTCCCGAATATTTCCGGGGCGGCAACACCTATTTCACCGGCGGGATCATCCGTTTCGCCTTTGAGGGCTTGGACGACATCAGGACAGTCATTCCCGACATGTCGGAAACCGAAGTTAATCAGGTGGAAGTGGGCAGCTATACCGAGACCCAGTTCTACGACGACATGATGCGGGTTACCGAGGGTTTAACCGACCCCGAGTTGGCCCAGATACTGGTCAGCCAGTCGCTGCCAACCATGCAGTGGCTGCAATCCAAAGGGGTCAGGTTCGTCCTGGCCTACGGCCGGCAGTCCTTCAAAGACGGCGACAAATACCGTTTCTGGGGCGGCCTTTTGGTCGAAGCCGTGGGCGCCGGAAAGGGCCTATCCGACCAGCAGTTCGATGTCTGCGCCGAGATGGGTATCGACGTCCGGTATTCCACTCAGGCCAAAAAACTGCTTCAGAACCAGAAGGGCCGAGTTAGCGGGTTGACCATACAAGGTCCTGACGGGTTCGAGGATGTCGCCTCCAGCACCGTGGTGCTCGCCGCCGGTGGATTCGAGGCCAACGCCGAGATGCGCTGCCGGTACCTTGGCCCCGGTTGGGAGAACGTCAAGGTCCGCGGCGTCCCCTACAATACCGGCGACGGCATCAAGATGGCCCTGGACGTGGGCGCTCAGTCCCACGGCCACTACAGCAGCTGCCACGCCGTGGCCTGGGACATGAACGCTCCGGCCTTCGGAGACCGCACCATCACCGAGCTGTACCAGAAGCACTCCTATCCCTTTGGACTGATCGTGAACATCAACGGAGAACGCTTCCTGGACGAGGGCGAGGACTTCCGCAACTACACCTACGTTAAATTCGGCCGGGCCTATCTGACCCAGCCTCAGGGTCTTGGTTTCCATATCTTCGACGAGAAAGTTAAGCACCTGCTGCGGGACGAATACCACATCGAGCAGGTAACCATGGCCAAAGCCGACACCCTGCAAGAACTGGCCGAACGGTTGGACATCGACCCGGCCGGCTTCGTGAAGACCATCGAGGAATACAACGCGGCCGTGCAGACCGATATCCCTTACAACCCAACCATCAAAGACGGCCGGTGCACCGTGGGCATCACACCGCCCAAGAGCAACTGGGCCGAGCTCATCGACACCCCGCCGTACACGGGCTACGCCGTGACCTGCGGCATCAGTTTCACCTTCGGCGGCGTCAAGATCGACACCCGTGGCCGCGTCGTCACCAACAGCCAAGAACCCATCCCCGGCCTGTATGCCGCCGGCGAGATGGTCGGCGGACTGTTCTATCACAACTATCCCGGAGGCTCCGGATTGTCGGCGGGCATGGTTTTTGGCCGTCTGGCTGGAAATAGCGCCGGACAGGACGCAAATGCGCTCAAGGGTTAATCAGCAATGGGCCGCCACGACATTGTCCGTTGATCAATGGCGTCGCCCGCACCGTTCGTGGTGAGCTCCGTCGAACCACTAGCACGCCAAAGTCAAGGTCCTTCGACGGGTCCCCCGATGTCCCGATATCATCGGGAGGGAGACTTCCCGGCGAAGCCGAGGACGCTCGATAGAATCGGCGCTCGACCTCGGTCGGAGCTCAGGACGAACGGATGCCAATTTCCAAAGATAAATACCAGCCCAATATTTAGGAGGACCATGGTCTCGACTGCGGAAGGGATAAAACTGATTGAGGCTGAGACCGGCCGGCTCAAAGAGTATGTGCAGGGCACCGGCCCAGAAGAATGGGGCCTGAACAGCCCCTGCGAAGGCTGGACCGTGGGCGATGTGATCGGCCACCTGGGCTGGGCCGCCGAGTTCTTTGCCGACTCCATCTCTCAAGGGCGTTCCGGCATAACCTCGGCTCCCCAGGGATTGCCCGAGACCGGTTCAATCCCGCCTGACGAACTTCCCGGTTTCATCGCCCGGATGGCCAAGGAATATAACCACTCCGCCGGGGCCAACCTGCCGGAAGCATTCGCCTCCAGCGTGGACCGCCTGAACGGGATATTCTCCATCATGGAAGACGACGACTGGTCCAAGGAATGTTGGGGGCTGAGAATGCTCCAGCCCGCATCGGCCTATGTCACTATCCGCATCAGCGAAGTCGTCATTCATTCCTGGGACATCCGCTTCCCATCCGACCCCAACGCCGGCCTTTCGCCTGACTGCGTGGCCGCCGTGCTGGACCGGTTGCCCGTCTGGTTGAACAGCCTGGGGCTGGCCGAATTCCGTCCTGCCCAGTCCCCCGCCCGTTACCGGATCCGGACTACCGGGGCCGCCGATTTCCAACGGGACGTCGTCACCGGAGGCCAAGAGAACCGGATCGAAGAATCAGCGGGAGAGCCAACAGCGACATTCACCTGCGACGCCGATGTTCTGGCGCTCTTGGTCTGGGGCCGGCTGCGGCCGGGAGAGGTATTGGCCGACGGCAGGCTGACCGTGAGCGCCGGCACCGGCGCCGGTGATGAATTCTCCGCCTGGTTATCGCGCTGAGCGGCAACCTCTTCGCCTACCCGGCATCGAACCCCAAAGACCAAATCGCCATCAGACGTCCTGGCGATGATATGATTCAGGAGATTCCTGTGTAATTGCCCGGCGCTACCTGGGCGCCGGTCATAATATATCTGTTCCTTGATGCAAACCACCGAAACAACCAAGAAACCCATCTTCTACGGCTGGTACGTCTGTGCCGCCGCCGTCTTCATCGGTTTCGTGGCCGTAGGCGCCCGCAACAGCTTCGGTGTCTTCGTGCTCCCAATGAGCGACGAGTTCGGCTGGAGCCGGTTCCAAGTATCCATCGCCGCCGGCTTGGGCATCGTGGTAAATGGCTTCAGCCAGCCTTTCATGGGCCAGGTATTTGACCGCACCGGCGGCCGCAAGCTGATACTGATCTCTCTGGTTGTCCTTGGCGGGGCCACGGCCCTGATGGCCCTCACCTTCCACATCCTATTCCTGGTGTTCATGTTTGGGGTCGTGGCTTCTTTGGCCCAGAGCGGCCCGTCACTTACCAACAACGCCGCTTTGATGGCCAGGTGGTTCCAACGCCGCCGGGCCACGGCCATCAGCATAGTAGCCGCCGCGCTCTCTCTGGGCGGCATGGTGATGGTGCCATTCACGATGTACCTGCTCCAGGCCACCAGTTGGCGGACGGCCTGGGTTGCTCTGGGGGCGATCGTCTTATTGGCAGTGCCCTTGGCCTACTTTTTCTTCCACGAAAGCCCAGCCAAAAAGGGCCTCTACCCAGACGGCGATTCCGAGTCGGCTTACAACGGTAAAGGCGCCCGGCGGCAGATACCCGGTCCGTTGGCAGTGGAGAAATGGAAAGAATGTTTCCGGTCGGCCCCATTCTGGCAGATGTCGGGGTCCTACTTCGTCTGCGGCGCCACCACATTTGTGTTGACATTCCATTTCATCGCCTTCGCCCAAGAGGACCGGGGCGTCTCCGGCAGCACCGCCGCGTTGATATTCGGCTACATGATGGGGCTCAATATCCTGGGCGCCCTCGGTTCTGGAATACTCGCGGACAAGATTGGCGGCACCAAGAACTGGCTGGCGTTGGTCTACCTCATGCGGGGCATCGCCTACGTCCTGCTCCTCACCATAGATTCCGTTGCCGGCCTGTGGATCTTCGCCAGCGTGGCCGGCTTCTCCTGGATCGCCACCCTTCCTCTCACGTCTTCCCTCACCGCCGACGTTTATGGATTGAAAGCCCTGGGGACCATCTCTGGCATCACCTTCATGTTCCACCAGATCGGCGGGTTCGGCAGCGTGCTCCTGGCCGGGCTGCTATTTGACATCACCGGCTCCTACACCGTGCCCTTCGCCATAGTCGGGGCGCTATTGTTCCCGGCCGCCCTATCGGCGTTCTCCATCAAAGAGCGCAAATACTCGTCGCGTTATCAGGCGCTGGCGCCCACCGCCGCAGCGGGAGATTAACTGGCTGTCATGGCCTGGTTATTCAGCTTCCTCCTCGCCCACCAGGGTGACGCCGCCGATCCCGAGTTGCTGCACTGGATCAAGGAACGGTTGGACCAGATCTTCGGTTCAGGGCCGTGGGTGGTGGTCGCGGTCATGGGACTGATCATCCTCTCCATCCCCGTCTTCGTCGTCGTTGTCTACTTCATGCAGGCCAATCGGCGGTCGGCCGCCGTACCGTTGGACCAAGACGGTCAGGAACAAGAACGGGCCCCATAGCGGGTCCGGAAAGTGGGCCGGGTTAGCCTCCCTGCTCCGTGCCTGATACGGGCACGGTTCAAACTTGCCACTGACACGGAAAAATTGTAGACTAGCCCTCGCCGCAGGATGCTGGCACCGTGGCGGCGGATACCCGCTAACGGCCCTGCTGAACTTGACCGGCGCGCCCGCTTGCCGGGCGTTCTCGAATGGAGTTTCGGCCAAGGTCCGGCCTGGAGAAAAAGAGGAGACGCAGCGAGAAGATCATGTTTGACAAAAAATCCCTTGACGCTATGTTTGCAGAGCTTCGGGACGCCTACGAACTGGAGCCTGACTGGGAAGAGATTCAAAGAGCCGCCCACCTCGGCATCGCACGGGCCGACGGCGGCGTGGAACTGGGCAGCATCGACCCCCGGGTGGCTGAGGTCCTGAAGAAGCACAACCCCAGCTAGCCCTCAATCTGAAGCGATCTGCCTGTTAGCCGGCGGACCAGAATGACGGACCGGCGGTTGACACCCTGGATTGCAGAACCCTAGCGTGTTACCAACAGGGACGGACCCTTGATGAAGGGTCCGTTCTTTTTTATGTGGATGCCCATCTGCCGGAGGTAACACACCTTGCACTGCCGACGCTGCCAGTCTCCCCGATTGATCCAATTGGAAAAGAAACAACAAGACGATAACGACGTTTTCCGCTGCCAAGAATGCGGCTATATATTCAGCCCGGCGGCGGGCCCCCAGGCCGGTCCCGATAAAAGGGCGAAAATGCGGACCACGGCCGTCCAGTCCGGTTATCCGGCCCAGAGCTAGGCCGGATGCAGGAACAGCCGGGCATCGTCCCGACCCCGCTGGAGTTCGCCTCCGACGTGCTGGGGGTGGAGCTTTGGGCCAAACAACGCGAGGTACTGAGCGCCTTGGTGAAACACCGCCGGGTGGCGGTCAAATCTGGCAATGGCCTGGGCAAGGGCTTCTGCGCGGCCGTGGCCCTGCTCTGGTTCATACACGCCCACAAGGACGCCGCCATCGCCCTTAGCACCGCGCCTACGTTCCGCCAGGTGCGCCACGTACTCTGGAGGCAGGTCCGCCGCCTGTACCGCCCCAACGCCCAACTCCTGGGCGGCAAGATGCTGGACACCCGCTGGGAGATCTCCGACGACCGTTACGCCATGGGCCTGTCCGCGGAGAACGCCGACCAGTTCCAGGGGTTCCACAGCCCCAACATGCTGATCGTGGTCGACGAGGCGGAAGGGGTCAGCGACGAGATATACGAGGCCATCGAGGCGGTGATGACCACGGCCGACCCGCTGCTGTTGTTGATCGGAAACCCGACAACCGTTACGGGCGCCTTCCGCAGGGCCTTCTACGAAGAGCGGCAACTCTACCACAACATCACGATCTCGGCCCTGGACAGCCCCAACGTTCAGGCTGGGAAGACGGTGGTGCCGGGGCTGACCTCCGCCAGATGGGTGGAGGAACGCCGGGAGACGTGGGGCGAGGACAACCCCATCTACCGGGCCCGGGTGCTGGGTGAGTTCCCCGACCAGGCCGAAGACACCCTGATCGGCCTGAGCGATGTTGAAGCGGCCGCCCAGCGCTGGAAAGCGGAAAAAGAGGGCGTCGCGGGTGAGACCGAAGGCGAAACCATCGATATTCCTGGAGAGGTGGTCCTGGCGGTGGACGTGGCGCGGTTCGGGTCCGACCGGAGCGTCATCCTCCGCAGACAGGGCAGCCGGGTCTTGGAGATCCGCACCTTCCGGGACATGGACACCATGCAACTGGCCGGCTGGGTGGCCGCCGCCATCAGGGAGACCTCGCCGGAACGTGTTTGCGTGGACGAGATCGGAGTTGGGGCCGGCGTGGTTGACCGCCTCAAGGAACAGGGCCACCCGGTCAAAGGAATCAACGTGGCCCGCCGCGCCCGGCAAGAGCGGTTATTCGCCAACGTGCGGGCCGAGGGCTATTGGCGCCTGAAAGAACTATTCGCCACAGGCGAGATCTCCATACCGGACGACCATCAATTGATGGGCGAATTGGCGGCCCTGCGCTACAGCTTCGATAGCCAGGGCAGGGTCCTGATGGAAAGCAAAGAGGCCATGCGTCAGCGGGGGCTGCCCTCCCCGGATAAAGCCGATGCGCTGATGCTGGCCTTCTTGGAATCGGCCAACAAGACGAGGTTGTGGACATGAAGGAAAGGCAGCGCTTCCCATTGCCGCCGGATCTGACGCCCCGGGCCCCCCGGCACACCCGGGCCTTCGGGTTTGTCAGATATGCGGGGTCCAAGATCAAGGGGACGGCCCTTAGTTTGCTACCGGGCTACCGGTCAACGCTGCCCACGGTGCAACGGGCCAACCGGGCCTCCGCCGCGGACATCGACGGATTTCCCAGCTTCGCGGGGAGCAACGGAGGCTGGGCTCGCACGGAATACGGTGAATACTACGCCACCTCGGTATTGGGAGCACAATC
>JADFNR010000147.1 GCA_022563275.1 Chloroflexota bacterium | reverse complement strand
TTATCACGACCGTGATTGGCAGGGAGCCGGAACAGCCGGGGAAATCGCAGCCGCTGAGATTCACGCTGTACTCGCCAACCGGGACAAACGTGAGGAATGTGCCGTCCGTGCGTAGCTGGACCAAGATATTTCCCCCCGACGCACTCTCAAGCTGGAGTTGCCTGGACGAGTAGGTGTCTCCGATCACCTGGAAGCATGGCTCGATCGGGCAGAGCGGCCCAATGTTGACCGAACCGGCAAATACCCCCACCGGTTGGCCGGGACCAGGAGTTTCAGTTTGGAGCGGAATGGGAGTAATAACGTTTTGCACGGGGACGGGAGAACCGGCCGGGTCAGACGTACAAGCCGCTGCCGCCGCTATAAGTAGTCCGGCCAAGAACAAAAACCATCTAACGCCCACGATTCCGCCCTCCGGCAACTCGATCTAAATGTACTTCAGTATTGTAGACGGAGCATGGGGCCCAATAGTTCCCGGACCAGTCCGGCCGGTCTGGCGTATCTATTAGATGGATAGGCCCTCTAGGCGGCATGTTAAGCTACCTCAACGCAGATAGGGCAATCGTAACCGAAGCTAGATGGGACTAGACCATGTACATTAAATTATTTTCCGCGGCGGTCTTATTGGCCTTGTTGGTCATATTGGCCGCATGCGAGACGGAAACCGGTATCGCCAAGTCGATCCTGGACGAAGATCCTGTTCACCGGGTCTCGGCCGCCCAGATTGTTGCGGACTACGAAGCAAGCGAGACCGCGGCAGACGCGAAGTACAAAGGAAAGGTGATCGTGGTCACCGGGGTTATCAGCAACATCTATCGAGGTTTACTCTACATCCCGTACGTGGAATTGGAAGCCGGGGTACGCTGTAGTTTTAGCGACGATGAAGACCCGGTCATGATTGAGTTATCAATAGGCCAGACGATATCGATGAAAGGCCAAGGTGACAGATTGCTGTTTGGTGTTGAACTCCGAGGCTGTACCGTAGAATGACCGGCATTGGCCCGACAATGGTCCGCGCGGCGTTGAATTCACCGGCGCTGCCCAATTAAACTTATGTAACCAGCGGCCCGTACCGTCCAATTTTTGGGCTGCTGAGCTCCCGGAGGCGGCAATGGTAGTCCTGGCCATCGTCCTTGGCGGTATTATTGGCGGTATCGCCGCCGTTTTCGGCACGCTGCTGGTCCGGGGAGACCTGGGCATCCGGCTGCCCAAGGCGTTGGACCCCGAATACCGGCATCATGAGGTTGTCACCTGCGGCATGATGATGGCCATCGGACTGAAAGCCGGCTCAGTCGGGGCTGGAGTCGGAGCGGTTCTGGGATTTCTCGTATATCAACTGGCCTTCTGATTCCAGGCTTGCTCCTGCCTACGATTCGCGAGACAATCTATCCATCCTAACGAGAGATGACCACCGAAAGATGACCGGCGGCGAGTGGAGAAATGTACGCAGTTACCAACCGTATCAAGATTCAAAAGGGCCACGGCGATGAGATGGAAGCGGTCTTTGGGAAGCGGACCGGAGTCCAGAATGAGCCCGGCTTCAAGAGCTTTGAGTTATGGAGCCTGGAGGCCGAGGAAGACCACGATGTATACCTGGTGGTAACCCGCTGGGAGTCCAAAGTAGATTTCAAGAACTGGACCCAGAGCGATTCCTTCAAAGAGGCCCACTCGGGCCCGCATCCGGCCTACATCTTGGAGGGTGAACTAGCCAATTACGAAGTCAAGATCTCCGTCGAAAAGAGTTAAGAGACCGGTCCCTCCAGAAATTCGCGCCAAAAACGTAGGGGCATCCCGATGAAGCGGGATGCCCCTACGTTATAAGGCGGCTAGGTTGCTGGGCCTAAAACCCGTTATTTTCCGTGGCAGCGTTTGTACTTCTTGCCGCTGTTGCAAGGGCATTTGGCGTTGCGGCCAATCTTGCCCTGCTCCGGCTGCATGGTCCGCTTCTCATTGCAGTAAGCGCAGGTGCAGGCCGCCGGGTGATCGCTGTACCAGTTGGTGCGAGTGGACATTACTTTCCAATCTTCCGGGATTTAGAGTTTGAGGAACACAACTTTGTTACCTCCATCCTACAACCGCGGGAATCTCCATACAAGTAAACCAACTGCTCATCCCGCGCGCCCATGGAACCCGGCGATGCCTGCGGTTGACGAAATAGCGGGGGATACTACAATACCTGCGGAATAGCCCCTGGAGAATCCGCTGACCTTGGAGTGACGATGCCCGGCGCCAATGGGGGAATCGACTTCTTACTCGCGCCCTACCGAGTCCTGGATCTGACCGATGAACGCGGCCTGCTGGCGGGCAAGATTCTGGCCGACCTGGGCGCCGATGTGCTGCAGATCGAGCCTCCCGGCGGCAGCCCAGCCCGGAAGATCGGGCCCTTCTATGGCGACGACCCGCAACCTGAGAAGAGCCTATTCTGGTGGGCCTACGCCGCGAATAAACGTGGCATCACCCTGGACCTGGAACAGAAAGACGGACAAGCCCTGCTGGAGAAACTGGTGGCCGAGGCCGATTTCCTCATCGAGTCCTTCACCCCCGGCTATCTGGACGGACTGGGCCTGGGCTACCAGCATCTGGCGGAGATCAACCCCAAGTTGGTCATGGTGTCCATCACACCCTTTGGACAGGACGGCCCCTACTCGAACTATCAGGCGACCGATATCGTCGGCATGGCGCTGGGCGGGTTCATGTACCTGACCGGCGACGAGGACCGTGCCCCCATCCGAATCAGCTTTCCCCATTTTTATCTCCACGGCGGGGCCGCCGGCGCCACTGGCGCGATGCTGGCCCACGCCTACCGGGTCACCTCTGGGCAGGGGCAGTACGTGGACGTTTCCTGCCAGCAGGCAGTGGCCAAGACTCTGGCCCACGCGCCCCAGATCTGGGACATCGAAGGGGTGGTCCTGAAGCGCATGGGCGTATTCCGGCAGACCTCCGGCGAGAACCGGGTACGAATCAACTGGCCCTGCAAGGACGGTTATGTAAACTACATGGTCCAAGGAGGCACAGTCGCCTACAGCACCCGCGCCTTGTTGGACTGGATGAAAGAGGACGGTTTCGACATCGCCGAGCTGGCCGCGGTCGATTGGGAGGAGATGGGGTACGGAGCGATCACTCCGGAACTCACGGCCAAATTGGGCGGACCATTGGGGGATTTCTTCAATGGCCACACCAGAGCGGAGTTGGTGCAGGGCAGTCTCGACCGCCGGATATTGCTGTTCCCCGTGGCCACGCCATCGGCACTCCAAGGCCACCCACAGCTTGAAGCCCGTGGGTATTTCAAGGAGCTGGACCACCCGGAACTGGGAGTGGCCGTTCAGTATCCGGGAGCCTTCATCAAATCGGGTGACGGCGGCGACATCGCAGGCCTATACCGAAGGCCGCCGCTGATCGGCGAACACAACGCGGACATATTCCAAGGGGAGTTGGGCCTTTCCGGTGCGGAACTTGATTCCCTCAAGCGCAGCGGTGTGATATGACTGCCCAACAAGGACCTGCTAAACCCCTGGACGGGGTCAACGTTCTGGACTTCTGCTGGGTAGCCGTCGGTCCCATGACCACCAAATATCTTGGTGAGTACGGGGCCACCGTGGTGCGGGTGGAGTCGGTCAAGAGGCCCGGCACCCTGCGCCGCGCCGCTCCCTACAAGGACGGTATCCCTGGCATCAACCGCAGCGCCTACTTCGCCAACTACAACGCCAACAAGATGGGCATCACCGTGGATATGCGGCACCCCAGGGCCCGCGAGTTGATGCTGCGCATGGCCAAGTGGGCCCACCTGGTGACCGAGAACTTCACTCCGGGCACCATGGAGAGTTGGGGACTCGGCTTCGAGCAACTCAAGGAGGTCAACCCTGGCATCGTGTTGTTCAGCACTTCCATGATGGGCCGGGGCGGACCCATGGAAAAGCAGCCGGGCTTCGGGCCGGTGCTTTCGTCGTTGGTGGGCCTGACCAATCTTACCGGCTGGCCCGACCGGGACCCGGTCAACCCGTACGGGGCCTACACCGATTTCATCGTCCCAAGGTTCGCTGTTGCCGCCATCCTGGCTGGGTTGGACCGCCGCCGCCGCACCGGGGAGGGAATCCACATCGACATGTCCCAATTGGAGACCACGTTGCACTTCTCCGCGCCGGTGCTGCTGGACTACGCGGTCAACGGCCGGGAGCAGTCACGCATGGGCAACCGGGACCCCGGCGCGGCTCCACATGGCGCCTTTCCCTGTGCCGGGGACGACCGTTGGATCGCCTTGGGCTGCTTCTCCGACGACCACTGGGAGGGCCTGCAGCGGACCATCGCGCACGACGGCGCCGGCTGGCCTTACAACCCTGATTTCGCCACTCTCCCGGGCAGAAAGGCCAACGAAGACGAATTGGAACGCCTGCTGTCCGGCTGGACCAGTTCCTGGGACGCGGGGGCCCTGATGGAGACACTGCAGAGCGCTGGAGTGCCCGCGGGGACGGTCAACGACTGCCGGGACCTCTTCGATGACGCCCAATTGCAACACCGCGGCCATTTCCAGTGGCTGGACCACCCGGAGATCGGTCCCTATGCAACTGACCGCAGCGAGATGGTCCTATCTTTAAGTCCGGGCAGCCTCGATACACCGGCCCCGCTGTTGGGGGAACACAATAGCCACGTCCTCAAAGACCTGATCGGCCTCTCCGATGAAGAATACGAGTCGCTGGAAGAGGACGGGGTGCTGGAGTAGATGGGACGCTGAAAGCCCCGATGGAATCGGGGCTGTTAGCCCTTAGCCGCCTCCCGCTGGGAGCTGAAGCGGAGGGAGCTCCCGGCCAGGACCAGACTGACCGAAGCGAAGCTGATCAGGAACAGGGCTGGCTTCAGGTCGCCGAACGCCTCCTGGAGGAACCCCGTGATCAGCGGGCCAAGGGACGTTCCAACCGATGTCATCATCATGGTGAAGGTGAACGCCACCGCCAACTCCCTTGGCCTGATTCCCGGCAGGTGGAAGGGCACCGTGATCAAGATGGGGAAGAAGGCCCAGGCCACGCCATTTAGGAAGTTCAGGAAGAACAGCGCGGGCACAGATCCCGTTAGGACCATGGCCAGATTGCTTCCAATCATCAGTAATCCCAGCACCTGAAGAAAATTTCCCTCCCGGCCGCTTGTGGACGCCGCCCAGGCGATCGGCAGACCCCCCACGCCGCCCACGACGATGCCCAGCGCCAGGATGCCGCCGGAAAGGCGTAGCGAGATGTCGTATTCTTCCAGCATCAACGTGGGGTAGAAGGCCAAGAATGCGCCAAAAGCCATCGTCACTCCCACAAACCCCAGTCCACCGATCCAGAGGTCCCGGTGACCCAGAGCCCCCTTGACCACGTCTAACCCCTGGGGCACGGCGGCGCCCCGGTCAGCCTCGTTGGTCCGGGTCTTGCCCAAGACGACCCATAACGCGGTGATCCCGGCGAAATACAGCCCAAATATTCGCAGGGTCATCCGCCAGTCGCCGTCCAGCAGTTCCAGTATGACCGGGGCCAGCGCCAGTCCCCCGCCCACCACCAAGCCGAACAGCACGTTGGACATGCCGTTCACTATGATCACTTCCTTGGGCGGGAACCATTGGCGGGTCAGGATTGCCCTGGCCGGCATCTGAGCGATGTTGCTGATGCCGAACAAAAGCCGCCCCGCCAGGAGCACGATGAAGACCGGGGCCCAGCTCTGGAGGAACAGGCATAACGTGGCCATGGTGAGGGTGCCGGCGGTGAGCCACTTGGGCGATAGCCGTGAAGTCGCCCAACTGAGGGGTATGGCCAGGGCGATGTTTCCCCAGTGGGACGCCGAGCCCAGCAAGCCCTGCTGGCTGGGTGAAAGGCTGAGTTCCGCGCTGATGGCGGGCAGCAATATACCCAGGGTGTTCAACACCATGAAGGAAGAAACGCTGGAGAACAGCCATACTCCCATGACTGTCCAGCGGTATCGGCTATAGGTCAGCGGGGCCTGGGGAGTCAAATCCGGTTAGGTCCGATCCCGATGGGTGATTTTCCAGGGCAGGTCTGGCTCTCAGGCGATGAGACGCTGCGTTTCGTTGACGGCATGGCATATCATAGACCCTCGGACGGTATAGAAGCCAAGTTATGGGGGCAGGTCAGATATACTCCGCCCCAAAAAGGCGGAATTGGAGGGCAGAATATGGAGCGTATCGGAGTCGGGTTCTCTGGGGGAATGTCGCCCCAAGACATAGTTGAGTGCGTGAAAGTGGCCGAGGAGATGGGCTACGAGTCGGCTTGGGTGGCCGAGGGTCACGGCGGCGACCAGTTCTCCGTCCTCACCGCCTGCGCCGTGGCCACCGAAAAGATCAAGTTGGGCACCAGCATCACCAGCGTTTACGTCCGCACCCCACCGACCATCGCCATGGCGGCGGCTTCCGTGGATTATTTCTCCAACGGCCGGTTCATCCTGGGCGTGGGCACCAGCCATAAGGTCCAGGTGGAACCGGAACACGGACTGGAGTTCACTCGCCCGGTGCAGCGGCTGCGGGAATGCGTGGATATCGTGCGGGCCATCCTCAAGGACTCGGACGTGAACTACCACGGCGAGATCTATGACATCGACCGGTTCGACCTGTGGTTCCAGCCCCTGCGAAAGGAGATTCCCATCTACGTGGCGGCGGTATTTCCCAAGATGCTGGAGGTCTGCGGCGAGATCAGCCAGGGGGCGATCCTCACCTGGTGCACCCTGGACCACGCGGAAACGGCGGTCCGGCACGTGGGCCTGGGCGCCCGAAACGCCGGACGCGACCCCGCCGAGGTGGAGGTGGCCAGTCTGCTCCCCTGCGCCGTGTCAAACGACCGGGACGCCGCCAGGGACCTGATGCGCATGCCCATCGCATCCTATGCAGGCCGCTTCCCCCGCTACCGCAAACTCATGATCGACGCCGGGTTCCCGGAGGAGATCGAGGACGTTCGGGCGGCCTGGCAGGCAGGGCGCACCCAGGAGGCGCTGGACCTAGTCCCCAGCGGCCTCATCGACAAGATTGGCTTGGTGGGCACGGCCGAAGAGGTCCGCGCAAAGCTGGCCGACTACCGCGATGCCGGCATCACCCTGCCCATAGTTTCGCCCCGGTTCATGGGCGACGGGGCCAAAGAGCAGGCGCTGGAGATCATCCGTGCCTGCGCCCCAGCCTGATATACTTCGCCCAAACTCTCACTCTGGAGAGGAGTATCCCTTCCCCCTTGCCAGGGGGAAGGTTAGGTTCCCCGAATCATCGGGGAGACTTCCCGGCCCCGATGCATCGGGGAGGACGCTCGATCGAATCGGCGCTCGACTTGTCAGAGATGGGGGTGCTTTCCGCCAACCGCCCAAGAATTCGCCATGGACTTCAACTTCACCACCCAACAATCCGAATTCAGAGAAGAGCTCCGCGATTTCCTGCGGGCTGAAGTCCCCCAGGAAAAGCAGGAGGTCTTCGGTCTATTGACCGAGGAACAGTACCAGTTCGGCCGGGAGATCAACCGCAAACTGGCGGCCCGGAATTGGCTGGCGGTCGGGTGGCCCCAAGAGCATGGCGGCGGCGGCAAAGGGCCCATCGAACAGGGCATCTTGGCCGAAGACCTGGGGTATTGGCGGGTGCCCAAGAGCGGCTCGATCGGACTGGGCATAGTCGGCCCGGCGATCATGGTTTTTGGCACCCAGGACCAGAAAGAACGGTATTTAAGTCCCATCGCCAGAGGCGAGGTCGAGTATTGCCAGGGTTTCAGCGAGCCCAATGTTGGGTCGGACCTGGCGTCTCTGGAACTGCGGGCGGAGCGTGACGGCGACGAGTACGTGTTGAACGGCTCCAAGATGTTCACCAGCTACGCCTACCACGCCGACTA
>JADFNR010000146.1 GCA_022563275.1 Chloroflexota bacterium | reverse complement strand
TGACTTTCACCGACCATGAGCGCATCGGCCCTGATCCCGGATTCAAGGTTTATCTCCGCCCCCAGGGAATTTCCCGGTCCTGTTATGCAGGATTCCACAACGGCCACCGCCAGGCCACCTTCCGAACAGTCATGGGCGGAAGCGACAAGATTTTTTTCAATCAATTTCAGGCAGAGGCGCTGAACTTTTTTTTCAAGTTCCCGGTCAAGCGCAGGGGGTTTACCTTTTGTGAGGTCAAACCGGGTCTTCAGGTATTCCGTCCCTCCCAATTCATCTTGGGTCACTCCCAGAAGGCCGATCAAGTCGCCGGAATTTTTGAACCACTGGGTACAGTGACGCGTCTGATCCTCAAGCAATCCGACCACCGCCACAGTGGGGGTCGGGAAAATGGCTGCCCCATGAGTTTCATTATAAAGACTGACGTTGCCGCTGACTACTGGAATTTCCAGAAAACGGCAAAGATCGCCCAGACCTTTCACGGCCTGCTCGAACTGCCACATGATCTCCGGTTTTTCCGGGTTGCCAAAATTAAGACAATTGGTGACGCCGATGGGTTCCGCTCCGGAGCAGACAATATTTCGACTGCACTCGGCGACGGCGATTTGCGCTCCCAGGTAGGGGTCCAGATAACAATAACGGCTGTTGCAATCCACGGCTATGGCCAGGGCTTTATGAGTATCCTTAATCCTGATCACCGCCGCATCGGAGCCCGGCAAAACCAGCGTGTTCAGCCGCACCATGTGGTCGTATTGTTCATAGACACTTTCCTTGCTGGCGATGGTCAGCGAGCCCAGGAGTTTTTTAAGAATTTCATCCCCTCTTTCGGGTTCGGGGAGTTCGTTCAGATTAAAAGATTGGACCTCGTCCAGATATTCCGGCCTTCTGGCAGGTCTGTGACACTCCAGGCCTCCTTCCACCACGGCGTGTACGGGGAGGTTCACGACTTCCTGTCCCTGGCAGATGATCCGCATGTTTCCGCCTTGAACCACTTGCCCGATGACGGCGGCATCAAGGTCCCATTTCCGGAAAATGTCCAAGGCGTCCTGTTCGTGTCCTTCCTCAATTACGAAAAGCATCCGTTCCTGTGATTCTGAAAGAAGCGTCTCGTAAGGGGTCATCCCTTCCTCCCTCAGCGGAACTTGTGAGAGGTCCATCTCAATGCCCATCCCGGCGCGCGATGCCATCTCGAACGAGGAAGAGGTCAACCCGGCGGCTCCCATATCCTGGACCCCCACCACCCAATCGTGTTTCATGATTTCCAGGCAGGATTCAAGCAGGAGTTTTTCGGTAAAAGGGTCGCCCACCTGAACGGTCGGGCGCAGCTCCACCTTTTCCTCAAAGGTGCGGGACGCCAATCCAGATGCCCCGTGTATGCCGTCTCGCCCGGTGCCGGCGCCCACCAGCAGCAAAACGTTGCCCACCTCGCTGGCCGCTGAGGTGGCGATGCTGTCGGTCCGGACCAGGCCCACGCACATCGCGTTCACCAAGGGGTTCTGAGAATATGACTCGTCGAAGCAGATCTCACCCGCCACGTCGGGCACGCCGATGCAGTTGCCATACCAAGAGATGCCGCCCACCACACCATGAAACAGGTGCCGGTTCTGGGGGTCGTCCAAGGGGCCGAAGCGCAGGGAATTGAGCAAAGCGATAGGGCGGGCGCCCATGGCCAGGATGTCGCGGACGATGCCGCCCACGCCGGTGGCCGCTCCCTGCAGCGGCTCCACCGCGGAGGGATGGTTATGAGACTCAACCTTGAACACCACCGCCAAGCCGTCGCCGATATCCACCGCTCCGGCGTTCTCCGCGCCGGTCTGAGACAAGACCCGGGAGGACTGTTGCCGGAACAAACTCAACAGCGGACGAGAGTGCTTGTAGCCGCAGTGTTCGCTCCAAAGCGCTCCGAACATGCCCAGTTCAACGGAGTTGGGCTCCCGGTCCAGACGCTCCAGGATCAAGTCGTACTCGGCCCGGGAGAGCGCGATCTCATCCAGTGTTTCTTGAGTCACCGCCATCTATATATTCAACCCCCGGCCTTATTCCCGTGTTCTGAGCCCGCGTTGCATGATGTATACACCGGTCACACCGATTCGTCGATAGCCTGACCGGCCTCTTCGCCAGTTGCGCCATCGGATACCACATCAGAGGCCGGGGCGGAAACCGGGTTGTCCCCCACATTCCCGTTTTGGTCTGAAGGCCAGACCTGCCCGTTGGCAACGTAGCGGTAATCGGCCCCGGAGCCGAAGAAGCCACTCACCTGTTCCAGGTCGGTGGTGGTGATCAGGACCTGTTCGTACCGGGTCGCCTTCTCCAGAAGCCGGTGCCTGCGGGTACTGTCCATCTCCGACAGGGCGTCATCAAACAGCACAACCGGCCCCTCTCCCCGCACGGAAGCCAGGAATTCCGCCTCGGCCAACCTCAGGGTCAGCGCCATGGTGCGTGCTTGGCCGCGGGAAGCGAACACGCCCATATCCGCCCCATTGATCATCAGGTTGAAGTCATCCCGGTGGGGGCCCACAGCCGTGACGGGCCGGGCCCGCTCCCGGTGGGATGCCGCAGCCAGCGCTTCCCGAAAGTTGTCCTCGACCGCTGTAACATCGGCCGCCAGAGGCACGCTGGGCCGGTATTCGACCTCCAGAGTCTCCTCTGGGCCGCTCAGGTCTTGGTGATGCCGCACACAGGCCGGTGTAAGTTCGCGCATGGCCTCATAACGCCGCCAGGTGATCCAGGCCCCTTCGCGGACCAACTCGTCATCCCAAAAGGCCAGCTCGTCGCTCTTGGCCCGGCCCTCGCGGAGGAAACGCAGCAGTTGGTTCCGCTGTTGCACGACCCGGTGATACCGCTGCAGCCCCTTGAGATACATCGGGTCCGCCTGGGACAAGAGGATATCCAGAAACCGCCTGCGGCCCGACGGCGGACCCTGGACCAACTCGATGTCCGCGGCGCTGAATAGAACGGCGTTTACTTGACCGATCAGTTCTCCGGCGGTGCGCTTGAGACGGTTGACCCGTATCTCTTTCCGGACGTTGTAGGCCAGACCATTGCCCTCTTGGTTCGAGCGTTGGGTTGGCTGGTAACCGACGATAACCCGTAGGCGTTGGCCGTCTTTCTCGATGGTCCCATCAACGAGCGCCTGCTCGCCGGCTTTGGCCGCTTGGAAGTTGACCACTTCCCGTTCGTTCTCGGCACGGAAAGACCGGGCGATGCAGAGTATATAGATGGCTTCCAGCAGGGTGGTCTTGCCCTGGGCATTGGGGCCGTAGTAGACCGTCACACCAGGAGACAAGCCAAGGTCCAGGTGAATCAGGTTACGGAAATTGGTCAGCCGCAATCGGGAGAGGTAAGCCAACCCGTCGTGCTCCTCCCATGAGACCGGACTTGCTAGTCCTGGTCCTTCAGCAACTGGATCTGGGCTTCCAGTTCTATGGCTGCCAGCGCGTCTCCGGCGGAGAGCCGGAAGCAACGGTCTATGTATAGTTTGGCCAATTGCGCGCTCCGGTCCGAGTCGTCCCGGGCCGCCTCCAACAGGTCGTTCACCCTGAAATTCTCTGGCAGGTGGCGGGCCAACACGGTGATCTCCGCGCCAACCTCGTCCGCGGTGGCCTGGTCCGACCCATCGACGGCGAACCGCAGCCGGCCCAACAACCCCGACAGCTCTCCCAGTTTGTCGCTCTCGCTCATGAAACTGAAGAGGACTTCGTTGACGTTGTAGGAGTCGTCTCGTTCTTGTTCGGGTTCCGGCTCCGGGGCCGCTGGCGTCTCCAGCGTCTCTCTGAGCTCTTCGCCGATGGCGGCGGCCGCGCCTTCGGCCGCAGTCCCGGTCATGGCCAGAGTGTCGGAGCAGAGGCTGGAGTAGAGCTGGACCGCCTCGGTGGCCGTCTCCATCATCCTGGGCAGGTCAAAGGAGAACATGTTGCCGCCGTACACCAGGTCATCCTCTCTCAACTGGCTCAGCCGCTCCAAATCAGCATAGGAGCCCACGGCTTCCGGCACCGGCGGCATGGCGAAAGCCGACAGGTCGCTGAGGGGCAAGTTACCCAGATGCGACGCCAGGAAGGGAGGGACGTACTTGGTTAAATCCGACTTCACCGGCAGCGTGACCACATAAGTGGCGTAGACGATATCCGGCTCCGTGTCCACCCGGAAATAGAGCAGGGCATGCCCTCTCGGGTTCTGCGGGTCCCCCCTATCGAAGATCAGGTCCATGTCAATCAGTCACGCCCTTAATGCAGATGTCTCAGCCCATTATAGGGCAAAGGCCATCCCCCGGCCACGCCCGGTCACAGGCAGGGTCCGCGTTGACTCACCAAGGCAAACTCAGTATTGTAAAAACAGTGCGCTCAGCAGGGGCTGTAAGGAGCCCCCGCGAAGGAGCCGATGAATGGCGGATACAAAACTCAGGATATTCGATTACGACAAGGCCGTGATCGGGGAAGAGTTGGGGTCTTACGACTACATCCTGACTCAGGAGATGGTGGACGCCTTCCGCGCCTCCGTAGACGACCCGGAAGCCGCATTTCCCACACTTGGCGTGAAACACGACGCCACCGCCTTCGCCATGGTCTACGACGACCCGATCGGCACGGTGAACGCGGGCAACGAGGTCGAATTTTTCAACCCGCCGATCGTGGGCAAAAAGATCAGCGTCACCGGCCGCATCGCCGACAAGTACCTGCGCCGGGACAAGCCCTACATCGTTATCGAAGCCACCGCCATCGACGAGGATGGCCGCCTTCTGGAGAAGCTCAGCACCTACCAATTGAAGAAGCCTGACGAGTTGGGGAAAAAATGGCATCCAGAGCAGAAATAAAGCCCGATCAGAAGATTCCTTCGGTCACCAAATCGATCACCACGGAATCGATCCTGCAGTTCGAATCGACTGGGATACTGGACCGGGAGAACATCCACAACAATCCCGAATTGGCCGCGAAACGTCTGGGCACCACGTATACCCTCGCCTCGGGCCGCATGTCCATCACCTTCGCCGCCGAGAGCCTGCGAAAGTTCTTCGGGCCTGAGGTGTTTAACCACACCGGCACAGTCAACTTGAAGTTTCTGAGGCCGGTAAAAGCCGGAGACACCATCACCGTCACCGGGACCGTCACCGGGACCGAAGAGACTGAAGCCGGCACCAAGGTCTTGGTGGACCTTTTCTGCGATAACCAGGACGGCAACCGCACCGCGGTGGGAACCGGAACCGCGGTGATCAAGTAGCGCCCGATTACGGGCCAACGCACCAACATCTCTGGAGGGTTAAATGGCAGGGTCAGAACACGGCAAAGTAGAAGCTGAAATTCTCTACTGCGTATCTTGAGGCTATTACAATGTCGCCACGTGGTTGGCGGCTGAGTTCTACCGCTCCGACGCTCCAGGCGACGTTGCCATCAAGATAACGCCCTCGGACAAAGGACGGTTGGAAGTGTACCTGAACGGGGAAAAGATCTTCGACCGCAAAGAGGCCGGGGCCTTTCCCGACCTCAGCAAGGTCAATGAACTGAAGATGGCCATCGCCGAGAAACTATACGAGTTGGAAGAAGCCTAACTTCTTTACCGGCACCCTTCACCAGGACCTATTGGATTGGACTAAGCAGCCTGGGACCAGTTCCTAGGCTGTGTTTTTGTGGAAAGACGTTTGATTCGGAGAACAACGATTTGGCTAACCCAGAACACGTAAAGCTGGCTTCCAACGGCCCCGATGCCTTGGACCACTGGCGCGAGAACAATCCGAATATACAACTGGACCTGGAAGGAGCCGACCTCAGCGGCGTTAACCTGGCCGGGACCAAGATCCGCAACGCCAACCTCAAGGGCGCGGACCTGACCGGCGCCAGGCTCACCCGGGCCAACCTGGCCGGTGCCGACCTATCGGGCGCGGACCTGTCTGAAGCAGACTTGGGCCAGGCCGGAATGGCCGGCGTCGACCTGACCTCAGCCACCGTCGTCAATGTGAACCTTTTCTGGACCGACCTGAAGGGCGCGACCTTGAAGAACGCGGTGCTCAGGAATTGCCGCATGAACCGGGTCAACCTGATCGGAGCTGACCTTTCCGGCGCCGATCTCAGTCAGTCCAACATGACCGAGGCGGACCTGAGGAACGCTGACCTGACCAACACCCTCTTCCGGTCCACCAACATGAATGGGGCGGACCTGAGCCGGGCCGTCATGCCGGGGGCCGATTTCAACCTGGCCATGATTCGGGACTCGATGTGGATCGCAACCGACGTCCGCGGCGCCAGTTTCAAGCAAGCAAGCCTCCACCGGTCGGACTTCACCATGGCCAAATGGGACGCGACCACCAGATTCCCCGACAGATTCGACCCCGAAAACACGGGCCCCAAGGATGTGAGCGATTAGCCCGGCCCGCGCCCGTTGGGGCGCGGGCCCTATGCTAGAATTACCCGGCAATAAAACACGCTTGGCATCTAGGAGGCTCCGTGACGGTCCTTCAGATCGTGGGAAATCAGTCCGGGGCCGGCAAGACCAGCCTGGCGGCGGCATTACTGGTTACCGCCAACGCCGCCGGGAAACAGGCTGCCTACTACAAACCGTTCGCGGACGGGCGCACCACAGACCCAGACGTCGTCTTCATATCCGGATTGCTCCAGTCCATCGGTGGCCCCGCCGTTCCCTCTCCCCGAAATAAATCTGAATCTGGCGACCTAAGTCCGGTCCAGGCGGAAGTCTCCAAGCTGGAATCAGCGGCTGACGTCGTCGTCATCGAAGGCCCTGATGGGTCCGCGCCCTACGCCCTGGGTTCGAAGGTCATCCTGGTCCACCGGTATTCCAAAGGTGATGTCATTGCCTCCATCGCCGCCGCCGTCCCCGATCTGGCTGCCACAGTGGTCAACGCGGTCCCTATCCACCGCCGTGACGAAGTCGCCCGTGAACTTGCCGGCCGGGCCGGGCCGGTGGCCGTGATCCCCGAGAGCCGTGGGATGCTCACGGTGACCGTGGAACAACTGGCGGAGCACCTGGGCGGACAATGGGTGCTGGACCCGGTAAACACCGACGTCCCGGTGGAGCGTTTCATGATCGGCGGCAACATCATGGATGAAGGGCCCACCTACTTCGGCCGCTACTCCAACCAGGCGGTGATCACCCGCGTGGAACGCCCGGATATCCAGATGGCCTGCATGGGGGAGAAGACCTGCTGCCTGGTGCTCACCGGGCCGGGAGAGCCCACCGAATACATCAAAGCCGAGGCGCTACAACGGGAAGTCCCTTTGATACAGGTACGCACCAACACCCTGGACACCGCCGAGGCCCTGGCCGGCCTGTTGGACAAAGCCGACGCCCGCACCGCCACCAAAGCCAGCCATTTCGCCGGCTTGCTGGAGACATACATGGGCGCCGAAACCATAGCGCTGTTGCTGAGTTAGGTTGCAGGTGCAACCTCAGTTTCTTGACTGAGCCAGATACCAGGCCCTACAATAGTCTTGTCCGCTCCGTACCGGAGCCAATAAATTATTCCAACCCCGCACAGCGCTGCTAACCGCAGGGGGAGAACGATATGCCCGTAACCCAGAATGGTGTGCAACTTACGGTGGCAATCTCCGAGAAAGCCGCCGACAAGATTAAATACTTCGCCAAGAAAGACGGCATCGACGACAACGTGGGGGTCCGCGTGGCCGTCAAAGGCGGCGGTTGTTCCGGACTGACCTACGACCTCCAGATCACCGGCGACCTAGTTGCCAGCGAGACTGAAAAGGTCGTCGAGCAACACGGCATCAAAGTGATCGTCGACAAAAAGAGTTACATCTACTTGGTCGGCACCGAGTTGGATTTCTCCGACGGCCTGAACGGCAAGGGCTTTGTCTTCGAGAACCCCAACGCCAAGAAAGCCTGCGGATGCGGCACTTCATTCAGCGTGTAACGCGGGC
>JADFNR010000145.1 GCA_022563275.1 Chloroflexota bacterium | reverse complement strand
CAAGAGGTGGATGAGGCTAAGGAGTTGCTGGAACGATATCAGGCCGCGGTCACGGAAGGCGCGGCCTCCATCCGCCGGGAAAACCGGATCATCGACGCCGGAGCGGCGCTGCAAGCCCAGGCCATCATCGACCGGGCCTCTGCTTGCGCGCTCCATGACCAGACCAAGGCCGACGCCAAGGACGGGCGTCCGGTGCCGGCGCCCTAGTTTCACCACGGGGGAGATTCGATGGCTAAAGAGATAGCGGTGCACCGTTCGGGCCTGACCATGCCGGTGGTCACCCCACGGTTCGTGGACAACGCCTGGCGAAGGGGCTGCGACTTCATCAACCTCGATCTAGAAGACTCGGTGCCCCAACACATGAAAGGTTATGCCAGGACCCTGATCAAGGATGCCATCGCCAACGTCACCAAGGGCGGCGCCGAGGCGTTCACCCGTATCAATCACGACCTGGTCCAAGCGGACCTGGAAGGCATCGTCTGGCCGGGACTGGCCAAGGTCAATTATCCCAAGGCGGAATACGCCGAGGAGATCGAGAAGCTGGACCGAATCATCACCCGGCTGGAGCGGGAACGGGGGATACGTCCCGGAACGGTGGAGATCGGGGCCAACATCGAGACATCAGTGGGAGTGGCCAACGCCTACGATATCGCCTCCGCCAGCCCGCGGGTAAGAGAATTCGGCGGCGCCGGCGGCTACGACATGTCCCGAGACCTTGGGGTGGAGATGTTCGTGGGATTCGACCAGTTCGTCTACGGCAAGGGCGAAGTGGAATTGGCCGCCCGGGCCCTAGACCTTGAGCCTCATACCGCGCCGTTCACGGCCAACACCACCGGCAGCGTCGGCGACCCCGACCGCGCTTTCCAGGAGGCCGAGGCCGCCCGCAGATGCGGCTTCCGGGTGGGCGGCGGGCTTCATCCCAACGTGGTGGAGCCGCAGACCCGGGGGTTCACCCCGACCCCGGACGAGGCCGAAGAAGCCCGCCGAGTGCTGGAACAATACCGGGAGTTAGAAATTTCGGGACGGACCTGGGCCGAGATCGACGGCAAGATCGTCGACCGTTACGAGGCGGCCCGGGCTCGCAAATTGCTGGAATGGTCCGAAATCTGCGCCCGCCGCGACCAGGAGAAGGCGGAAGCCGTGGCCCGGGTCGAACAGGCGGGAGAATAGGAGATGCCCATTCTGGTCCGCAGGTCCAACTTGATGGTCCCGGTAACCAACGCGCGGTTCGTGGGGGAAGCATGGCGTCACAGCGCCGACGCCATCACCCTGGACCTGGAAGACGGCGTGACGGCCGGCAACAAGGCCGAGGCCCGGGAGTTGGTCAAGGAAGCCGTCGCCGTAGTGGGCAAGGGAGCGGCTGAGGTATTTGTCCGGGTCAACAAAGAGTTCTTGACGGCCGATATTGAGGCTTCCGTGTGGCCCGGCCTGGCCGGCATCATGCTGCCCAGGGTCGAGTCTCCCGAGGACGTGGCCGCGGCATCTGAAGTTTTGGCCTCTTCAGAGCACAAGCGGGGGATAGAGCCTGGGACTTTAAGGCTGATACTGCTTTTGGAATCGGCCAATGCGGTCATGCGGGTCCGGGAGATCGCCGCCGCCAGTGAGCGGGTTTCGCAAGTGGGTTTGGACGAGAGCGACCTTGCGGCCAGTCTTGGCGTCAGCCCATCGCCTGAATTCGACCCTTTCGTTTACGCGCGGGGCCGGCTGGCCATCGAAGCCACCGCCGCGGGCGTGCAAGCGGTGGGCGCCGCCTACCCTCTGGGCGCCCTGCCGCGCCTGCTGCCCGATGAGGACATGCTCAAGACCGCGACCGACTCCAAGAACCTGGGGTTCAAGGGGATCATCTGTCCCCACCCTTCTTGGATCGCCCCGGTGAACACCGCTTTCACTCCCACCGAGTCCCAGGTGGATTTTTACACTCAAGTGCGGGAGGTCTTCGCCCAGGCCATCGCCGCCGGGACCGCCGCGGTGCCCTTTGCCGGCCGCATGATCGACGTGCCGGTGGATGAATGGGCCAAGGTGGTGCTGGCGACATCCATCGCCTGCGCATCGCGGGACGCCGAGAAAAAGACCGCGCTGGAGACAGCCTCAGGGTAGCGGCAGGCTATACCCGAAATACCGCCACAGCGTCGGCCGCTTTGACACCCTGCCCAACCGGCAGGACCATCAGAGGGTTGATGTCCAGCTCGGCCAGGCTGCCCTCCAACTGCGCCCCCAGATAGGAGATCTGGACCAGCGTTTCGGCCAGGGCGTCAACGTCGGCGGCCGGCCGGCCCCGGAACCCCTCCAGCAGGCGCGCGCCCTTGACCTCGGCCATCATCTCCCGGGCATCGCTCTCGTCGATGGGACACAGGCGCAGGGCCACGTCGTTGTAGACCTCCACCATCACCCCGCCGGCGCCGAATAAAAGCGTGGGTCCCAATTGGTCATCGTAGCTGACTCCCACGATCGTTTCCACGGCGTTCAGCACCATCTCCTGCACCAACACGCCATTCATTCCGGTTCCAATGCCCGCCGCATTGGACATGACCTCTTCGTAAGCCGCCCGAACTGCCACCTCGTCTTGGAGTCCGAGCATGACGAGACCAGCCTCCGTTTTGTGGGGCAGGCCGGTCACGTCCGCTTTCAATACCACTGGATAACCGATCTCACCTGCCGCCGCCACGGCATCACCGGCGTTCTGTACCAGGGTCTCTCTGGTGATGGGAACGCCCCACTGGGCCACCAACCCCTTGCTCTGGTGCTCTGAATGGGCGACTCCGCCGGTGGCGGCCAGCCGCGCGGCGGCGGCCTGTTGTTCCGGGCTGATGGCCGGAGATTCGGGGAATCCCGTTTTGCCGCGGTGGCCCAGCCAAGCATGATAATCCAGCAGACTTCGGATTCCGGTGGCCAACCGGTTGGGTGTGTAAAAGACGGGGATCCGGGCCTTTTTCAACATATCCAGACCCGCGGTCTCTTTACGGCTGCCGGTCCAGAGGAACGCCAGGGCCTTTTCTTGGGCCAGGTCACGCTGGGCGATGACCTGTTCCGCCTGGGCGTCGCCGCCGGAGCTGGCCACCACCAGCGTGCCCATCGCCGGGTCGTTGACCATGTGTTGCATGATCTCCGGAAAAGACTCGCTATTGGCGAAGCCGGTGACGTCGGAAGGGTTGGCCGCCCACCCGAATCCCTTCAAAACGCCGTTGATTCCGTCTCTGGCGGCAGCGCCAAGTTCCGGTAATTCCAAGCCCGCTTGCCCGCACATGTCCGCCGTTAGGGAACTGATGCCGCCGGAATGGGAGACCACGGCCAGACCCTTGGCGGCCGGCGCCGGCGAGTTGGCCAGGAGGTTGGATACCTCCAAGAGCTCATCGTAGTCAGAGACACGGATCACCCCATACTGGGACAGGGCGGCGTCGTAGAGGGCGTCCAGGCCGGTGAGCGCGGCGGTATGAGACTGGGCGGCCTTGGCTCCCAACTCCGATCGCCCGATCTTGATGAGGACGATGGGTTTGCCTCGTTGGGCCGCCAGTTTGGCCACCGCCACGAACTTGCCGGCGTCTTTGAATCCCTCGACAAAACCGGCGATCACCTTTGTGCCATCGTCATCCAGCAGGTAGCGCACGAAATCCGAGAAATCCAAGTCGGCCTCGTTTCCCGTGGAGATGATGTAGCTGAGCCCGATGCCGCTGTCGACCGCCCGGGTCAAGAACGGTCCGAAGGCCGACGCCCCGCTCTGGCAGACCAAACCCACCGGTCCTGTGAGGCCCTCGGCGCCCCGGGAAGAGGCGCTGATCCAGATGTCATCTTTCAAGTTGGCTAGACCCAGGCAATTGGGACCGCTGATGCGAAGCCCCGACTCTCTGGCGAAGGACCCCAACTGGTCCTGCAACTCCCGCCCTTCCGGAGTGGCCCGTTCGGCGAAGCCGGCGGAGATCACGATCGCGGCCCGGACTCCCTTCTGATGGCTTTCTTTCAACACGTCCAGCACCTGTTTGGACGACACGACCACGCCCACCACGTCGGGCGTTTCAGGAAGATCGCTGACGCTGGGATAACATTTCACGCCCATCACTTCGTCGTAGCGGGGGTTCACCGGGTAGACGCTGATCCTTTCCGACGCTTTCAGCGCGGCGGCCAGCATCCGGCCCCCATACTGCATCCTGGGAGTGGCGCCAACCACCGCGATGGAGCGGGGATTCAACATCTTGTGGATGGAGGATAATTGGTCTTCAGTCCATATAGTCACTGGCGGCTCCAAAGTGATAGATCTGGGGCAGTTGTGCTAATCAGTCAGCGTGGCCGCTGGGTAATATTCAGTGGTATGAGGAATCCGAAACCGAGGCTACCACGCTTTGGCAAGAACTGCGACAAAAAGGGACCTAAATCGAGGCCCGGCCTGCACCAACCCGCGATCGGTGCAAATAATCCCGATATCCGTTGTTGGTGAAGCGAATACCTGTCTCCGTTCGTGGTGAGCCCCGACCGCAGTCGAGCGCCGATTCTATCGAGCGTCCTCCCCGATGAATCGGGGGGAAGTCTCCCCGATATATCGGGGGACTTGTCGAACCACCCCTTCAAACGGCATCTAGCTAAATTGCCACATTCGCGGCTTAAAGGTGTAACTTTGGGGTCGAACCGGCGTCGCTACCCGTGCTAAACTTCCCCAGTCATGGCCATGGGTTATGACCCTTTCGTTTTTTTGATGTGTGAGGTTGTGACGGGAGTCAAATGGTGCTTTTCGATTCGGACATCTCCCCCTTTGAACAGGTAAATGTGGCCCTGGACCTGGAGACCACGGGCCTGGACTCCTCCCGCCACGCCATCCTTGAGATTGGCGCCGTGCGGTTTCGTGGCGACGAGGTCATCGAGACCTATCAGACCCTGGTCAATCCGGGGGTTCCAATCCCCGAGTTCATCCAGCGCCTGACCCACATCACGCCCCAGCAGGTGAAGCGCGCACCCTTCTTCTCGTCGGTTGCCTCCGAGATCGAGGATTTTCTCGGTGCTGACCCCATCGTCGGCCACAACATCCAGTTCGACCTCGGGTTCCTGGCCAACAATGGCGTCACGCTCAACAACCCCTCCTACGACACCTGGGACCTGGCTTCGGTGTTCATGCCCCGGTCCCGGCAATACTCCCTGAAGTACCTGACCGCCCACTTCGAAGTGGAGCATAACGACGCCCACCGGGCCCTGGCCGACGCCATGGCCACCAAGAATGTGTACATCAAGTTGCTGCGCCTGGCGGCCGAGCAAGACTCCGGGCTGTTGAGTTATCTCTCCAACCTGGCCGCCCGCAGCCGCTGGTCCATCAGCGGTATATTGGCCGGTCTCGAAGGCGCCGGCGGCGCCCAAACGTCTTCCCGGACCTCTTCAGTGGGACTTACCGGCCTCGACCTGGAGCAACTGGCCATCCGCTTGGGCTCCCCGGAGAAACGCCGCGCCGACCCTTCGCTGGCCGACCTGGCCGAGGAAAAGGTCGCCGGGCTGTTGTCCCGAAACGGCCCCTTCGCCAAGGTGTTTTCCGGCTTTGAACACCGGCCCGAACAGGAAGAGATGCTGGCCGGCGTCACCAAAGCCATGTACCACAACCAGCACCTGGTGGTGGAAGGCGGCACCGGGGTGGGCAAGTCCATGGCCTACCTCTTGCCGGCGGCGCTGTTCGCCATCTCCAAGGGGCAGCGGGTCGTCATCTCCACCAACACCATCAACCTGCAAGAACAGTTGATGAACAAGGACATTCCCGCGCTTACCGAGGTCTTGGAGCAGTCGGGACTGGTCGAGAAGGGGGTCCTCAAGGCCGCTTTGCTCAAGGGCCGGACCAACTACCTATGCCTGAGACGCTGGAACCATCTGGCCCGCGGCGACTCGCCGACCGTCGACGACGCCCGCCTCCTGGCCAAGACCTCCGTCTGGATGCAAAACACGACCAGCGGCGACCGGGCGGAGATCAACCTGGCCGGACGGGACGCCGGTTCTTGGAGCCACATATCAGCCGGCGAGAAGGGATTCTGTCCCGGCCTCCGGGACGGTTCTCCCTGCTTCCTCCGGGCCGCCAGAGAGCGGGCGGAGCAGGCCCATATAGTGGTGGTGAACCATGCCCTGCTGTTGTCGGACCTGGCCCGGGGCGGCGGCCTCATACCCGAATACCAACACCTGGTCATCGACGAAGCCCACAACCTGGAAGACGAAGCCACCAGGCAGTTTGGTTTCATCGTGTCACAGGACAAGCTGGACGAGGTCTGGGAACCCCAGATCAGGTTGACCACCCAGATTCGGCAGGCCATGGCCGCCGAAGGCTTGGCCTCATCCGTGCGGCAGGAAGCCGAGACTGCGGTATCCGGAGTTGAGGGGGAGGGCGCAAAGGTCCGGCAGATCTGGGCGCGGCTCTGGGCGGAGGTTGAGCGCTTCCAGGCCAATCAGAAGTCGGGTTCCCAAGACAGCAACGGTCCCCAACTGCTGATCACCTCGCAGATACGGAACACCCAGAGCTGGACCGACCTGCACCTGGCATGGGAGAACCTGGACGTGGGGCTGCAGCAGGCCGCCCAGAACGTGGGCCGGTTGCACCGGTTCCTGGAATCGACCAAACTTCCCGCCGCCACCGACCAGCCGGCCCTGATCATGGAGACGGCCAACCTGATGGACGACGTGGAGACCCTGCGGGACCAGTTCAGCTCCATCTTGGGGAACCCGCTGGACGACGACATCCACTGGGTCAGCAACGACCAGATGCGGGGCAACCCGGCCATCTCGCTCAACTCGGCGCCCCTGGACATCAGCAGCACCCTGGCCGCCGATCTGTTCCAGCATAAAGACAGCGTGGTCCTGACCAGCGCCACCCTCAGCACCGAGGGCAGTTTTGAATACTTCAAGAGCCGGGTGGGGGTGGGCGGCGACTCCCAGGAACTTTTAGTCGGTTCGCCCTTCGATTATCAGAAGGCGGCGCTGCTCCTGATCCCCGAAGACATGCCGCCGCCCAACTCCGACCGGTACGTCGACGCCATGGTCAAAGTCCTGACCGACCTGGGCACGGCCATGAAAGGCCGGACCATGGCCCTTTTCACTTCCTACGCTTCGCTGCGCGCGGTGGCCCAGCGGCTCCGCGCCCCGCTGATGGGCGAGGGCATCCAGGTGCTGGCCCAGAGCGTGGACGGCTCGGCCCAGCAATTGATGACCCGGTTCGCCGAGGAGCCCGACAGCGTGCTTCTGGGCACCAGCAGTTTCTGGGAGGGAGTTGACCTGCCATCGGGGATGCTTAAAGCCCTGGTGTTGACCCGGCTGCCGTTCCAGGTCCCCACCGACCCGATCGTGAAGGCCCGGTCCAATCAGTACGACGAGCCGTTCAATCAATTCTCCGTCCCCCAGGCCGTGCTGCGGTTCCGCCAGGGCTTTGGCCGCCTGATACGCAACAAAGAGGACAAGGGGACCATCGTCATCATGGACAACCGCATCACCGGAAAATCCTACGGCAGCTCTTTCTTGCGGTCCATACCCCCATGCACCCTCAAGCCCAGCAGCCTGACCAACATCGGCCAGTTGGCCGCCCAATGGATC
This sequence comes from Chloroflexota bacterium, assembly GCA_022563275.1. Next base: position 403 of record JADFNR010000145.1, on the reverse strand, counting down.
GCCTAAACCAAATTTTTGGAGAGTATGTTGGAACTGACCATCGACCAGCCATTTGATCTGGCATCCAGCTTGGAGAGCGGCCAGGCCCACCGGTGGAAAAAGGTGGACGGTTGGTATTCGGGAGTGGTCCGCGGGGAATTCATCCAGATACGCCAAAATGGTCAGACGCCAGCGGGTCAGACGGTTGAATTTCTGTCCGGACCCTCACCTGAGGCCGAGGCCGCGGCCATGCTGCGCGAGTACTTCCGGTTGGACGACGATATCGAAGACATCTACTTGGACATCAGCCGTGACGCGCGGGTGGCGGAAATGGTCAACAAATATCCTGGCCTTCGGATATTGCGCACCGAGCCCTGGGAATGTCTGGTGGCCTTCATCTGCTCCGCCAACAACAACATCGCCC